>NZ_JAJJBY010000002.1:0-328905 GCF_022625245.1 Bacillus sp. TL12 | reverse complement strand
AGAATAGCGCATTTTTTCATTTTAGGGGGTATTTTGTTTTGTTAGCTTGATAGCGATGGGGCTATGCCCCTTAAGGGGTCTTTTTTATGCTGCAGGTTCTATTGGAGTTGGTTGAACAGGAGTTACTTCCCCGCCCCTCATGGATTGATTCATAAACTCACCAATCATTTTTTGTAACTCATCCATTGGAACGATGTTCTTTTCAGAAGTATCGAATGTGAATTTGATTGGTTTATCGATAGATTTGATATCAGACTTAATATTCATATCAAATTTAATTGTTTCTTTTTCGTTTTCAGGATCTTTTGCTTCGACATGAATTGCTGCATCCTGTTTTTTAATTGTTTTTCCATCCATTGTATAAGTTAAAGAAATGGAAGATTTATCAAGATTTGCACCTTTCAATTCTTTCTTAAAGTCTGCAATTTCTTGTTTTGTTCCAGTGAAGTTTTTCATTGTAGAAATTTCATCAAATACCTTTTCAATCACTGTTTTTAAATCTTTACCTGTTAATTTCACAGTATATACATCTTTTTCGTTTGTAAATTTGTCTTCAGGAAGCGCTTTGATTGCATCTAATAACGCTTTTTGTACTTTCTCTTGGATTTTCGCAGATTCTTTTGTATCTACTTCTCCTAAATCTTTCATATCCATTTTGATAACTTTTCCTTCTAGAGTAGAAAAACTGTCACCAGGAACGCCAGCTAATTGTAATAGTGATTTTACATTATTCGCTTTTACATATAAAGCCTCTTTCCCTTCATCCATAAACATTGGAATCGATATATCCATTTTCATTGCATCTGTTTTAATATTTGCACCAATTGTTACTTCGTCTTTTTTTGCATCTTTATCTGTTTTTGAATCAACTGTAATTGATATGTTTTTTAACATATCAATTGCCGCTTTATCTTCTCTTTTCATATCTTTCGCATTAGAATCGAATTTAAAAGAAATTGAACCGCTTGATTCCATTTGCTTTGCGTTTAAAATGCTTTCTGTTGAAGAAACAACTGTTTCTTTTGCAGATTTTCCACAAGCAGATAAAGCGAAAAGACTTAAACTTGCCACAACCACTAATCCCATTTTCCCAAACTTCATAAAATCCACCCCTTCAATTCATTAACATCTCTATCATAACATGGAAAACAAAAAGTAGGGATATTCAAATAAAAAAATGTAACTACTCAACTACCCTACTAATTTGAGAGTTCCTTATTTTGAAAGTTACCTATTTTCTGTATCTTTTAGGTTTACCTTCTTTTTTCCTATTAACGCTTGAATTTGGCACATAGACTCACTAAAGATTCTGTTCCAACTTTTTTACTTAAAAAGACACATAAAGAAACGATATCCTGTGCTTTACATTTTCTTTTACATTGAATCATTCCTGTCTCATATGCAAGTGATTCTAAAAATGAAAGTGAAAATGTATTCTTTAATTCCTGACTTAATAATTGTAATTCTTCCGTAAAATTCATTGAAAACATAAAAACAGCTACCCTTTCATGGAGTATCCATGAAAGGGTAGCTGTTTTTGATGAAAATTATACATAACCTTAACTTGATGGCTATGAGCCACAAGGCTGCTTTTTTACTTACGTAACTCCGCACCAAATTTCTCTTCTACCGCTGTTAATACACGGTTATGTGCTTCTGTTACTTCTTCGTCTGTTAATGTGCGTTCTGGATCGAAGTAGTTCATAGAGAATGCAAGTGATTTCTTGCCTTCTTCCATTTTTTCACCTTCGTATAAGTCGAATAGTGTTACTTCTTTTAGAAGTTCTCCGCCTGTTTCTGCAATTACTTGCTTCATTTCGCCAGCTTTTACTTCTTTTGCTACTACAACTGCCATGTCACGTGTCATAGATGGGAAACGTGGAATTGCTGAGTAGTAAGTTTCTTCTACGTCTGCACCGAATACTTTTACAAGAGATAATTCAAATACGAATGTATCTTTCACATCTAATTGTTTTTGCGCTTCTGGATGTAATTGACCGATGAAACCAATTACTTCTCCGTCTAGTAAAATGTCAGCTGTACGTCCTGGGTGCATGCCTTCACGTTTTGCAGGAGCATACGTGATGCTACTTGCGACGCCAAGTACGTCGAATAATCCTTCTAACACACCTTTTGCAACGAAGAAGTCAACGACTTTCTTCTCACCTTGCCATGCATGGTGAAGTGCAAAACCTGTCATCACACCAGCAAGATGTTGTTCTTCTTTCGGAAGTTCACCTTCTGCTGTTGGTAAGAAGATAGAACCTACTTCATATAATGCAACACTGTCATTTTTACGAGCGTTGTTATATGCGACTGCTTCTAGTAATTGTGGTACTAGGCTTAAACGAAGTTGGCTGCGCTCTTCACTCATTGGAAGTGCAAGATTTACAGGCGCCTTTTCGTTTGGCTCAACCATATATTGTTTCGCTTTATCAGCGCTTGTTAATGAATACGTAATTGCTTCATATAAACCAGCACCTTCTAAGAAACGACGTACTTTACGGCGTTTTGTTTGTGCCGCTGTTAATTTACCACGCGTCATTGTACCAGTTGGTAATGTAACTGGAATATGATCGTATCCGTACAGACGACCTACTTCTTCTACTAAGTCTTCTGCAATTGTAATATCAGGGCGACGTGCTGGTACATTCACATGGAATGTTCCTTCTACTTCTGTAAATGGGAACTTCAAGTTTGTGAAGATTGTACCCATTTCACTTGCAGAGATTTCTGTACCTAATACACGGTTTACTTTTTCAGCTGTAACAGATACTGTACGCTCTTGTACTTGCAAGTTATCAACTTCTACTACACCTTCAAGTGCTTCTCCACCAGCATATTTCGCCATTAAAGCTGCTGCGTGTTGAATTGCTTCAAATGTACGTGTTGGGTCGATTCCTTTTTCAAAACGTGCACTTGATTCACTGCGAAGACCTAAGTCTTTTGATGCGCGGCGCACTGTTTGACCTTCGAAGTATGCAGATTCGATTAGAACGTTTACTGTATCATTATCAACTTCAGATTCAGCTCCACCCATTACACCAGCAACAGCTAATGCTTTTGTACCATTTGTAATCGCAAGGTGATGCGCTTGTAATGTACGTTCTTGATCGTCTAATGTTTGAATCTTTTCACCTTCTGTTGCAAGACGAACAACAATTTCTTTTGAACCTAATTTATCGTAGTCAAACGCATGTAATGGTTGACCGTATTCAATTAAAATGTAATTTGTAATATCCACTACATTGCTAATTGGACGAATGCCAGCTGCCATAAGGCGCGTTTGCATCCACATTGGTGATGGACCGATTTTTACATTCTTCACCATTTTTGCAATGTATAATGGGTTTTGCTCAGTTGCTTCTACACTTACAGAAATGTAGTCAGACGTTTTTTCTGCTGTTTCTTGTAAGTCTACAGCTGGAAGTTTTACTTCACGGCCATAAATAGCAGCTACTTCATACGCAACACCTAACATATTTAAGCAGTCAGCACGGTTTGGTGTTAAACCAAGTTCAAGTACTTCATCATGTAAGTTTAAAATTTCAAGCGCATCTGCACCAACTTCCGCATCACTTGGGAAGATGAAGATACCGTCTGCATATTCTTTCGCAACTAGTTTCCCGTCAATACCAAGTTCTTGAAGTGCACAAACCATACCGTGAGAAGCTTCCCCGCGTAGTTTTGCTTTTTTAATTTTGAAGTTACCAGGAAGAACAGCGCCAACTTTTGCAACAGGGACTTTTAAACCTTTTGCAATGTTAGAAGCACCGCAAATGATTTGTACTGGTTCTTCTTCACCGATGTCAATCAGACATTTACTTAATTTATCAGCTTCCGGGTGTTTTTCACATTCTAATACGTGACCAACAACAACACCTTTTACACCTTTGTTTAATACTTCAACGCCTTCTACTTCAATACCACTTTTCGTGATTTTATCTGCTAGTTCTTGTGCCGTTACATCTTTAATATCTACATACTCCTGTAACCAACGATATGATACGAACATATTTATCCTCTCCTTCCCTTACGCTCGTTTGAATTGTTGTAAGAAACGTACATCATTTGTATAGAAATGACGAATGTCATCAACGCCGTATTTCAACATTGCGATACGCTCTGCACCCATACCGAATGCGAAACCTTGATATTCTTTTGAATCATAGCCTGCCATTTCAAGTACGTTCGGATGAACCATACCCGCACCTAAAATTTCAATCCATCCAGTTCCTTTACATGTGCCGCAACCTTTTCCGTGACACATCATACAAGAAATATCCATCTCTACAGATGGCTCTGTGAACGGGAAGAAACTTGGACGAAGACGAATTTCACGGTCTTCACCGAACATCTTCTTCACGAATACTTGCAGTGTACCTTTTAAGTCACTCATGCGAATGTTTTTGTCAATGACAAGACCTTCAATTTGCATGAACTGGTGTGAATGCGTTGCATCGTCATCATCACGGCGATACACTTTACCAGGGCAAATAATTTTAATTGGGCCTTTTTCTTTATTATTTTCCATTGTTCTTGCTTGCACAGAAGATGTATGTGTACGTAATAATGTTTCTTCTGTAATGTAGAAAGTATCTTGCATATCACGCGCTGGGTGATCTTTTGGTAAGTTTAATGCTTCGAAGTTGTAGTAGTCTTTCTCTACTTCTGTCCCTTCAGCTACTTCATACCCCATACCGATAAATACATCTTCAATTTGTTCAACAACAGCTGTTAACGGATGGTGGCAACCTGTTTCTACAGGACGACCTGGTAATGTAACATCAATTGTTTCAGAAGCTAATTTTGCTTCGATTACTGCTTTTTCTAGCGTGTTAATTTTTTCTTCTAAACGCGTTTGAATTGCTTCACGTACTTCATTTACTAATGCCCCCATACGTGGACGCTCTTCTGGAGACAATTTCCCCATGCCGCGTAATACTTCTGTAATTGGACCTTTTTTCCCTAAATACGCTACGCGTACATCGTTTAAGCCCTTTAGCTCTTTCGCTTCTTCAATCAGCTCTAACGCTTTTTGCTTTAGCTCTTTTAAACGTGCTTCCATCTTGGAACCCTCCTAATTTTTAAAATAAAAAAACCTCGCTCCCTAAAAAAGGGACGAGGTAAATTCGCGGTACCACCCTAAATTGACAGAACAAGTCTGCCCACTCAATTCGTTATAACGGTCAGCTTTGACCGGAACGCCTTTACATATACAATGGTCCTGGCGCCAACTCCAGAGGTGAATTCACTTCCGTCTACCATAAGAATGCTTTCAGTCTACGGCATTCTCTCCCTATATGGCGATTTTGCAAGCTACTCTTCTCTATCAACGTTTTTCATTATTTTACTTTTATTATATGTTCATCATGAACATGTACTTCAACTTATTATAAGAAGTTTTTTACCTGTTCGCAACTGGGCTTTGTAAATAATACGTTAAAATCCCTGCAGCAACTGCAACATTTAACGATTCTGCCCCGCCGTAAATCGGAATATACAAGTTTTGATTACATTTTGTAAGAATTTCTTGGCGTACACCATTTCCTTCGTTTCCTACAATTAATGCAAAACTTCCTGTCGGCGTTACTTCACCATATGGGACTCCGTTTTCAAGCGCTGTTCCGTATACAGGAACGTTCTTTTCTTGTAATTTATCTACCCATTCTTCTAAGTTCCCTTTTACAATCGGTAAGTGGAAAATAGAACCTTGTGTAGAGCGAAGCACTTTACTATTATAAACATCAACGCATCCTTCTCCAAGCACAACGGCATGAATACCAGCTGCATCGGCTGTACGAATAATTGTCCCTAAATTTCCTGGATCTTGCAGGCCATCTAATAATAAAAACTTCCCATCTGTAAGAGCGATTTCTTTCTCACGCTTCTCACAAACAGCAAATACACCTTGCGTCGTTTCTGTTTCACGAAGTACTTTTACAATTGCTTCCGGCACAATATACATTTCAACATCCGTAACCGCCCAATCTTTTGGAAGATCTGTCTGATCTGAGACAATAAGTTCTGTGACAACCCCTGCCTTTAAAGCTTCCTCGACTAAGTGGAATCCTTCTACAAAGAATAGGTCTTTTTTATCGCGCTCTTTTTTCGTCTGCAGCTTTTTCCACTGCTTTACGCGCGGATTTTGTACTGAATCAATGTTTTTCATAATATGTATTCCCTCTCTTCTTGTCTTCTCATTATAGCCTATTTTTCATACATATTTACATAAAAAAGAACAAAAACTAACGTCAGTTTCAATTCAGAAGAAGAGGTGAAAGTAATGAACTTTAATCTACGCGGCGCTGTATTAGCAAACGTTGCAGGAAATACACAAGGCGAATTACAAGAGACAATTGTAGAAGCAATTCAAAGCGGTGAAGAAAAAATGCTTCCAGGGCTTGGTGTTTTATTTGAAGTCATTTGGCAAAATGCCGACGAAAACGGAAAGCATGAGATGTTAGAAACACTTGAGCAAGGGCTAAAAAAATGAAGAATTAAAAATCACCTTGGCATGAGCTAGGGTGATTTTTATATGCATAAAAAATTCTCTCCTCCTAAACATTTCTACTTTACTAACATAGCGTGATGGAGTACAATGTTCAAAATACATTTAAACCTATCGATTTTCTTTATATATATCAATAAACAAAAGGAGTGAATGTTTTATGCACCGTATTACGCTTGAACAAATTTTCAAACATCATATTACACAAAAATATGTCAACCGTTCTGGAATGGTCCATGCGATTGCAGTCGCTTACCATGCGTTTCACTTAGCCAAAAAGCATCACGCCTCAGTCGATGCGGCAACAAAGGCTGGTTTTCTTCATGATATAGGACATCATACATGGTACACAGGCGGAGAATGGGACTATGAATTGTATAAAAAGAATGATATTCATGCAATTAAAGGAGCGGAACGAGCTCATAAATTATTGATCCGATTAGGAGAACACCCGAAGCAAGCAAAGGAAATTTCTGTTGCTATTCTCCTGCATACCGATTCTTTTCTAGTAGAACAAACAATTGAAAGAACCCCTCTACAAAATATTATTAAGTGGGCGGACGAAGCAGATGAAGAGCCAGGCGGAGCACATCACTATCGAACAATCTCTTATGAAAAGGCACTCAAAGCCATTCAGCAATTAGATCGAATGGTAGAGCGCGAATTACAAATAGGGCAATCAACATCTAATAAAAAAGCAGAACAAGTCTACCAATGAAAAAGAGGCATCACTACAAGGTGATACCTCTTTTATTATTTCACAAAGTCTTCCAATACCATTTCCATATGTCATATTTGAAAGTGACATTTATAAACTAAATATATATAATTATATATAAAAATATACAGAAGGAGTTCTATCTATGCAGCCAACCACACAGCTTATAGAAACACAAAAACATTCCATGTCATGGGGACAATTTATCGCTTCTACCTTATTTGCCTTTTTTGGGACAGGACTTCTAACATTATTCATTGCACTCCCTGTAACAATTTATACAAGCGACCTAACGGATAAAAAACAAATCGCCTTGTATGAATCCATAGGAAATACTGCAAGTACTTTATTGCAATTACTTGTTTTATTGTTATTCATCTATAAGTATGAACCAGCAAAAAACTTATTGTCATCCGCTTTCAATTTTAGAGCACTTAAAAAATTGAGTACTTACATATACCTAATTCTTTTCTTCACTATAAACATCGCCTTAAATTCGCTAATCCTAACACACCTATTTCCAGATGCAACAACGCAACAAGCATCTGCTTTAAACTTAGATGTTCTAAAGCAATATCGAATTTTATTAATTATTGGATCTGCAATTTTCATTCCTATTTTTGAAGAAATTATTTTCCGGGGTATCATCCTTCGCTTCTTCTCAGAACGCTTTCCATTTTGGATTGCAGCAATTGGGACAAGTTTACTTTTCGGGATCGCTCATACATACTCACTTGGCGTAATGGTTGTTACTTTTCTTATGGGACTATTGATGGCTATATTATGCAAACGAACAAATTCTATTATTCCAGCTATATTATTTCATATTATGAATAATACACTGGCATTTTTATCATAAAAAGAGGTATCGCTACTTGGCGATACCTCTTTTAACTGGAACAAAACTAATTCACCTTTAACAATACCCAAAATAACCCTAGTATTGTAAAATATAACTTATCAATCAGGAGGAATAAACATATGCAAATGTTAAGCTTTCTATGGATTTTCTTTATGCCCATACTTGTATCATGTGGGATCGTTGGTGGCATCTATTTAGTTATAGCAGGACTCATGTATCGAAAGCCATTCGTTATTACAATGGGGCTTATTTGTTTTTCTTTTGTCGCTATGCCTTTTATTTTCTGGGGAATGGGGATTGATGGTGAGAAGATCTTACCAATTCCAACTGTCCTGTATTGGTTTCTTTTCGCGTTAGCTGGTTTGTTGGCAAGTATAAGTGGAATACGTAACCAAATGATTAGTATCCGCAATATGGGAATGATCATTTTTACTGTAGGGGTACTAGGGGCTATTTTCTATCAACTGATGTCTATGCCTGATTCATTCTCCATTCCAGGATAATGCAGGTTTCTCATTTTAATATCAAAACAAAAAAGCAGAGAAAATTAATTCTCTGCTTTTCTATTTGGCTTATTACCTGATGGTAAGAAAAATGATAACACCCAAGCAATTCCTGCTAATATAGTTGCAATTAAGAAAGCATCATTAATGCCATTAATTGCAGAAAGCTTTGAAATTTGTCCAAATAGTAGCTGAGAGCTCATCGCATCTCCTCCTTGTGCTGATCCAACTACAGATGCTAAACTTTGTCCCATTCCGTGTACTTTATCAACTACAATTGGATTTGTTGTTGTTAGCATATTACCGTAATCTGCAACGTGATTCGTTGTTTGTTGCGTCATAATTGTAATTAAGATTGCTGTACCAATTGAACCCGCTACTTGCCTTGATGTATTTTGCGTTGCTGTACCGTGAGAGATTAAATTCATCGGCAGCGCGTTCATACCAGCTGTCATAATTGGCATCATAATGAATGACATTCCAAATGAACGTATAATATAGTCCGTCATAATGACGCTATATGGTGTATCCATCGACAGCTGCGTAAATTCATACGTAGCATATGTTGTAATCGCTAATCCAATGATTGCTAGCGGGCGAATACCATACTTATCAAATAACTTCCCTGCAATCGGTCCCATAATCCCCATAATTAATGATCCTGGAAGAAGCAGGAGACCTGATTCAATTGGCGTAAAGCCACGAATGTTTTGCAAGTATACAGGAAGTAATAACATCCCGCCAAATAATGCCATTGTTACGATTGCATTAATTAATAATGTAAAAGTAAACGTTGGATATTTAAATACTTGTAAATCAAGCATTTTGTTATCTGTCGTCATCTCTCTCCAAATAAATACCGCTATACCAATTACACCAACGATAAGTGAAATCACAACTTCGGCACTGCTCCAGCTGTTATTTCCAGCTTCACTGAATCCATACAGTAAACTACCAAGTCCAATACTCGAGCTAATAACACCAAACATATCTAGCTTTGTTTTTGAAACTGGCTGAGCTAGTGTAAAGAATTTTAAAGATAAGAATGTAATAACTAAACCGATGGCAAACATCGCATAGAACATTAAGTTCCAGTTGTAGTTTTCAATAACCCAACCTGTTACAGTTGGTCCGATCGCTGGCGCTAAAATCATCGCTACACCAAGCAATCCCATTGCAGCACCGCGCTTATGTGGCGGGAACAGCGTCATAAAAATATTCATACCAACTGGCATTAAAATCCCTGCGCCAACTGCTTGAATGACGCGCCCTATCATCATCATTGTGAAGTTTCCAGATATCGCACAAATAATAGAACCTACTGTGAAGAATAGCATCGCTGCTACAAATAATTTACGGTACGTAAACCGCGAAACTAAGAACGCACTAATTGGCACTAAAATCCCGTTCACAAGCATAAAGCCTGTAATTAACCATTGCGCTGTTGAAGTTGATACGTTGAACTCATTCATTAATGGAGGCAAGGCAACATTAATAATTGTTTGGTTTAAAATCGACACGAACATACCGAGAATTAATACCGCTACAACGGCTTTTACATTGACATTCTCTATCGGCATTTGCTGTTTCGATCTTTCTTGCTTTTTCGTTTCTTGTTTTGATGCTTCTAATTCAACTACATTTGAAGTTTCTTGCTCTGACTGATTTATTTCTATCTTACTTACGGCTGGGACTTGTTCTTCTCCCGCGTTCGTTTTTTTCTTTCTTAAAAGACGATTTACAAGGAAGAAGACGATAATACAAAATGCTGCATATCCTACAATTAAACCTGAGGACATTTTATCTTCCCCCCTTACTTATGAATACGAACTGTCACATTCATTCCAGGAACAATATTTACTGATTTGCTATGATCTAAAGAAACTTTAACCGGCACAACTTGTGTTACTTTCGTATAGTTCGCTGTTGCGTTGCTTGATGGAAGCATAGAGAATGTATTTGCCGTTGTTAATCCAACTTGTTCTACTTTTCCTGTTAACGTTGTATTAGGGTATGCATCTACATACACATCAACTTCTTGACCTTTTTTTACATCATCAACATCAGTTTCTTCAATATTTGCTGTTACCCATAAGTCACTCATATCGTATGCATACGCAATTGGACTACCTGCCGCTACGAAAGCATTTGTCGTCGCATTGGATTGAACAACTGTTGCACTATGCGGAATTGTTACGTCCATCGTTTGCTCACCATTTTGACCTGGTGCAGAAACAGAACCTAATTTATCATTTTCATTGTAACTCTTACCTATTTCAGCATTCCATTCTGTTAATTTCCCTGCTACTGGTGATGCGATTGGGATTACTTTCCCATCAATTTTCGCATTATCTGTTTTTAAGTAATTTTCAGCTTGGTTATAGTAGTAATAACCGCCGATACCACCGCCAACTAATACAATTAATGTGATAATGTTAATAATCACCATTCTTCGAAACTGATTCATTGCATTCCTCTCCTTATATCGCATATAATTTTTTTCTAAACTATTTATACCCCTTTTATTTATACTGTTTAATTGTTAATTATATTAACAATTAAACTAAAAAAGCACACCTTACGCATAGCAAACCAATTCTTTGCTTGTATGCTACCGGTGCTGTTTTCTAAAGGAATATCGTTTATAATTATAAATAATTATTTTGAATCTACAACCGACAATTTGAGCATATATGTTGGTTATCCAACACTATACTATATATTTGTTGGTTAAGTAATCAAAATTCAGCAAGGAGAAATAAAATGTCTATTAAAAATACAAACGATCCGCGTGTAAAACGAACGAGACAATTGATACAGGATGCTTTTGTCGCTTTAGTAGGCGAAAAGGGATTTGAAAATGTAACAGTTCAGCATATCGCTGAACGTGCTCCTGTCAATCGAGCTACCTTCTATAGCCATTATCATGATAAATACGATTTATTAGATAAGTGTATAGAGGAAATGCTAGCATCTTTATCAGAAGTGATTAAGCCCAAAAAGCAAACAAAAGAAGATTTGCAACTTACCTTTAATTCACCTCATCCAATTTTTCTAGCCTTATTTGAACACATCGCTGAGAATGCTACCTTTTACAACGTAATGCTCGGTGACAAAGCAGCTGGAAACTATTCTTATAAAATGATGAAAACCATTCAAACACATTTAACATTAGGACTTTCTATTTCACAGCCAGATGATGACGAACTTATGGTTCCTCGTGATATTCTCATTAGCTACGTAACAGGTGCACATATCGGGATGATTATGTCGTGGTTAAAAAGAGGGATGATTTATACGCCGCACTTTATGGCGATGCAACTCACACGTTTAATTATTTTAGGAGCGTATACTGCCGCTGGACTAGAGAGACCTTTTTAACAAGCCGTATTTATAATGGAGCAAAAACCTTTCATAGATTCTTTGAGAACATTTACAAAATCAACGAGGGGAGAGTATTGCTTTATGAAAAGAGGAATAAGTTTTCAACTACCTATTACTGACAAATATGACTCTTGTCTTGGAGAGGTATTAAAACCAATAGACATTTCCACTTTCGATTGGAGAGTTAGCCCCGTAGAGTCTTATTTAGTGGTTAATGATGATTTAGATCTAGATCAAGATCTTTTTGAAACAGATAATGAAATAATGGAAGGTACGGATCTTAAAAATCTATTAGAAAATAATGTCTATTGGATTATTTTTGCTGATTTACAAGCATATCCGAAAGGCAAAGTTTCAGAAATTGAAACTTATGAAGAATTCGTTAAAAGTGAGTGTGAACTTGTTCTTTTCGTAGTAGATAGCTACTATACCGTCATTTACTGCAAAGATAAAGAAAAACTCGAATTGCTTTATAAGAACGCAAAAAACTTCGGATTTGAAAATATACAATTTATTACTGATGAAAATGATACAAGAACAATAATAAGAGCGTAATAAAAATAGAAAAAGCGAAGGGAGCCCCCCTCGCTTTTTCTTATTAGTTAAATGTAATATTATGTACAGCTTCTTTATCAAGACGTTTAATCACTTCTACAATTAATTTCACTGCATTCTCATAGTCATCACGGTGTAACATTGCCGCATGAGAGTGAATATAACGAGTTGCAATCGTAATCGCCATAGACGGGATACCATTTACAGAAATATGAATTGCACCTGCGTCAGTACCGCCACCAGCTACAGAATCATATTGATAAGGGATGTCTAATTCATCTGCCACATCAACTACGAAATTGCGAAGTCCAGTATGTCCAATGACTGATGCATCATATAAAATGATTTGTGGTCCATCACCTATTTTACTTTGCGCTTCTTTTTCTGTTACTCCTGGTGTATCGCCAGCAATACCAACATCTACTGCAAACGCGATATCTGGTTTAATGTAGTTTGCAGATGTTTTCGCACCGCGAAGACCTACTTCTTCTTGTACAGTTCCAACGCCGTATACAACGTTTGGATGCTTTTCATCTTTCAATTGTTTCAACACGTCAATTGCAATTGCACAGCCAATACGGTTATCCCATGCTTTTGCAAGTAGCATCTTTTCATTTTTCATTACTTGGAATTCAAAATATGGTACAACTTGATCCCCTGGTCGTACGCCCCATTCCATTGCTTCTTCTTTGCTAGAAGCACCAATATCAATGAACATATCCTTAATTTCAACCGGTTTTTTACGAGCTTCTGCTGGTAAAATATGAGGTGGTTTTGAACCAATTACACCTGTTACATCCCCCTTGCGCGTTACGATTGTTACACGCTGCGCAAGCATAACTTGTGACCACCAGCCACCAACTGTTTGAAAACGAAGGAAACCTTTGTCATCAATTTGCGTAATCATAAAACCAACTTCATCTAAGTGACCAGCTACCATGATTTTCGGACCGTTTTCTTCCCCTACTTTTTTCGCAACTAAGCTCCCTAAATTATCTGTAGAAAGTTCATCTGCAAACGGCTCGATATACTTTTTCATGACTTCACGTGGTTCGCGTTCATTACCTGCAATCCCGCGTGCATCTGTTAATTCTTTTAGCATTGTCAATGTCGCGTCTAATTTTGTCATTGTCAATACCTCCTTTTTCTTCAGTCACTTCATTATACAAAAACGAGTTGAAATATTCAAAAATTAACTCAATACCCTTGTGTTTGACGCTGATGGTTTACTTCATTTTTATCTAAATATGCTTTTTCAATTTCTTCTTGTCCAAAATCAAGAGCTTGTCCAAGACGAAGATAGCTTGTAAATAGTTCAATATAATTTGTAATAGATGGCTGATCAGTAAAGCGAATCACTTTCGCATACGTGTCTAAGAAAATTTCAACTCGTGTTTTGTTCGTTTGAGCACATTTATAAAACAAGAAGTTTTTATCAATGCCTAAGTCGATCCCAATTGATAAAATAAAATGTAAACCGTCTACATATTCTTCAAGAATAACTTCGCGCTCAGCAGCTGGTTTTTTGCTCCAATATTTAAAACAACGCGTTTCATTTGCAAGTTCTCCAATTTCAACAAGAAGTGCTAACATTTTTTCTTTTAATAATTTCTTCGGTTGCAAGTTATGCTCTTTTGCAATACGATCATCTAATTCTTTTTGTAATTTAAATAGTTGTAGTAAGTCCATTCTATTCCTCCTCCAACATTGCACAAAAACAATGTTGTTTCATCTCATATTTATTGTAAGCTAAAAAACCTACCCTTTATTATCTAGTTAGCTTCCTAGTCCCTTATGAAATAGCTTGTCCCTAAATCAGTGGTACGTTTCAAACATTATCTACATATGTTGAAACTTCCATATCATCTTTCCATTATAGCAGTGTCGTTTCTACTAGGAAAGGTTCCTGTGAACGACAGTAAAAAAAGCCAGAGGAATCTCCTCCGACCTTTTACTGTATATTCTTCTATATCGTTATAGCTTTTATATTTATTTTGTCATATCAATTACAACACGTCCGTTAATCTTTCCTTCTTCCATTTCACTAAATATTTCATTAATTTCATCAAGCTGACGTGTTTCTATAATCGCTTTTACTTTTCCTTCCGCACCAAATTGCAATGCTTCCTGTAAGTCTTTACGCGTTCCAACGATAGAACCAACAATTTTCACCGCATTTAATACTGTATCAAAGATTGGTACTTCCATCATTTCTGGCGGCAGTCCAACCGCTACACATGATCCACCACGGCGAACCGCACGATACGCTTGATCAAATGCTGGTTTTGATACGGCTGTACAAATAGATGCATGTACGCCGTTTACCTTTTCATGAATCCAAAGCGGAGCATCCTCCTTAAGTGGATTAACAACTAAATCTGCACCGAGTTCTTTTGCGAGTTCAAGTTTTTCATCAACTGTATCAACTGCTACTACATGTAACCCCATTGCTTTGGCATACTGCATCGCCAAATGCCCTAGACCACCAATCCCAAAAACAGCTATCCATTGTCCAGGCTTTGCTTCTGATACTTTTAACGCTTTATATGTTGTAACACCTGCGCAAAATAACGGAGCTGCTTCTACTGAACTTAAGTTTTCCGGTACTTTTACAACATAATCAGCTGCTGCTATACAATATTCTGCATAGCCTCCATCCACTGAGTACCCTGCATTATGCTGATCTAAGCAAAGTGTTTCACGGCCAGATAAACAGTACTCACATTGACCACACGCTGAATATAACCAAGGAATTCCGACTCGGTCACCTATTTTAAGATGGGTAACGCCTTCTCCCACTTCTTCTACCACCCCAACGCCTTCATGTCCTGGAATTAACGGTAACTTCGGTTTTACTGGCCAGTCACCGTGTGCCGCATGTAAATCTGTATGACAAACACCACATGCTTGGATATGTACAAGCACCTCGTTCATTCCTGCCTTTGGCCTTGGGACATCCTTTACCTCTAATTTCTCTTTAAATTGGTTTACAACAGCTGCTTTCAAATGAATTCCTCCCTCACTCTGTTTTTGAAAAGGTTTTCATTTACATATTAGTACAACAATTATCCTAAATCTACCATTTGTTTTAATTTTTTCAAATTTTCCGTCGTGATATTATATCGAAAAAGCTAGAGTATTCTTCCTCTAGCTTTTGACAAATTATATTAAGATTCTTTTTTTCATATCGATAACAACACGTCCGTTAATTTTCCCCTCTTCCACGTAAATGTTCCTAAGAATAAATAATAGTATAAGTTGATTTAATGACACCATTTACATAGTGTTTCGCATCAACTAATTTCAATTTTAAACGCGGTTTCACGCTACCAAATAAAGGCGTTCCTTCACCAATTATGACTGGATTTATTTTTAATACTACTTGGTCAATTAGTTTTTGCTGAACTAACGAGCCAGCCAGTTCTCCGCCTCCGCAGAGCCACAGATTACCAGCTTCTTTCATTTTTAAGTTTTTGATAAACTCAACTGCATCTTCCCTAACAAGTTCTACTTTATCACTCGATTCAAATTGCATAGTATTTGAAAAAATATAATGCTTTAATTCTTTAAAGTAACCTGGCTCTCCTAGTTTCCCACCAAATTGAAATCCAAACTCATATGTTTTTCTCCCCATTAATACCGCATTATATTGCTCGACATCGGCAATAAAATCTGATACATGTTCACCTTCATATAAAAAAATCGAATCAGTAGCATCACCATCTAAGTCCGCAATAAAGCTATCCGCCGTAACTGCAATATGATAAATTAGCTTTGCCATGTGGTTCCTCCTCGTATCTTTTTCCACGCTCATTTCTATTTCTAATTCTCTTCTTCGTTTCCTGCTAGAATTGTATCATTCGGACAAATAAAAAAACCTTAGAAGAAAATCTTCTAAGGTTTTTGAATAATTAGTTTAAGTTGTTTTTTGCAACTGTTGCTAATTCAGCGAAAGCTTTTTCGTCATGAACAGCTAAGTCAGCAAGCATCTTACGGTTAACTTCGATACCAGCAACTTTTAAACCGTGCATTAAACGGCTGTAAGAAAGACCGTTAATACGAGCAGCTGCGTTAATACGAGTGATCCATAATTTACGGAAGTCACGTTTCTTTTGACGACGGTCACGGAACGCATATAATAAAGACTTCATTACTTGTTGGTTAGCAACTTTGAATAAAGTATTTTTAGAACCGTAGTAACCTTTCGCTAGTTTAATCATTTTTTTACGACGTTTACGAGTAACTGTACCACCTTTTACTCTTGGCATGATATTACCTCCTAGTTTGTTCTATATATCAACCGAACTTATTTTAAGTTGTCAAGCATTTGACGAATACGTTTGAAGTCACCAGCGCTTACTACACCAGCTTTACGTAGTTTACGTTTAGCTTTTGTAGATTTGTTAGCGAATAAGTGGCTTGTGTAAGCGTGAGAACGCTTAAGTTTACCAGATCCAGTCTTTTTGAAACGCTTTGCAGCGCCGCGATGAGTTTTTTGTTTAGGCATAGGTATTTCCTCCTCTATCTATTACTTATCGTTTTTCGGTGCTAAAACTAAGAACATACTGCGTCCTTCCATTTTAGGCTTAGATTCGATTGTACTAACTTCAGCACAAGCTTCAGCGAAACGATCTAAGACACGTTGACCGATTTCTTTATGAGTAATGGCACGTCCTTTAAAGCGAATTGATGCTTTAACCTTGTCGCCTTTCTCTAAAAACTTGATAGCATTACGAAGTTTTGTGTTAAAGTCATGTTCATCAATTGTTGGACTTAAACGAACTTCTTTCATGCTAATTACTTTTTGATTTTTGCGCTGTTCTTTTTCTTTCTTTTGTTGCTCAAAGCGGAATTTACCGTAGTCCATAATGCGGCATACTGGCGGTTTCGCATTTGGAGCAACCAATACTAAATCAAGATTAAGATTTGCAGCTAAGTCTAAAGCGTCATTACGAGACTTGATTCCAAGTTGATCGCCATTTGCGCCAACTAAGCGTACTTCACGTGCACGAATTTGCTCGTTAATCATCATATCCTTGCTAATAGTAAGCCACCTCCAAGGTTTTATCAGAATACGTTTTGCAATCATAGAACCCGAACAAAAAAAGTGCGGGCATACGACACCCACACTTGTAATATCTTTAGTAAGAAATACATTTACCTGCTAACTGCGCATGCGTCAATCAGGTGAGAAGCGGGTGCTTCTACTTGTTCTACAAAACAATATTCTATTATCCTTGATGAGTTTATCATAGGACATGACGTCTGTCAAGAAGACGTCATGTGTTTTACTAACAACAAGAAATATTGTAACAAACAACTAGCATACATGCAATACTTTTTTATGATAAGTGTAGTTTGGTTATTTTTTCTAACTTTTATTGCTTGTAATATACAAAAAAGTCGCGGCATGCCGCGACTTTTCATTAGCGTTTTCCTTCTACTTTAATCATATCCACAAACGCATCTAATGCGATTGTTTCTGATTTTTGCTCGCCATATTTACGTACATTTACGCCATTTTCAGCAACTTCATTGTCACCTACTACAAGCATGTACGGAATTTTTTGCATTTGTGCTTCACGGATTTTGTAACCGATTTTCTCTTCACGAGTATCTACTTCAACACGGATACCAGCACGTTGCAATTCTTCTTGTACTTTCTTCGCGTAATCTAAATGCACTTGCGGAGAAACCGGAATTACTTGCACTTGAACTGGAGCTAACCAAGTTGGGAATGCACCTTTATATTCTTCAATTAAGAAGGCAACAAAGCGTTCCATAGTTGATACAACACCACGGTGAATTACAACTGGACGATGTTGTTTACCGTCTTCACCAACATAAGTTAATTCAAAGCGTTCTGGAAGTAGGAAGTCTAATTGTACAGTTGAAAGTGTTTCGTCTTTTCCAAGTGCAGTACGAACTTGAACGTCAAGTTTCGGACCGTAGAATGCCGCTTCACCTTCAGCCTCATAGTACTCAAGACCCATTTCATCCATAGCTTCTTTTAACATTGATTGTGCTTTTTCCCACATCTCATCATCAGCATAATACTTTTTAGTATCTGCTGGGTCACGATAAGATAGACGGAATGAATAATTTTCTAAACCGAAATCTTTGTATACTTCTAAAGTTAAGTTTACAACGCGTTTCAATTCTTCTTTAATTTGATCTGGGCGAACAAAAATGTGCGCATCATTTAAAGTCATTCCGCGTACACGTTGTAATCCAGATAATGCTCCAGACATTTCATAGCGGTGCATTGTTCCAAGTTCCGCAATACGGATTGGTAGTTCACGATAGCTGTGAATATCATTTTTATAAACCATCATATGATGAGGGCAGTTCATTGGGCGAAGAACTAATTCTTCATTATCCATTTCCATTGATGGGAACATACCATCACGGTAGTGGTTCCAGTGACCAGAAGTTTCATAAAGTTCTCTGCTTCCTAGTACTGGAGTGTATACGTGATCATATCCTAAGCTTGCTTCTTTATCAACGATATAACGCTCAATAATACGGCGGATTGTTGCACCCTTTGGTAACCAAAGGGGTAAACCTTGACCTACTTTTTGGCTATTAGTAAATAGTTTTAACTCTTTACCTAATTTACGGTGATCGCGCTCTTTCGCTTCTTCAAGCATACGTAAGTGCTCATCTAATTCTGCTTTTTTCACGAATGCAGTACCGTAAATACGTTGTAACATTTTATTGTTGCTATCGCCGCGCCAGTAAGCACCTGCAACGCTTAATAATTTAAATACTTTAATCTTTCCTGTAGATGGAAGGTGAACCCCACGACAAAGGTCGAAGAATTCGCCTTGTTCGTAAATTGAAATCACTGCATCTTCTGGAAGATCATTAATTAAGTCTAATTTTAACTCATCGCCAATTTCTTCATAACGACGAAGTGCTTCTGCACGTGGTACTTCGTGACGAACGATTTCTAAGTTCTCGTTCACAATTTTTTGCATTTCTTTTTCGATTTTTTTGAAGTCTTCAACTGTAATTGCTTCTTCCATATCGATATCGTAGTAGAAGCCATTTTCAATTACTGGGCCGATACCAAGTTTCACATCTTTATATAAACGTTTTAACGCTTGTGCTAAAAGATGAGCTGTTGAGTGACGTAAAATATATAAGCCCTCTTCAGAATCTAATGTAATGATTGAAACTGCACCATCTTCTTCGATTGGTGTAGAAAGATCGATCATCTCATCATTTAATTTTCCAGCCACAGCTTTTTTCTTTAAGCCTGGGCTAATAGAAGCTGCGATTTCTTCAGTTGTTACTCCTTTTGGAAACTCCTTCACAGCTCCATCAGGGAAAGTAATTTTAACTACATCTGCCATCACTGGTCACTCCTCTTTTTTCTCAAAATAAAAAACACTCATCCCGTAAAAAGGGACGAGTGTTGAATTCGTGGTTCCACCCTTGTTCCAATTAACAAAACTGTTAATTGCTCAAGTACAACATAACGGTGTTGACCGTTAGCAATTACTAGACAAAACGTTCACTGCTAAAGTTTAGAGGTGGTAAGTAATAGACCCGTACTAGGAAGCTCACACCCTAAGCCTTCCCTCTCTGAAAATCGTAGTAAATTACTCATGTCCTCATCGTGACATTTCAATATATTTCATTTATGTAGGTAATTATATGCTCAAAAACTTAGAAAATCAAGGGCGTTCCCTTTATTTTTCAAATTTTTCACGTTGTGTTCAAATTCATGCGGTGCACATATTTGTACTCTTTCTTGAAATACATTTTGAAGGGTAACAATCATATTATGATCTTGCTCTTTCGTATACAAATAAATCATTTTCGGCGAAATAGAAAGAAGCGGTGCAATTACCTTCGTGTCAATGTACACACCCTGCTTAGTTAGTAACTCCTCGTCTATATATTGAACCAATTTCTCTTGTTTTAAACGTATTCCTTTTTCATCATAAAAAATAAAATTTTCATCAAATACAAGATGTAAGCAAGATAACCGTGATTTTCGGCTACTTACTTGTTGCCGTAGCATCTCTACAAACATTTGATATTCTTGCTCCATTTTATATTCATCAATTGCTACTTCCGCAAGCCTGTGCACCATTTCTTTATACGCGCGCAGGCGAAAACGAATATAGGATGAAAAGGAAAACGAAAGCGGGTCACAGATCCATCCTTTTAAAGAAGACATAACATACATCTCAATTTGATTACGTGTTAAATCCCGGGTAATTCCTTTTCTTTTTCCATTTAAAATTGCTTGTGCCATATGTAAAATTTGATGGCATTCTTCTTGCTCTTCATAAAAAAACTTTTCTTTTAAAATAGCACGAAGCCATTCATTTTGTTTTATATTAACAATAAAATAAAGGAGTACCGGTATCAAAACTTTCTCCATATAATTCGATTCGCATATTGGAATATGAATTGTTACCTTTTGTTCATATAAATAAACGCTCGTTTCTTTATATAGCTTTTCCGTTCTCTTTATCAGTTGTTGATATACGTGCGCAGCATCATTTTTTTCTTCGAAGCAGATTTCAATCACTCTTGTCCCCCCTTTTATCCCGCTCTAAAGGACAGTTAACCCCTCAGCTTAAAACGAAGTGAGGCACACATCCATAAGAGTCCGATCCGTGAAGCCTTACTCTAAGTAGAAATAACTCCCCTATCGCCGAAAGCCTTCACTCGATATTTCTTGCTAATTTTATATATATTAACGGTGGAAGAAAAAAATGATACAAGCTCGTATGAATTTTCAGATTAACAATGTATTTCCATTGCTTAACTGAGCATAAAAAAGAGTCTGTTTTCATACAAAACAGACTCTTTTTTATATAAATACAAATTTAAAATATATTAAAAATAACTTTCTCCTATTTCTTTTCTATCTTTAAGCATGACGACGATTCTTCCCGCCAATCGCAACTGGTTTTGCCAAATATTTAATACGCTCCATAATACGGGCTGCTTTCATTTCTTCTGCTTCTCCGCGCTGCGTATACGTTAAATGATGCTCTAACTGTTTAAAGTCAAAATTAGATGTAAAGAACGTCGGTAAGTTTTCTAGCATACGGAACTGCAGTATAGCACCAAGCACATCATCACGCACGAAACTTGACATTGCTTCTGCCCCGATATCGTCTAGCATTAATACTTGTACACGCTTCACAGCATCAATCTTTTCACCTATCGTATTATTTTGCAATGAGCTTTTAATTTCTCGCAAAAATTCTGGTAAGTATACAATCATTGAACTTATTTTTTTCAAGGCTAATTCATTTGCAATCGCTCCTAAGAGATACGTTTTCCCTACACCAAATTTACCGTAGAAATATAACCCTTGTACTTTCTTCCCAGGTTCGTATGCACTTAAAAATTCATTTGCCGCACGAATCGCTTCAATGCGCGGCTCTAAATCTGATGGATCTAAATTTTCCATAGAAGCCTGTAAAATATCACTTGGCATATAGACACTTTGCACTAATTTTTCATACTTCTTCCTTTCATCATAAGCCACTTTTCTTACACAGCGATCATATTGAATATCAATCATCTTACCTTGAATAATCAATTTCGGCTCATATCCTTGAATCATATTTTTACACGATTCTAAGTTCGGACAATCTGCACATCCAACGCTTTGCCCAATGTATTCATATAGCTTCACAAGACTTCGTTCTATCATAGAAGTTGTCACTTCACCTTTATGTTCTTCAATAAACTCTTTCACACGCGGATGCGCCATCACTTCCGCTTTTAACACTTCATATCTATTTTTAAAATTTTCATTTTGCATCAACTTTGCAAATGAATTTTGAATATGCTCCATTCTCTCACCTCAAAGAGTGTTCATTCTCCTCTATTAATCACGCTTATATTTTTTCAACTCTTCTTCCAATCTCTTTCGTTCTTCTTCTAGATTGCTCGTATTTTCTTTTGAACTTGCACCTTTTTGTGATTGTTTTTTCGATTCTTTTTTCGGCTCTTCTTTCTGTTCTTCCTTAAGCCAATCTGGCACCATCTCTGTCCGTACTGCTTTCTTCGTTGTACGGCCTTTCTTCTTCGTCTCAGCCCACTCTTGATATTGACGATTCTCTTCTTTCGCTAAAGCCATCGCTTCTGATACGGTACCAACCTTTTTTCGTGCCCAATGCCCTGCAATTTTCTCAACATATGATTTAGCCAGTTTCATGTCAGAACGAAGCATAACGTAATAAATAAGTACATTGACAACACCTGGCGCTAGTTTTTGACTCAACATCACTTCTTCTACAATTTGTAAATCTGCTTTTGTTGGTTCTGCCCCGCCTGAGATTTCTTTTAATAATTGTTTCGGTGAAATTTCCTCAAGCTGTTTGATAAGCATCTCTTCTTGCGTAGTTGGCTCTTTCTCTTTCATCGTACGCGTAGAATGAGGTTGCACCCGTTCACTTAACACCGGAAGCGCTTGACCGTTTTCAAATTGATACCAATCACGCGCTCCTTTACGAAGCCTCTCCGTATCAATCGTTTGTAATTCTGTCACTGCACCAAGCACTATATTTTGCATCGATAATACATCGACGTCATACACGTAGGCTAGCGTAATGACACATTCACGTACTTGATCCGTAATTGCCTTTCTTGGGACGAGCGTCGATACCCCTTCTAGAAATAAAGAAAAGTCAAAGAAATCATTCCAAACCTTAGGCGCAGTCCCCTGTTCATTTCCAGGCATGACTGTTGTCTTTGGAATACGAACTTCCTCTTGTGCATGCTCAAATTGACCTGGATTAAATGAACCAAATACATCATTAAAAGAACGTGTAACATTTTCATATGAAGCAAAATCGAATTCTTCTTCTAAGAAGTATTGTTTAACTTGATTATATTTCGCTCTGCTCAATCTGTTGTACAAGAAAATACTCAAAACAATATCATCAAAAAATTGTTTTGGAGTTAGTGGTGGCTGCAATTCATATATAAACATCCGAATATCTTTTTCTTTTTTAATATATACGTTTAAAAGCCCAATTGCTTCTAATTTCACCCGTTCTTCATATACTTCAGGAAGCTGCATTTGCATTGTCACCATCAGAGAGTGATGTGTATTCTCTTTTCCAAATACACGATCCTGCTCTAGCTCTCCCCACAGCGTCATGTATAGGCTAAAAGCCTTGCTACCCACTAATGGTTGATATAACATTGTTAATACCTTCCGATCGTAATTATGCAATAGCCCTTTTGCACTTACTTTATAACGATCGATTGGCAATAGCTCCATCCATGACTGTTTTTCCATTCCCTGCAATTCCTTTCTTTTGTCCATTTTACGTATTCTATTAGTAAAAAAGAGCTAATAGCTTACGCTTATAGCTCTTTTTCACGTAATTTGCGGGTTCAATTCTTCCATCATTCCAAAAGAAATGAAACAAAGAGACAGCCACCGCGAATCAGAGTTTTATCTTATTCTCTTTCTTTTTGCAGTATATCTTTTAATTCCTCAATGAATACATTTAAATCTTTAAATTGACGGTATACAGACGCAAATCGTACATAAGCAACATCGTCAATATCTCGAAGTGCTTCCATTACGATTTCACCGATCATATCGCTTTTCACTTCTGATATTCCTAAATTACGAAGTTCACGCTCTACTTTTTGCGTTACTCCTTCTAATTGCTTTAACGATACAGGTCTTTTTTCACACGCTTTAATTAACCCGCGTAAAATCTTTTCTTTATTAAACTCTTCTCGTGTTCCCTCTTTTTTTACAACAATAAGAGGTGGTTCTTCTACTCGTTCAAATGTCGTAAATCGATTTAAACAACTTTCACACTCTCTTCTTCTTCGAATGGAGCGTCCCTCATCTACCGGACGTGAATCCAATACTCTTGTACCATTATGAAAACAGGTTGGACAACGCAACTCATTCACTCCCTTGCAATTTAATCTTCATTCTTCTCGTTTCACCTACATGCGAAAATATATATACAATATTATATAACCTATTTGTCTACGCTTACTACTTCCATTTATATAAACTAAAAAAGAGGTGCATTATACACCTCTTTACATTTTAAATCAATTATGTTCTTTTTTAAAGAGCTTTTGTTTCTCTATGCTTAATTTCGAAGCTACCTGTGCCTCGAGGAAGCTCGATGCTCTCTCGCGTTTTCGCATTTAAACCTTCTGCAATGTATTCTGCAGCAACATTTGGATCAATACGATCCCCACAAGTATAAACATCAATACTTGCATAGCCGTGCTCCGGGAAGCTATGAATTGTTAAATGTGATTCCGAAATGATTACAACTCCACTTACACCCTGTGGCGCAAATTTATGAAAAGCAACCTCACGTACTTCAGCACCTGCTCTTAGTGCTGCATCCACAAATAATTGTTCAATAAACGGCATATCATTAAGCTTGTCGAAATCGCAATCCCAAAGTTCAGCGATTACGTGACGACCCATCGTGTCCATAGTATCCATTCTACAGTTCCCCCTCATAAAAATTTAATCTAACTGTTCGAATTGAAAACTAATTTGCAATTTGGCTTGCTCTACTACCACGGGGGAAAGTTAGTCCAGAGAGGTCCTAACCCTTTAAGTAGTAACTACGTACCTCAGCTCTTAAGTTTACGAGTGTTAGTATACTTTGTTTATTTTCATTTTGCAACAACAGTTTTTTCGATTTTTTGTCATATTCTCTTCTTTACTTTTCCAAAAAACAAATAATTGATTCACAAATGCAATAATCACAATGGTTTCTCCTATGTACCATTCGCGAAAATATACTTGTATAATTTTTTTCCTTTTCAGAAAAAAATACAAAAAAAGAAGACAAGCAATCGCTTGCCTTCCTTGTATCATTAAATGTGTTGTACATTTTCTTGTTTTGTTAATTCAGCAGCAACTAACTGCACAAGATCTACAACACGGCGAGAGTAACCCCACTCGTTATCATACCAAGCAAGTACTTTCACTTTACGTTCGCCCATTACCATTGTAGATAAACTATCAATGATAGCTGAGTGTGTATTTGTATTAAAGTCAATCGAAACTAAAGGTTCCTCACTGAATTCAATAATCCCTTTCAGTGGACCGTTTGCAACAGTTTTAAACGCTTCATTAATTTCCTCAACTGTTACATCACGTTTCACATCTACTACTAAGTCAACAAGAGACACGTTTGGTGTTGGAACACGAAGTGCCATTCCATGAAGTTTTCCATTTAAATGTGGAAGAACTTTCGCTAGAGCTTTTGCAGCACCTGTTGTTGTAGGAATAATAGACTGTCCACAAGCACGTGCTCTTCGTAAATCTTTATGTGGGTTATCAATATTTTTTTGGTCATTTGTATAAGCATGAACAGTTGTCATTAAACCGTTTTCAATTCCAAACTGCTCATCTAACACCTTAACAACAGGCGCTAAACAGTTTGTTGTACAAGATGCATTTGAAATCACAGTATGTTTTGTAATGTCTAATTGTTCTTCATTTACACCAACTACAATTGTTACATCTTCATTTTTACCTGGCGCTGTTAAAATAACCTTCTTTGCCCCAGCTTCTACATGAAGAATCGCTTTTTCTTTCGCATTAAATTTACCAGTTGCTTCAATTACAATTTCAACACCTAGTTCTTTCCAAGGCAATTCTTTTGGATCGCGGTTGTTTAGAAGGCGAATCATTTTCCCATCCACTAATAAATGATCTTCAAATGCTTCCACTGTTCCGTCAAACTTGCCATGAACTGTATCATACTTGATTAAATGTGCTAATGTTTCTGGTGGATAGCTTGCGTTAATCGCTACAATTTCGAATGCGCTTTCTTTTATCGCTTGACGAAATACCATTCTCCCAATACGTCCAAATCCATTAATTGCCACACGAGTCATAATATGTTATCCCCCTTGAATGCGTTATACTATTTATCTCTAATCCCAATAATAGTATAACACAAAAAGAAGATATGTCACTAAGCATTTTCACTAATTTCATATTTTTTTAATTAATGATGTTCCACTCTTTTAAAATGAGCTGTAATTGTGCTTTTGTCTCAGCAATTGTGCCATCATTATAAATCACTTTATTAGCTAATGTTACTTTCTCTGCTAAAGACATTTGCGAATCAATGCGCGCTTTTGCTTCTTCTTCTATAAAACCATTCCGCTTCATTAAGCGTTCTAACTGTGTACTAGGCGCTACAGCTACAACTAAAATTTGATCCACAAGTTCTGTTAACTTACTTTCAAATAAAAGCGGAATATCTAGCACAATCGCTTGCACATCTTCCTTTATATACATATCCTTATGAGCATTCATTTCTTTGCGGACAGCTGGATGAACGATTTTGTTTAAATGCAATCGTTTTTCTTCATTATGAAATACAATACTCCCAAGCTTCGGACGATTAAGTTCACCATCTGCTTGTAATATTTCTTCACCAAATACCTCTACAATTTCTTTATACGCTTCTTTACCTTGTTCTACAACTTCTCTTGCAATAATATCTGCATCAATAACAGGAATGTTCATCTCACGAAACATTTGTGAAACTGTACTTTTTCCGCTTGCAATGCCTCCCGTTAAACCAATAACAATTGTCATTATGCTACCCCCTTATGAATAGGAGCGTGAAACTTATGTTTCACGCTCCTACTTACATTTTCCAAATACCAATAATAATGAGTAAAATTCCAGGTAGGAACGTAAATTTTTGTAACCACCGCATATTCGATAACACCGTTCCGAGCTTCATTCCAATAAATAAAAACAAAGAACTCATAACAGCAACTAATACCGCCATCATGGCAGGGGCATACCCTAATAAAGATGCACCAATCCCAGCCCCAAACGAATCTATCGAAAGAGCAATACCAAGAAGTAAAGCTTCCCCCCCAGAAATCGTGCCTGATTTATCAAAATCAGCAACAGTCGGTCTCCGTAAAATTTGAATGACTAATCCAAGTGAAGCAATTTCTAATTTCCAAACTTTTTCTTCGTGCTGCGGCTCATCTTTTTTCTCACTCCGAAAAAATTGATATACAACCCACGCTCCAATAGCTATTAGAACGATTCCGCCAATACGCGTTGCAATCACTGGGGAAAACACTTTGGCAATCATATGTCCAATTCCCATCGACACAAGCATAACAGCCGCTGAACACATTCCAATGATGAGTATCGATTTTAATGGAATCCGTACGCCCCGCAGACCATAAGTAAGCCCTACACTACAGCTATCCAAACTTAATGTAAAAGCTAATAAAATAAGAGAGAAATATTGATACATCGGTAAGCTCCTTCCTTATACATAGCTTTGCTGTATGTATATGACAAATGCCTATCCGATGTTATTAGAAAAAAATCTCTTTCTTAGCTTTTGGGCTGGCATATAGGACAATAGTGCGTCCCTCGTCCACCAACGACTGTCTTTTCAATCACATTCCCACAAGTTACGCACGGTTCACCTTTTCTGCCGTACACATTTAACAGCTCCTGAAACGAGCCGATTTGTCCCTGTGAATTGATATATGTTCTAATTGTACTGCCACCGCGCTTCACTGCTTCGCCCAATGTTGCGACTATTGCTTCATAGATCTTTTCTATTTCTGCCGTTGTCAAAGCAGAAGCTTCCCGTTCTGGATAAATCCCAGAGCGGAATAGCACTTCATCCACATATATATTACCAAGTCCTACCACAAGACGCTGATCTAGCAATACAACTTTTATTTTGCGGTTTGTCTTTTGCAATCTTTCTTGCAAATACCTTGGTGTCAATTCAGCAGCAAACGGCTCAGGCCCTAAATCTGCAAGTGGCATTTGGTCGAATTCTTCTCCTTTTTTAAAGAGATGCATCGTACCAAACTTTCTTACATCTTTATAGTGCAATTCTGTCCCGTCTGTAAACTGAAAACGCACATGCGTATGTTTATCAATTCGTTCATCGCCTTCATGAAGCAAATACTTACCTTCCATACGCAAATGTGAAACAATCACATATTTTGTTACATATAGAAGTAAAAACTTACCTCTTCGCTCAATTCTTTCAATCTTTTCACCGCGTAACATTTCTTTAAAAAGCTCAGCGTCATCAGGTCGCTTTACTAATTTCGGATATGTTACAATTACATCTTTAATTATCTTTCCCGTTACAAGGTTTTCAAGAGTCCTTCTAACATTTTCAACCTCTGGTAGTTCAGGCATTCAATCACTTCCTTATTTTGCATCATACCAAGTTGGACCAGAAGAATAATCCACTTTTAGCGGAACAGCAAGTTCAATCGCATGTTCCATTACCTCAGGTACAAGCTTCTCTAGTTTTTCTATCTCTTCTTTCGGCACTTCAAAGATTAATTCATCGTGTACTTGCAAGAGAAGACGCGCTTGTAATGCTTCTTCGTTTAAGCGATCCGCCATAATAATCATCGCTTTTTTAATAATATCTGCCGCACTACCTTGAATTGGCGTATTCATCGCAGTACGCTCTGCAAAGCTGCGCAAATTAAAATTACGACTCGTTATTTCTGGAATATAACGGCGACGATTTAATAATGTAGACACATACCCTTTTCGCTTCGCTTCTTGTACAATCTCATCCATATATTCTTTTACACCAGGGAAACTTGCGAAATACTTTTCGATAAATTCTCCTGCTGCTTTTCGTGTAATCCCTAAATTTTGTGAAAGTCCATAATCACTAATACCATACACAATTCCGAAGTTAACCGCTTTTGCTTGACGTCTCATATTCGATGTTACTTCATCTTTTCCAACGCCAAACACGTCCATTGCCGTTTTCGTATGAATATCCATATCATGCTGGAACGCTTCTACTAACCCTTTGTCTTTTGCGATGTGTGCCAGTACGCGCAGCTCAATTTGTGAATAATCGGCAGCATACATAACCCATCCTTCTTTCGAAGGAATGAATGCTTGACGAATCTTCCTTCCTTCTTCCAAACGAACTGGGATGTTTTGTAAGTTTGGATCTGTAGAACTTAATCGTCCTGTTTGTGTTAACACTTGATTAAAACGCGTATGAATTTTAGAAGAATCTTCATGAACAACTTTTAATAATCCTTCAATATATGTTGAATTTAATTTTCCTAATTGACGATAGTGTAAAATTTTAGGGATAATTTCATGATGATCCATTAACTTATCCAGTACATCGGCTGATGTAGAATATCCTGTTTTCGTCTTTTTAATAACTGGTAAGTTTAAGTTTTCAAATAGAACAACACCAAGCTGCTTTGGTGAGTTAATGTTAAACTCTGTCCCAGCAAGCTCATAAATCTCTCGTTCCATTTCTTTCAGTCTACCAGCAAGCTCATCCCCCATATTACGTAAGCGCTTCGTATCAACCTTAACACCTTTTACTTCCATTTCAGCTAACACGCGAGCGAGCGGCATTTCGAGATCTGTAAACAGTTCATACTGTTCATTGTTTTGTAATTCTTCTACAAATGTTGGTTGAACATCATATAATACATGTACTTTGCGCGCTACATGCTCCGCAACTACACCTTGTTCTGGAACTGCACGTTTCGCACCTTTTCCGTATACTTCTTCATCAGATTTAACAGCGTGCGTCTCTTTCATTTTCGCTACGGCACGGAAATCTTTATCTGTATCAGCTGGATCAAGTAAATAAGCTGCAATTAGTAAGTCAAAGCCAATCCCTCTGATTTCTACATCTTTCCACTTAAGTGCAACAATTGCACGTTTCGCATCAAACGTATATTTTCTCATTTCATCATTTGCAAGCCACTTCGTAAAAGCTTCAGATTTGAGCGCAACATCAGTCGGAATGAAATAACACCCATTTTCATTTTGAATACCAAATCCTTGAATGTCAGCTTTATGATAGTTATCTTCCTGTACCTCAACGATAATTGCACTATCTTGCTGAAGCATTTCTTCTGTCACTTCTTCTACAATATCAAATGAAATATCATCTAATTCAGCTGGCGTTGTTTCTTCTGGAGTCGCACCAAGCTTGTTTAATAGCGAAGTGAACCCTAAATTTTGGAACATTGGAATAACGTCGCTCGCTTCATATCCTTTATATTCGATATCATCTACATGTACTGTAATCGGCGCATCTGTAATAATTGTTGCAAGCTCTTTACTCATTAGCGCTTGCTCTTTATTCGCTTCTAGCTTTTCTTTGAGTTTCTTTCCGCTCACTTGGTCTAAGTTCTCATATACTGCTTCTACTGTTTCAAATTGCGTTAACAGTTTAATTGCAGTCTTCTCACCAACTCCTGGTACACCTGGGATATTATCAGATTGGTCTCCCATTAAACCTTTCATATCGATAATTTGCTTTGGTGATAAACTATATTTTTCAAATAGAGCTTCTTTCGTATACTCATCTACTTCTGTAATTCCTTTACGTGGAATACATACAAGCGTATTGTCAGAAACAAGCTGCAGCAGATCTTTATCTCCGGAAATCACTTTAACGTGAGCACCTTGTTCACTCGCTTCTTTCGCGAGTGTCCCCATAATATCATCTGCTTCATAGTTCTCTAACTCGTAGCGTGGTACGTGAAACGCGTCTAACAGTTCACGAATAAATGGGAATTGCTCTGATAGCTCAGGCGGCGTTTTTTGACGGCCTCCTTTATATTCACTAAATGTTTTGTGACGAAATGTTGTTTTACCCGCATCAAACGCAACAAGCATATGCGTCGGTTTTTCCTCTTCTAATATTCTCATTAACATCATCGTAAAACCGTAAATTGCGTTCGTATGTATACCTTTGTCGTTATTTAAAAGCGGCAGTGCAAAGAAAGCACGATACGCGATATTATTCCCATCGACTAATACGACCTTTTTTTCCAAATCGGAAACCTCCCCATACAAATTTAAAACGATTTATATATAAATACCTATTGAAAACCGACATAACCCCTTTCTTTTTAGAGGGAAAGGGCATCCTGCCATACATAGAAACGATCAGCCATTCTTCCTGTCCCCTGCCAAGTGAAAACCAAAAGAATAAACGATCCCTTTTGTTCTTCTTAGCAGCAACTTATACGCCTGCAAATCAAATGGATTTATATAGAAAGAAAAAACCGTTATTTCCTTCTCTCTATATTAACATGACTACGAGAGAGAAGAAAAATAACGGTTCTTCCGATTACATATATTTAGACATATAAATGAAGATGCTGTCACAATGTCCTTATTGTATTGTTATAACACTTTGACATAAGGTACAAGAGATATTACGTTTTTACAGAAAAGGGAAGTGACGAGAATAGAGCACTATTCTCGTCCAAAACTACTCCTTGGATGAAGGGGTTTTCATGTATTATATTAACAGGACTTTATTAATATTTAATGAAGCTATTGTTAATATAATGTAAATCTACCCCTCCCAAAATTTTCATATTATCATTATTTTTCCAAATCCGCTTTTGGTAAAGCAACTGTAAATGTCGTACCTTCTCCTACTGTACTCTCCACAGTAACCGTCCCTTGATGCGCTTCTACTAAATGTTTTACAATCGATAACCCTAGGCCTGTACCGCCCGTATTTCGACTTCTCGCTTTATCTACGCGATAAAAGCGTTCAAAAATACGCGGAATTTCTTCATTACTAATCCCAATTCCTGTATCAGATACTTTTATATAAGCATTATGTTCATCCTCTAACAACGCTACAGAAACCATTCCACCAGCTGGTGTATATACAATTGCATTATTAACTAAATTGATAAAGATTTGCTTTAATCGGCTTGGATCTCCTATCACAGATACATGTCTCAGCACATCAACTTGTAAGGAAATTTCTTTATCTTGTGATTTATTCTCCAGTACCATTTTGATTTCCCCAAGCAATTCCTTCATATCAACATTGCCCATATTTAATTTAAAGCCTTGTTGTTCAATCTTCGATAAATCTAGTAAGTCTTCGATTAATCCTTGCATACGTTCGCTTTCCTTTAAAATAATATGCAAGAAATGCTCGCAAAATTGCTGATTTTCCATCGCACCATCAAGTAATGTTTCAGAAAAGCCCTTAATAGAAGTAATTGGCGTTTTTAGTTCATGTGAAACGTTCGCTAAAAAGTCTTTGCGCATTTGCTCTAATTTCTTGAGCTCAGTTATATCGTGGAATACAAGAACAATCCCTTTCCACTCATGATTCGTCCCGATAATTGGCGCACCATATACCTCAAAATGCTTTCTTTCAATCTCAAGTGACAGCAGCATTTGCTTCCGTACTTTTACTTCTGTCATAAAAATTTCTTCCACAAGTTCAATGATTTCTGCATGAAGAAATGCTTCATAATATAAGCGATCTAAATACTCTTCATCCGTTACATGAAAGATTTCTTTATATGAACGATTTACAAGACTTATATAGCCGCGGCTATCAATCAAAATCATACCGCTTCCCATATTTTCAATCAATGTATGTAAACGATCTTGTTGCATTTCTTGCTCTAACGTCATTTCTTGTAAATTACGTGCTAAAATATTGATGGCCTTACTTAACATTCCTGTTTCATCTGAATGATTTTCATACGCACGCGCCTTATAGTTACCCTTCGCTAATTCAATCGCTACTTTTGTAACAGACTCTATCGGACGAATATATTGGCCTGTAATTTTTACACCAAGAAAGACAACGACAAGACAAGCAATTACAAATCCTATAATTAATAATCCCCACGTTTTTTGGTGAACGTCTTTCAAAGGAGCTATCATGCTTTTTATAAGAATATATCCTTGCTTACCATCTGCATCTTGAACAAATATCGCATGATGAAATACGTTCTTATCATTGGTGTCTTTCGTAATCACTCTATTTTTTTGTTTTTCTGTTTCAGAAGAAAGTTCATCAATTGTCGCTTGATTGAATATAGTTTGCTTATCTTTACTATATTCGACCTTCTTCTCTTCATCAGCAAATACAATCGAAACAGGAACTTGTTCTTCTAATTGCTCAAATATATTTGGCGCTTTTAAAACATGATCAATACCTTCTGTCTCTACTAACGAAGCAACATATTGCGCTTCTTTTATCGTTCTCTCTTTCGCATGATTAATATAATAATTCTCAAACAGCGTTTCCAAAAGTACTCCTAGTCCAACTAAAATAAGTACAATGAGAGAAACAAATGTAAAGAGAAGCCTTGAGCGAAATTTATTCATTCCCCTTTGGCTCCTCTAATTTATACCCTAATCCACGAATGGTTTTAATATATGCTGGTTTTTTCGTATTCTTTTCAATTTTATCTCGCAAATGGCTAATATGAACATCGACGATTCTTGTATCACCGGCAAAATCATAATTCCATACTGCACTCAATAACTGATCACGTGTTAACACACGTCCCTTATTTTTCGCTAAATATACAAGTAATTCAAATTCTTTTGGCGTCAACTCTAACTTTTCCCCTTGGAAATACGCCTCATAAAACTCAGGTGAAATTTTCAGATCAACGATATTAATACTATTTTCGTCCTGCACTTCTGGAACTTGTTCATCTTGCAATTTCGTACGACGTAAAATCGCCTTTACACGTGCAACAACTTCCCTTGGGCTAAATGGCTTTGTCATATAATCATCAGCCCCAAGCTCAAGTCCTAACACTTTATCAAACTCGTCATCTTTCGCTGTGAGCATTAAAATCGGTGTCATAACCCTTTGCAAACGCAATTCTTTACACACTTCCATACCATCCATTTTAGGAAGCATTAAATCTAATATAATCAGATCCGGACGTTCCGTTACCGCCTTTTGAAGCGCCACTTCACCATCCATCGCTGTTATAACTTCAAATCCTGCTTGCTGTAAGTTAAATTCAATTAAAGTTAAAATAAACTCCTCATCATCAACAACTAAAATTCGATTGCTCATTCTCTTCCTCCAAGTTATAGACTTGAAACCTTCTTCATCCTAGTATTTCCCCACTATTCCCATCATACTAGAAAACAATGCCCCTCTCAACAGAATTGTCCATCCACTAAGCTTGATTATGATATAGTTATACAGAAAAATATCTCTAATAGAAAGCGATGGTCTATTCATGTTTAAAGCAGCTACTATTTTCATTCTTGCCGGTCTAGCTGAAATTGGTGGTGGATATCTCATCTGGAAATGGCTACGAGAAGGTGGGTCCATCTGGTTCGGTCTAAACGGAGGAATCGTTTTATGTTTGTATGGCGTAATCGCCACATTTCAAGTATTTTCTAGCTTCGGACGTGTATATGCAGCTTATGGCGGCGTATTTATTGTGATGAGTTTATTATGGGGATGGATGATTGATAAGAAAACACCCGATATCTTTGACTGGGCTGGTGCAGCTATTTGCCTTATTGGTGTTTTTATTATTCTTTGGCCACGTGGCTAAAAACAGATACACATTTGACTTATATCTCCTTAAAATGTAATAATCAATATAATAAAATTATAATATAAAGATTAAACCATTAAGGAGCCACTTCATAATGAATCGTAAAAATTGGGTACTATCTTGCCTCGCTTTATTATTTGTAGTTGGTTTTACTGCCGGCTTTTCAAACTGGGAAGCATTACAAACTGGCATCTCTGATTTCTCAGAAGGGTTTGTAAAAGGTTTTTTCAGTTAAGCTATACTTAAAAAAAATAGTGCTAACTTAGCATATAATGATAGGATAGCACTATTTTTCATTACACTCTTACTAACTCATTATTAAAAATTATCCAACGCTTTTTCTAAAATAGAAGCTGATTTGTAAGGCGGTGCTACTGTTAATACGCCTTTTACAACCACTGCTTCTTTTTCATCATAAGCGAATACACGCATATCAATCGTATGCTCCTCGTGAGAAACAGCTACAACTTCAAAATGAATTTGCAAAGTTTCATAATGGTGTACATGCTTCACAAAAGTAAGGTCCTTCCTAACAACATGACTGCCTGGACCTGGCAAATATTTCGTTACCGCTGTTGTAACCATGCCCGTTAACATAATGCTTGGTACAATCGGTTTTTCATATGGAGTTTGGGATGCATAATCATGCTGGATATATAATGGATTTGAATCATTTGTTAATCCTAAATACAATAACAGATCTTTATCCTCGATTTTTTCAGTGATAGATAACTTTTCCCCTACTGTAATTTCATCCATTCGACGACCAATTTGAACTTTTTTCTTTAACATGTTACAATCCCCCTCCAAGTTTTATTTTATTATCCTACCAAAAACAATATATTATCCGAAATGCTATTATAATGAGGGCAATGTATATTATAAGTCTATACTTCCATTGTAGGATACATAAATGATAGCGTTTTCATATTATTTCAAAAAAACAATCCAGTAAATAGTAGAAAAAGATTCGGGATTCCGAATCTTTTTCCTAACATATATTTTGTATTAAGCAAGAACTTTCATAACGTTACGCACAGATTCTACTGAACGATCTAACGCTTGTTTTTCCTCTTCATGAAGTTCTAATTCAATAATTTTTTCGATTCCGTTACCACCTAGAATTACCGGTACACCTAAGTAAAGGTCACTATAACCATATTCACCTTCAAGGTATGCGATAGCTGGTAATACGCGGCGCTGATCTTTTAAAATCGCTTCAGTCATTTCAACTAAAGAAGCCGCTGGTGCGTAATATGCACTACCATTTCCTAGTAAGCCTACAATTTCACCGCCGCCTTTACGCGTGCGTTCTACAATTGCTTCTAAGCGCTCTTTCGGAATTAATGTTTCTAATGGAATACCACCTGCATAAGAGTAGCGTACAAGAGGTACCATATCATCACCATGACCACCAAGAACGAATCCTGTAATGTCTTTTACCGAAAGATTCAATTCTTGTGCAATGAATGTACGGAAACGTGCTGTATCTAATACACCAGATTGACCGATAACGCGCTCTTTCGGGAATCCAGCTTCTTTAAATACAGAATATGTCATTGCGTCAACTGGATTTGTTAACACAACAATAATTGCGTTTGGCGAATGTTTTGCAATATCTTGCGTGATACTTTTCATAATTTTAGAGTTGGTTGCTACTAAATCATCACGGCTCATTCCTGGTTTACGTGCAATCCCTGCTGTAATAACAACAACGTCGGAATCAGCAGTATCTGCGTAATCAGACGTACCTATAATGTTAGCATCAAAACCTTGTACAGGGCTTGCTTCTAACATATCTAACGCTTTTCCTTTTGTTGGATTCTCCAGTTGTGGAATGTCCACTAATACAACATCTGCAAGCTCTTTTTGAGCTAATAAGAACGCTGTTGTTGCTCCTGTAAATCCTGCACCGATGACTGAAACTTTTTTGCGTTTGATTGTCATACTTTCTCCCCCACTCTGAATTATGCGTTTTTGATTACTGCTAAATCCATATTATTAATAAGAGCATCAGCAAATTCGGAACATTTCACTTCAGTTGCACCATCCATAAGACGCGCGAAGTCATATGTTACCACTTTTGAAGCAATTGTTTTTTCTACTGAAGCAGTTACTAATTTCGCAGCTTCATTCCATCCTAAATGTTCTAATAATAATACTCCTGAAAGAAGAACAGAAGATGGGTTTACTTTATCTAAACCTGCATATTTTGGAGCTGTACCATGTGTCGCTTCGAAAATAGCATGTCCAGTAACATAGTTAATGTTTGCACCAGGTGCAATACCAATGCCACCTACTTGTGCTGCAAGCGCATCAGAAATATAATCTCCATTTAAGTTCATTGTTGCAACAACATCGAACTCGCGTGGACGCGTTAAAATTTGTTGTAAGAAGATATCTGCAATAGAATCTTTCACGATGATTTTACCAGCCGCTTCAGCTTCTGCCATCGCTTTATTCGCTGCATCTTTACCATCTTTTTCAACAATACGATCGTATTCAGCCCAAGTGAATACTTTATCGCCAAATTCTTGTTCAGCAACTTCATAACCCCAGTTTTTGAAAGCCCCTTCTGTAAATTTCATAATATTTCCTTTATGAACTAATGTAACAGAAGAACGTTTTTCATTAATTGCATATTGAATTGCAGCACGAACAAGACGCTTTGTCCCTTCTTCTGAAATTGGTTTAATACCAATTCCCGATGTTTCTGGGAAGCGAATTTTGTTTACTCCCATTGTTTCTTTTAAGAACTCAAGTACTTTTTTTGCTTCTGGAGATCCTTGTGCATATTCAATACCAGCATAGATATCTTCTGTATTTTCACGGAAAATTACCATATCAGTATCTTCCGGACGTTTTACAGGTGAAGGAACACCTTCAAAATAACGAACTGGACGTAAACATACGTATAAGTCTAACTCTTGACGAAGCGCTACGTTTAGAGAACGAATACCACCACCAACAGGAGTTGTAAGTGGGCCTTTAATTGCGATTAAATATTCACGGATTACATTTAACGTCTCTTCTGGTAACCATTCACCTGTTTGGTTGAATGCCTTTTCCCCTGCAAGCACTTCTTTCCAAACAATTTTCTTCTCACCATCATAAGCTTTTTCAACAGCTGCTTCTAATACACGAGATGCTGCTGCCCAAATATCTGGTCCAATACCATCGCCTTCAATAAAAGGAATAATCGGATTGTTTGGTACATTCATAACACCATTCGTTACAGTAATTTTTTCTCCTGTCGTCACTGTGATAACCCCCATGTTTGAAATTTCATATGTGTGAAACTGAGGGAATATAACCCTCAGTTCAAACCGTTAGTCAAATTAAAATATTCCAATCATTACATCTTTCCCGAAAAATCTGACTTTTGAAAGCGTATTTACACTATCCAAATAGTGTTTTTAGCTTATCGTTGCGCCAGTGGTACATAACGTTGATGCGTTGGTCCATTGTAATCAGCACGCGGACGGATTAAGCGGTTATTTTCATATTGTTCTAGAATATGAGCTAACCATCCTGACATACGGCTAATCGCAAAGATTGGTGTAAATAAGTCATGATCAATTCCTAAACAATGGTAAACAGAAGCAGAATAGAAATCGACATTTGGTGGAAGACCTTTTTCTTTTGTGACAATGTCTTCGATTTTGATAGACATATTATACCATTTATCTTCCCCTAAAAGCACGCATAATTTCTTAGACATTTCACGCAAATGTTTCGCACGAGGATCACCGTGCTCATATACGCGATGGCCAAATCCCATAATTTTCACTTTATTTTGAAGTGCATTATGAATATAGGATTCTACATTTTCTTCTTCGCCAATTTCTTTTAACATCTTCATTACGTTTTCATTTGCCCCACCGTGAAGAGGACCTTTTAACGCGCCAATTGCTGCAGTAATACCAGAATATACATCTGAAAGTGTCGCAACGCAGACACGCGCTGTAAATGTAGAAGCATTTAACTCATGATCAGCATGAAGTACAAGCGCTTTATCAAAAGCTTCAATTTCCACTTCATTTGGCTCACGGTCATTTAACATATAGATAAAGTTTGCAGCTAATGATAAATCTTTTCGTGGCTCAACAACTTCTAAACCTTTACGAATTCTTGCATATGCTGCAACAAGAGTACCTACTTGAGCTTGTAATTTAACCGCTTTCAAATAATTAGACTTTTCATCCATTAATTCAGCACTCTCATCGTATAATGATAACATGGAAATCGCTGTTCGTAAAACAGACATCGGATGAGCAATCTTTAAATCTACTTGTTTTAAATATGTTAAAATCTCACTTGGAACTTTAGAATATTCAGATAGAGTTTCTTTTAACTCATTTAATTCCTCTTCGTTAGGAAGCTTGCGGTGCCATAATAAGTATACCACTTCTTCAAACGTAGCATTTTCCGCTAAATCATCAATATTATACCCAACATACGTTAATGTATCATCAATAATTGAACTCACGGATGACGTTGTTGCTACTACCCCTTCTAATCCTCGAATAACAGTCATTACACTCTCTCCTTTTCCTGAAAATTCTCCCAACCTTGCTCCCTTGTATCTGTTTGCTTCCCTTCTAGATTATGAACGCCCGTTCACTCTTTAGGCAAGCAAAATGCACGATCATGCAAATTTGTTGTGGTGTTCCCATCTAGTTGTTCTATCGCTTTCTCCAAGCATGAGCGTGAGTTTTCTCCCCGAATCCTCACGCTTAGAACAACAGATGGTGAGGAAAACTAGTTCCGAAGAGTTTAGGATAAAAACAACATAAAACAATATCAGTAGAAAATTACTTTATGTTGTTTTTATTTTATTTGGTGTAAGTCTTCGTTGCTATGTAGCTTTTACATGTCTTCTAATCCTATTATAAACAATTATCTGACTTTTGTGAATGGAAAGAATTCAAAAAATTTATATTACTATAAAATTTCTCATTTAAACATCTGCATAATGTTCATCACAGCATAGGCAATTCCCGCTCCAATTAACGGTCCTACAGCGACTCCATTAAATAACGCAACTGCTATAATCGTCCCAAATACGAGCGCAGTTGTAATATGAGGATCACTCGTTAATAACTGTACTCCCCCTTTTGCTAAGAGAGCAACCGCTATTCCTGAAGCTAAAGCAATCCATGCATAATAAGATTTAGTCGCTTCACCTAGCTGCTTAAATCCGATTTCACCCGTAGCGATCGGAACAAGGACCGCAACTGTAATAACCGTTACACCAAGATTAATTCCTTTTGTTTGTAGATATGGAAGAATTTTATCCCCCAAAAACGTCCATTTTAATAAAAATAAAACACCAACCGCTACAGTAAGCGATTGATTTTTAGCAATAAGTCCAATAATAAGTAGTATGAATAAAAATAACGTTGATTGACTAATCATGATTACACTTCCTTTCTGAAAATAATGAACCTGTTTACAAAATAAATTGCTGTTAAACATATCATTATACACGCTATAGATGAAAGTATTCATCAATTAATATAGATGATACACACAAACTTCAAACACTTTGAATGAGATGTTTATACTTACTAAGAAAGAAAAGCGCACTTCTTTCTTTTCTTATAAGAAACAGGTAAAATAAAAAATAGATAAAATAAAAAATAGATAAAATAAGACTCTCGCCAATCAGTACAAAGAAAATTCCCACCACTGATTAGCAATTACCATCAGGATTTTGCGAACAGATTGCTTCATGCCTTGAGACTCGCAAATAGCAGGATAAATCCATCATTCCACTATAGCATAAAGTGAAACTTTAATCAGCGCGGAGTTCTATCTCTAATGGTTATTAGCATTCACCAATCGAGCTTTTACAGACAGTTCATCTCCCGTCTAACTTCTCTGTTTCCACTGAACTTTAATGAGAGATTGTTGCTGTCCGCAAATAGCAGGATAAATACCATTTGGAATGGGAGGTAAGCACCTTTGAATCGAAATTCATTGTATATCATATTACGACTTATATTTGTCATTTCAGCAACAATAATTGGGTTTTATGCACTTTTATATGTCTCAGGCCTTATATACCCTTTTATCATTGCATTAGCTTTTGCTTATTTGATCAATCCAGTCGTAAATTTTCTCAACCAAAAACTACAATTCCCTCGTGCCTTAGCGGTACTCGTCAGCTTAATTCTCGTGTTCGGCGCCATCGTCGGACTTGTTACATACCTTGTGACAGAAGCAATTTCCGCCACAACTTACTTGCTGCAAATTGTCACAGAAAAGTTTCCAGCAATTGTACAGTATGCACAGCAGTTTGCACTCAATCATATTATGCCTTTATATGATGATTTAATTTCTCAATTTAATCATCTAGGTGAATCACAACAATATACAATTACACAAAACATTCAAAACCTAGGAACGGAAGCAACAAAGCAGATGAAAGAATTGTTGACCGCTATTATAAGTGGATTAACAAACTTCATCAGTGCACTTCCAACGACTTTAACAGTCCTTGTCTTCATCTTATTAGCAACTTTCTTTATTAGCTTTGATTGGCATATACTTGCTAATAAAGTAAAACGATTGCTTCCAAATCGCGTACACGGATACGGAAAGACTATTTTTGTCGATTTACGAAAAGCATTATTCGGATTTGTAAAAGCACAACTCACCCTTGTATCTATGACAACCGTCATTGTACTAATTGGACTATTAATTTTGCGCGTACCCTATGCCATCACAATCGCAATCATTACAGGAATTGTAGACTTACTTCCTTATTTAGGAACCGGAGCGGTTTTTGTCCCTTGGGTTATATATGTATTTTTCACAGGGGATACAGCATTCGCAATTGGTCTACTTATTTTATACATTGTTGTCATTGTTCAAAGGCAAATCATGGAACCAAAAGTGTTATCCTCCAATATAGGACTTGATCCATTACCAACACTTATCGCATTATTCGTCGGGTTTAAGCTGTATGGTTTTTTAGGATTAATCATTGGTCCAGTCACATTGGTACTATTAAACACATTGCACAAAGCCCATGTATTTCATGATTTATGGAAATTTATTAAAGGTTCACCATTAAAATAAAATTTTCACTCTCACCCAATTCTTACATTCAAATTTTCTTCAAAAAAATAGAACAAGGGAATTACCCATAATAAATGGATAATTCCCTTGTTTTTTACGCAAAATGACACTTTCAAGGTTTATTTTACATTTTTATTCTATTTTATACATTTTTATTATCCCCTTTTCTTCCTTTTTCTACAAATGAATAAATATTCATTTTATATTTCGACAAAAAAATAACACTTAGAACAATTCGTGTTCTAAGTGTTATTTTTGTACTATAACGGTTGTATTCCTTCTTAATTTCCACTCTAACCATTTCATTATTACAGGTTTACATAACTTTCTCGTTGCCGGAAATATAAAAATAACTCCCATTACATCCGTTACATAGCCAGGCACCAATAGAAGCACCCCACCCACAAGGACAAAAATACCATCTAATACAGCATCACCCGGCATCTCACCTCTATTCAACCTTGACCGAATCTCCCCCAATACCATAAATCCTTGTCGTTTTGCTAAATAGACACCTAAGGCACCGATACATACAATCATAGCGAACGTTGGCCACATACCAATCAAATGACTAGAGCCAATTAGCACCGTAACTTCAAGCGCTGGAATTAAAATAAAAAGAAACAACATCCACTTCATTCTCCCACTCCTTTCACAAAAAGAACCCTCTTCACATCTCCTCACACCCTCAAAATAACACTTCGGTGCCCTCTTATATAAGATTTAACCTCAATCAAGTAAACAGCCATCCAAGAGCCTCCTAGACGTTAATAACAGGATCTCTACAGCTACGAAACCTGATATTATATCCTTTGTACTCTAGAGGTAAAAAAAAGAGAAGGACTCCCATCCTTCTCTTCACATTACTTCTTATAGCACTTCCGCATGTCCATTATAAACAATTCCACGCGCCGCATCAACTGTTACTTCTTGGCCATTTTTTAGAGTTGCTGTTACACCATTCACACCAACGATAACCGGAATACCGATTGATACACCTACAACAGCCGCATGGCTTGTTAAGCCACCTTCTTCTACAACTAGAGCTGCAGCTTTTTCAATTGCAGGAATCATATCTTTATCAGTGCTTGTTGTAACAAGAATATCTCCTTCTGTTACGTTCGCTACAGCTTCCTCAGCTGTTTTAGCTACAACTACTTTACCTTTTGCAGCTTTACGACCGATCCCTTGTCCTTTAGCGATTTCTTCGCCAACAACATGGATTTGCATTAGGTTTGTTGTACCAGTTTCAGCAACCGGAACACCTGCAGTAATTACAACAGTATCCCCAAGTCCGATTAGACCTGCATCCATACCTGTTTGAATCGCAGTATCTAACATTTCATCAGTAGATGTTGCACGTTTTTCAGCCATAAACGCTTGTACACCCCAAACAAGTGCAAGACGACGGCCCACTTGCTCGTCAGATGTTACAGCTACGATTGGAGATTTTGGACGGTATTTAGAGATCATTTTCGCAGTGTAGCCACTTTCTGTTGGAGCTACGATTGCAGCTACACCAAGAGCAAGTGCTGTGTGCGCAACAGATTGGCTAATTGCATCTGTAATTGTTGGAGTGAACTCTTTAATACGTTTTTTGAACATATCTTCATATTGTAATGATTTTTCAACACGAGTTGCGATGTTTGCCATCATTGTTACTGCTTCTACTGGGTATTGACCTGCAGCTGTTTCACCTGAAAGCATGATTGCATCCGTACCATCGAAGATTGCGTTCGCTACGTCACTTGCTTCCGCACGAGTTGGACGTGGGTTACGTTGCATAGAATCTAACATTTGCGTTGCAGTAATAACTGGTTTACCTAATACATTACATTTTTTAATTAGACGTTTTTGTACTAATGGTACTTCTTCTGGTGGAATTTCCACACCCATGTCACCACGAGCTACCATTAAACCGTCAGAAACTTCTAAGATAGAATCGATATTATCGATACCTTCTTGGTTTTCAATTTTTGGTACGATTTGAATGTATTGTGCATTATGCGCTTCTAACAATTCACGGATTTCTAACACGTCAGCTGCTTTACGAACGAAAGATGCCGCGATGAAATCAACTTTTTGCTCGATACCGAAGACGATATCTTTTACGTCTTTTTCAGTGATACCAGGAAGCTTAATGCTTACGTTTGGTACGTTAACACCTTTTTTATTTTTCACAGTTCCGCTGTTCAATACTTTTGTACGGATGTTTCCGCCAGCTTTCTCGATTACTTCTAGTTCGATAAGACCGTCATCGATTAGAATGCGAGAACCTGGGTCTACATCGTCATACAGACCAGCATAAGATACAGAGAACTTCTCTGCAGTTCCTAATACTTGCTCTGTAGAGATAACTACCTCTGCACCTGTTACAAGCTCAGCTTGTCCGTCTACGAAGTCATGTGTACGGATTTCTGGACCTTTTGTATCAAGTAAGATTGCAACTGTTTTACCAGTTTTCTTTGAAGCTTCACGAATGTTTTTAATACGTGCTCCGTGCTCTTCATGACTACCATGAGAAAAGTTTAAACGAGCAACGTTCATACCCGCTTCGATTAATTGCTCTAATTTCTCAATACTTTCACTAGCAGGACCTATAGTACATACAATTTTAGTTTTACGCATATTGCACCTCCGAAAATTATGAAACCGTTCCCAAACATTTGACATTAAGCCGATTAGATGGATAATTCTTTAGATAATTGATACATATCTTTATCAATCGTATGCTTTTGAGCTAACGCTTCGATAATGTCATGATCAACAAGTTGGTTGTTTTGGATACCAACGCAACGTCCACCTTTACCTTCAATCAACAGTTCAACTGCTCTTGCGCCAAGACGACTTGCTAATACACGGTCTTGTGCACTTGGTGATCCACCACGTTGTACGTGACCTAATACAGTTACGCGAGTATCAAAGTTTGTTGCTTCTTCGATATGCTTACCGATGTCAATTGCACTTCCAACACCTTCAGCTACAACGATGATACTATGCTTTTTACCACGCTCACTACCGCGTTTTAAACGAGCAATAACATCTTCCATATCATGCTCTTCTTCTGGAATTAAGATTGTTTCTGCACCATCAGCTAAACCAGCCCATAATGCGATATCTCCAGCGTGACGTCCCATTACTTCGATCACATATGTACGTTCATGAGATGTAGCTGTGTCACGAATTTTATCAATTGCATCGATAACAGTGTTTAACGCTGTATCGAAACCGATTGTGAAATCTGTTCCAGGAATATCATTATCGATTGTACCTGGTACACCGACACACGGGAATCCTTGCTCTGTTAACTTTTTAGCACCTTGGTAAGAACCATCGCCACCAATAACAACAAGTCCTTCAATACCAAGTTTATTTAATTGCTCGATTCCTTTTTCCCTTACTTCTGGGTCTTTAAACTCAGGACATCTTGCTGTATATAATTTTGTACCACCACGGTGGATAATATCGCCAACAGAACCAAGTTCTAATTTTTCAATGTGACCAGAAATTAATCCAGCGTATCCATGGTAAATACCATATACTTCTATATCATGAAAGATCGCTTTACGAACAACTGCACGAATGGCAGCATTCATACCAGGCGAATCTCCACCACTTGTTAATACACCAATACGTTTCATTTGTACTCACCTCATAAAGATTATTTACCTTATAATAAAATAACACGAAAAAATATAAAAATACAATGGAGAAGATGTGTCTTTTCATAATAAAAACGTGCATTCGCGAAGTGGAACGCACGCTTTTCTTATTTTATCCAAATGGAAGCGTTTGAAAACGAAACTTGCCCAATTTTCATATATTTTTCATAACGTTTTTCGATTAATTCCTCTTTCGAAATACCGTTTAATTGTTGGAAAGTTTTTCCGATCATTAGGTCAATATTTTCAGACTGTTTTAAAATATTACGATGTGCACCGCCGCGCGCTTCTGGAATAATTTCGTCAATTACACCTAATTCTTTCAAATCTGCTGCTGTAATTTTTAAAGCTTCAGCGGCATCTTTTGCTTTCGTAGCATCTTTCCAAAGAATTGTCGCCGCACCTTCTGGACTAATAACAGAATAAGTGGAATTTTCTAGCATGTAAATGTAATCGCCTACCCCTAAACCTAGCGCACCACCACTACCACCTTCACCAATAACAATACAAATAACAGGTACAGTAAGTCCTGCCATTTCAAATAAATTACGTGCAATCGCTTCACTTTGGCCACGTTCTTCAGCTGCTTTACCAGGATAAGCACCTTTTGTATCAATGAAACAAACGATTGGACGATTAAACTTCTCTGCCTGCTTCATTAAACGTAGCGCTTTTCGATATCCTTCTGGATGAGGCATTCCAAAATTACGACGAATATTTTCTTTCGTATCTTTCCCGCGCTGGTGCCCGATTACTGTTACAGGCATCCCTTTATACTTCGCAATGCCGCCGACAATCGCTGCATCATCGCCAAATAGACGATCTCCATGACATTCAAAAAAATCAGTAAATAAGTGCTTAATATAATCGAGCGTTGTCGGTCTCTCTGCATGACGAGCAATTTGAACGCGGTCCCATACTTTCATATTGCCATATATTTCTTCCTCTAAATTTTCTAGCTTATCTTCCAAAATACGAATCTCCTCACTGAAATCCATCTGGCTGTTTTTCGTATAGTCTTTCAGTTCTCGAATCTTATTTCTTAGCTCCACAACTGGTTTCTCAAATTCTAGTTCTGCCATATCGCCGTTTCCCCTCCTTGATGAACTTCTAAAATCTTACGGAGTGAATCTTTCATATGATCGCGATGCACAACCGCATCTAATTGACCGTGCTCTAGTAAAAATTCTGCCGTTTGAAAGTCTTCTGGCAGCTTCTCACGCACTGTTTGTTCAATTACACGTCTGCCAGCAAAGCCGATAAGTGCACCTGGCTCTGCAAGATTATAGTCACCAAGTGAAGCAAAACTCGCTGAAACACCGCCTGTCGTCGGATGAGTCATAACAGAAATAAATAATCCTCCAGCATTGCTATGCTTTTTCAAAGCTACGCTCGTTTTTGCCATTTGCATTAAACTTAAAATACCTTCTTGCATGCGCGCACCGCCCGATGCAGTAAAGATAATAAATGGAACTTGTAATTCGTATGCCTTTTCAACTGCACGTGCAATTTTTTCTCCTACAACAGAGCCCATGCTGCCCATTCGAAAGCGAGAATCCATTACTGCAACTACAACAAGCATTTCATCAATTGTTCCTTCACCTGTCACAACAGCTTCATTTAATTCTGTTTTCTTGCGATCACTCTCTAATTTTTCTTCATAATTTGGGAACTGGAGTGGATTTAACGAAACCATCTCTTTGTCATACTCACGAAATGATCCTTCGTCCAATACACTATCAAGGCGTTCCCACGCATTCATAGGATGATGATAACCACAGTTTACACATACTTTTAAATTTTTTAGAAGCTCTTTTGTATACATGATTTTCTTACATTTCGGACATTTTGTCATAACACCGTCCGGTACATCTTTTCGTACTTGTTCCGAAGGAATTGCAGCGTACTTTTTCTTTTTTACGAATAAATCTCTTAGCACAATTTGACCCCCTTTGTTGAGAGCTAAGGTTAGGTTAGGAAGAAAATGGGGCTAACACCAAAGATTGATGTTAGCCTTCTTTTTGAACCCTGTCTAATAACCTCTCTCTTTACGTTTAACTTTAACCGCTATGCGATAGATTGTTTGTCATAACGTGTCATGGTCATTTCGACAAATTTTATACATTACGAATGAAACTGTACATTTTCCATTAATTCATCATAAATTTTTAGCGCCTCTTCTTCTTTTTTCGCGTATAGCGCTTCATAAAGTTTTCTATACATTTCTATAGACTCTAGTGAAATTTCAGAAGAAAGAGTCGCAACGTAATCATTTACAATTCTCCAAATTCGATATAGTAAATAATTGTCCACTTGTTCAATAAGTGTTTTAAAAAACGTTTGATGAAACTCCTGAATGGAACTCTTGTCCTTTTTAAGAACCTTTTGCAACATACTTAACACATTAGAGAACGTTTCTTTCGGTAAACCACATACGATTCGAAGAATATCTTTTTCAAGCAATCGTTTCGTCTGTAACAAATCACGAATTGTTTTCTCATCTTGTAATAAAAATGGTGCGATTAATTGAACAAGACCGTTATCATAGAAGTTTCGAATAAACGTCCCTTCTCCGCGTCTTGTTTCAATTAATCCTACGAGTTCTAAAGCTCGCAATGCTTCTCGTACAGATGAACGTCCAACATTTAAACGTGCGCTTAACTCACGCTCAGATGGCAATCGATCACCTGCTACTAAACCATCCTCTTCCATAATGGAACGGATTTTCTTTACAATTTCGAGATATACTTTTGTATTTGATGATGTCAATAGAAATTCCTCGCTTACTCTTTACCAATCAGCGCTAATTGTCTCGTTTTCTCAGCAACTTCATTTGGATCTACTTGACGGCGAGCTACTCCTGTCTCCATCGCAGCTTTCGCAACGTAAGCGGCCACTTGAGGGGCTACACGCGCGTCAAACGGCGCTGGAATGATATAGTCTGCATTTAACTCATCTGCTGCTACAAGCTCAGCAATCGCTTCTACAGCTGCCATCTTCATTTCTTCATTAATTTGCGTAGCATGTACATCAAGTGCACCACGGAAAATACCAGGGAATGCTAGTACATTATTTACTTGGTTTGGGAAGTCAGAACGACCAGTTCCCACAACAGCTGCGCCTGCTGCTTTTGCAATTTCCGGCATAATTTCTGGAACCGGATTCGCCATCGCAAAAATAATTGCATCGTCATTCATTGTACGAACCATTTCTTCAGTTAACGCACCTGCTACAGATACACCGATAAATACATCTGCATCTTTCACAACGTCTGCTAATGAACCTGCTACACGATTTTTATTCGTATATTTTGCTACTTCATCTTTCACCGGATTCATCCCATCAGGGCGTCCCTCATAGATTGCGCCTTTTCGGTCACACATAATAATATCGCGTACACCATAGCGGTATAAAAGTTTAATGATTGCAATACCCGCTGCACCTGCACCATTTGCTACAACTTTAATGCCAGACATTTTCTTTCCAACTAGTTTTAGTGCGTTTACAAGACCTGCTACTGTTACGATAGCTGTTCCATGTTGATCATCATGGAATACAGGAATATTCGTTTCTTTTTTCAGACGTTCTTCAATGATAAAGCAGTTTGGTGCTGCAATATCTTCTAAGTTTACACCGCCAAATGTTGGCTCCATTAATTTGACAGTTTCAACAATTTTATCTACATCGTTTGTATTTAAAGCAATTGGGAATGCATCTACGCCAGCAAAGCTCTTAAATAATACAGCTTTACCTTCCATTACTGGAAGAGATGCTTCTGGTCCAATGTTACCAAGACCAAGTACAGCTGTTCCATCTGTCACAACTGCTACCATGTTTCCCTTCATTGTATATTCATATACCTTACTTTTATCGTCATAAATTTCTTTACAAGGTTCTGCAACCCCTGGAGAATACGCAAGACTTAAATCTTTAGCATTTTCTACTTTTACTTTTGATACAGTTTCTAATTTTCCTTGATGCACTTTATGCATATGAAGTGCTTCTTCACGAAGTGTTGACAAACTATCCACTCTCCTCAAATTATTCTTGCTATTATCACTGTCTCCAAGTGGTCTGACCACGAACACTATTACTATAATAATCGAACTATAGGGAAATTGTCCATTATATTTTCACTACGACATTTTCCTTACCGACTATTTCACAAAGTGCTTCTAAACATTCTTCACTTGGATGGATTGACAAACTACGAGATAATTGTACCATTTTATGTTCCTTTTCATAATAAATTAGTACTTTCGCAAAACCTGAATAGTTAAACAATATTTTCGTAACCTGATTTAACAACTTCTTTTCGTACTGCGATGGTAGTTTTACATAAATTGTTGCTTCTTTCATTTCATTGTAAACATCCATTTGTTCTAATGAGTAAAGACCGTTTACAATCCATTGCAATTTATGATTTCGCTGTTCAATTGTCCCTTCCACTAAAACAATTTCACCTTCTTGTAACCTTTCCGAAAAATGAATATATGTCTCCGGAAAGACAACCGCTTCCATTTCATCATTTTGATCACAAAACGTGACGAACGCCATTTTTTGTAACTTTTTCGTCCGAATGACTTTTACACCTGTTATATATACAATGGCACGTTGTACTTTTCGCTTTTGCCTCATCGCTTGCGCAAGCGACGGAATTTCTAGTTCTTTCACAAGCTTTGCATACTGCGCCGTTGGGTAACTGGATAAATAAAAACCAAGTGCTTCTTTCTCATTATTTAATTGTTCAATAAAAGATAGCTCATCTCCTTGTACATATACAGATTTTGGGACACTATCTTCTCCTAATTCACGCGCAAGGCTTGCATACTCTAAAGCACCCTTTATGCTATTAAACAAAGTTGTTCGCGAAACTTGAAAATCGTCGAAACAGCCAGCCCAAACAAATGCCTCTAAGTTGCGCTCCGTAACAAACTTTGCCGGCATGCGAAGACAAAATTCAAATAAATCTTGGAATGGACTTTTTTCCCTCTCCTCAATCACAGCACTCACTGTAGCCATCCCGATATTCCGAATCGAAAGCAAACTATAACGAATTGCATTTCCTTCTATTCGGAAATTATAACTACTTCTATGCAGAGATGGCGGTAAAACCCGAAAACCTTTGCGCTTCGTTTCGCGTATATATTGCACAATCTTATCTTCATTTCCTATCGCACTGGATAATAGGGCAGTCATAAACTCTAAAGGATAGTTCGCTTTTAAATAAGCCAGCTGGTATCCAATCATACTGTACGCTACAGCATGACTGCGGTTAAAACCGTAATTCGCAAATCTAACAATTAAGTCATAAATTTGTTCCGCTGATGTTTCATCATATCCATTTCGTAAACAACCTTGTACAAAATGCTTACGTTCTTGATCTAAAATCTCACGTTTTTTCTTACTTACCGCACGGCGAAGTAAGTCAGCTTCTCCAAGTGAAAAACCTGCTAACTTCGAGGCGATCTGCATAATTTGCTCTTGGTAAACAATTACGCCATATGTGCTCTCTAAAATCGGTTTCAAATCATGGTGTAAATATTGAATTTGGTGTTTTCCATGCTTCGATTCAATAAAGGTTGGAATTTGCTCCATCGGTCCTGGACGATATAAAGAGTTAACCGCAACAATATCTTCAAACTCATTTGGTTTTAAACTACGTAATACACTCCGCATTCCCCCGGATTCAAGTTGGAAGACACCTGTTGTATCCCCTCTTCCAAGTAGCTGGAATGTCTTTTCATCCTGAAGAGGTAAATTTCGTATATCAATTTGTTTCCCGGTTTTCCCTACAATAAACGTAAGGATGTTTTCAAGTAACGTTAAATTACGTAAACCTAGAAAATCCATTTTTAACAAACCAAGCTCTTCTAACACTTCTGCTGGATATTGCGTTACATATACATCATTATGTCCTTCTTGAATCGCAACACTTCCTGTTAACGGCTCCTGACTCATGATGACTCCTGCCGCATGAATAGATGTATGACGCGGCATACCTTCGACACGCTTCGCAATTTCAAAAACACGCTCATGCAAGAGATTCCCTTGTACAAATTCACGAAGCGATCTGGATTCTTCATATGCTTCTTTTAGTGTGATTCCAAGCTTTGACGGAATAAGTTTTGAAAATATGTCAATATCCCTTGGTGGAAGCCCCATTACGCGGGCGATATCTCGAATCGCTGCTTTTGCAGCAAGCGTTCCGAACGTAACAATTTGAGCAACACGAAGCTGACCATATTTATCTTTTACATAACGAATCAGCTCATCACGTCTAATATCCGGAAAATCAATATCAATATCTGGGAGCGTAACACGTTCAGGATTTAGAAATCGTTCAAACAGCAAATCATACTCAATTGGATCGATATCTGTAATTTCTAACACATAAGAAACAAGTGAACCCGCTGCCGAACCACGGCCCGGTCCTGTTAAAATGTCATGTTCATGAGCGTATTTCATAAAATCCCAAACAATAAGGAAATAATCGCTAAATCCCATACGAGAGATAACTTCAAGTTCATGATTTAAACGTTTCCGATGTATATCTTGAACCTTTCCATATCGCTTATTTAGACCCTCATCACAAATGCGGCGCAAATAAGTATCTGACGTTTCGTTAGATGGAACAGGAAACTTCGGCAATTGATTGACGTGGAAAGGAATTTCTACGTGGCAACGTTCAGCTATACGAACTGTATTTTGAAGCGCTTCTTCTTCATGAGAAAATAAAGCTTCCATTTCAGCGGATGACTTTAAATAGTACTGATCTGTTTTGAGCCTTGGTCTATCTGGATCCGTCATCTTCGTTCCGCCCTGGACAGATAACAAGCATTCCTGCACAAGCGCATCGCTTTGATTCACATAGCGGACATCATTTGTCGCAACGATTGGAATGCCTATCTCACTTACGAATTGTGGTACGTTCTCTTGCAAGAATAGCTCATCTTGAATCGCATGATGCTGCAAACTCATATAAAAGCTTCCAAACATATTTTGATATGCACGAGCTACATCTTCAGCAAGATCATCTCTTCCTTGTAATAATAACTGTTCAATTTCCCCATCTTTTCCTGGTGAAATTGCAATTAACCCTTTTGCATAATGAGCAAGCCACTTTTTCGGAATTCCGTCTTTAGACTTCGTCATGATGGCGCTAGAAATTTTCAATAAGTTTTGATAACCTATTTCATTTTCTGCAAGTAATACAAGCGGATAAGTCCCCTCTTCTTCCCCACTAAAAACAGAGGCTGTTAACCCAATAATTGGCTGTATGCCATTTTTCTTACATGCTTTATAAAATGGAATCACCCCGTACATCACATTTTCATCTGTAATCGTAAGCGATGAAAAACCAAGCTCTTTCGCCCGGATGACTAGCTCATCGATTTTACAAGCACTTTTTAACAAACTATAAACGGTTTGACATTGTAAATGCACAAACTTCACTGTTGTACCCTCTCTTTATCTATTTGACTACTTTCATTATAGGTGATGAAGAAAGCGGAAATCAAAACATACTTCTTATACTTTGTCCATATATATGAAGAAGAAAGGGGAATAACGATGGATGTAGATCAAAGATTTTTCTCTCTACTTATTACAACTTACTTTATTGCCTTTGGGGTTATGCTTGGCGGTTCTATAATTGGTGGCATCGGTGCTTTTTTAGTTGGAAAACCCGCACTCACCGCAATTAATCAATTTTCTCAAAACTTAAGAATTTGGGCACTCGTCGCAGCAATTGGGGGAACGTTTGATACATTTTATAGCTTTGAACGAACTTTCTTTGAAGGTGCTACAAAAGACATCGTAAAACAAATTTTACTCATTTTTTTCGCAACAGGCGGCATGCAAACCGGTCTCATTATTATTAAATGGCTCACGCAGGAGCATGTATGAGGGTCCCTAACGCTTCTACTGCTAAACGATGGTATTTATTTTTAGCAGGCGCTGCTGTTGGCGGTATTCTAAGCTGGTTTATTTTTTTGTACATATACGGTGTTTTTCAACAAGAGCAAGCAAGTACAATTGCAGAACAAAAACAAATTATTAAACAACAGGAAGAAAAACTCCATGTTCTCCTTGAAGACCACGATAAATTAAATAAAGAAAACAAACAACTCTTAACAATCCAAGAAATTAAAATTAAAATTGCAAACGGAGATAAATACGATTTAGACAACCTAACTTTAGAAAACATTACAACTTCTATTCATAATGATTTACAACATCTCTTAACAAAAAACATACAAAGCATTGCGCAAAATAAAGAGCTACTAAAAAAAGCAATTGAGAATAAAGTATATAAGCATTATGACCGAAACTATCGCTTTAAAGTCGACATGATTTCTTTTGATACCGTGCTCGAAATCAGCATCAATATAAAACAAGAAAAGTAGCTCTTCACCTGATCCCTTTTACTCAGGTGAAGAGCTATTTTTTCATATTTTGGCAAGCTGCTAAGATCTAATTTTTCTAGGGCCTACAATTAATTTGATTGCTGTTCTTTCTTGATTATCGATAGAAATATCCTGAAACGCTGGAATGAGAACCAAGTCAATACCACTAGGAGCTACAAATCCTCTTGCGATAGCAATGGCTTTAATTGCTTGATTTAAAGCCCCGGCTCCAATCACTTGAATTTCTACATTACAATTTGCTCTTAATACCCCTGCAATTGCACCCGCGACTGAATTAGGACTTGATTTTGACGATACCTTTAATGTATTTTCCATATAAGTGGTTGCTCCCTCTGTTATTTGATGGACTTTTTCTTTACCAACTGGAATGTAATTAACGTATCTTTAACTAATATTCACACCTAACGCAAACAGTACTATTAACTATACTCATTCGATATTTTTTGAATTCTTCCTGCTCATCTGTCCCAAATACAAAAAGATGACTAAACTTAAAAATTTAGTCACCTTTTTTATTCATCGCATCCTAATTCACACCACTATTTCGTAATGCAGTCCTTTCAGATGAATAGTTACATACCTACATAAGTAATGTACGATTCTTTATTGGCATGTACTTTGGGTATATAAGAGGATTTTTTTGTTTAAGTCGATCTTAATTTAAATCAACATTTGTCAACATGCTAAAGAAAAGTAAAGCTTTAAGCTCTACTTTTCTTGTTTTTAATACAGCTATATTTACTTACAAATCTCACGTAAGTCTGCGAAAAGACGATCCGCTTCTTCCCAAGAAGATGCTTTCGCACCAGAAGCCATCGGATGTCCTCCGCCGTTATACTGCATTGCTAATTTATTAATAACAGGTCCTTTTGAACGAAGGCGAACGCGAATTACATCTTCCTCTTCTAAAAAGAGAACCCAAGCTTTTAATCCGTCAATATTACCAAGTGCTCCTACAACGCCAGATGCCTCTGAAGGAAGTACATCAAACTCTTCTAATACTTCTTTTGTCAGCTTAATATACGCTGCACCTTCTTCTGTTATTGTAAAGTTTTGTAAAATAAATCCATTTAAACGAGCGATTTTCTCTTTCGTTTTATACATTTCATTATATAGATTTGGAAACTCAACACCCATCTCAACAAGCTCTGCCGCAAAGCGTAATGTTCTTGCAGATGTATTTGGGAATAAGAAACGCCCTGTATCTCCAACAATTCCAGCCAAAATAAGGCGCGCAGATTCAGTTGTAAGCTTCAATCCTTTATCTTTTCCGTAAGTATAAAACTCATAAATGAGCTCGCTTGTAGAACTTGATGTCGTATCTACCCACGTAATATCTCCGTATGGGTCTTCATTCGGATGATGATCGATTTTAATCAGCATCTTCCCTTTCGTGTAACGCTGATCACAAACTCTCTCTTGATTCGCTGTATCACAAACGATAACAAGTGCATTTTCGTAAGTCTCATCATCAATTTCATCCATTACTCGTAAATACGATAACGAAGGTTCATTGTATCCAACCATATAAACCTTTTTCTCTGGAAACGATTCTTGAAGAATTGTTCCAAGACCACATTGAGAGCCTAATGCATCTGGGTCTGGACGCACATGACGGTGAATAATAATCGTATCGAACTCTTTAATTGCTGCTAAAATTTGTTCATGCATATGTATAGTCTCCTTTTTATAAAAATCTCACTTTATTTTTCATTATAACGTAAAACAATTTATACATAGAAAGAATTGCTTTATAATAATAGTGTGAAAGTTTCGATAATGTCTCTTTATTTTCTCTTAGCACGGGGCCAAAGCAGGCACTGACCGCTTCTATGCTTGAGTGGATCCTCTCTTCCGCCTAAAAAGATGGGGGTTTATTGAGATTTACCTATATACAAAATAATGGAGGATTGTATTATGCCAGTATTAGTCTTTTGTATTATCGTCTCATTTATGTTGTACCTCTTCTATAAAACAAAATATTTTCGTACAAATCGTCCGATGGAAAAAGGATGGCTTGCTGGAAAATCCGGGATGGCGCTTGGCGTATTCGTTGCGTTATTTGGTGCAAATCAGTTTTTCTTAGAGCTCTCTACCGCGCGTATCATCGTCGGTATCTTATTTGTCTTATTTGGTGGGGCAAGCATTTTTAATGGATTCCGCCAATATAAATACTTCTCACCTCTTGCAATAGAGGAAGCAGAGGCCTATGAAACAATGTAATCATGCAAAAAGCATCAGCCATTCATGCTGATGCTTTTTTACGATTTTTTATTTTTAAAATCAAATAGGCAACAAGCGCAGGTGGTATATTAAAAGGGTTTCCTTGCACGTGAAAATGTAATTGTTCTTCCTCAAAAGACATATTTTTATATAGTTCTTGTTGTGAACGTCTTGTTCTTTGTCTCTGTTCATTTAAACCTTCAATGTAAAGATACTGGATCGGTATCATCGCAAGAAAATAAAATAATGCAACACCGCCAAAAAAGAGCAACTCTGATGACATATGGAACACCATCCTTTTTCTTTTTATATATTAATTATCTGATAATTCAATTATACTACAATTTAATTACCAAATGAAGGGAATATGTATCGCTTTTTTATGTCCCTACATATCAGTAACGGCTATGAAACCAAAAAAGATCTCCCACTCATTTTCTCCTTCTGTCCTCACTGGGCATGGGGCTAAAAAAGCACTGGCCGCTTCTACACCTCGGCGGATCCTCTCTTCTAATCTAAAAAGAGTGGTTTTATATCTCTATTTCAATTTATATATTTTGCTTTTCAAGCACCTACTTCACAGTCTCGAAAACTAAAGAAGACCTCCTCTTATTTTCTCCTTCTGTCCTCACTAGGCACGGTGCTAAAACAGGCACTGGCCGCTTCTACACCTCGGCGGATCCTCTTTTCCAACCTAAAAAGAGTGGTTTATACCTTCATTTCATTTATATATACTGATTTTCAAGCACCTACTTCACGGCCTCGAAAACTAAAGAGGACCTCCTCTTATTTTCTCCTTCTGTCCTCACTAGGCACGGTGCTAAAACAGGCACTGGCCGCTTCTACACCTCGGCGGATCCTCTTTTCCAACGTAAAAAGAGTGGTTTATACCTTCATTTCATTTATATATACTGATTTTCAAGCGCCTACTTCACGGCCTCGAAAACTAAAGAGGACCTCCTCTTATTTTCTCCTTCTGTCCTCACTAGGCACGGTGCTAAAACAGGCACTGGCCGCTTCTACACCTCGGCGGATCCTCTCTTCCAACCTAAAAAGAGTGGTTTATACCTTCATTTCATTTATATATACTGATTTTCAAGCGCCTACTTCACGGCCTCGAAAACTAAAGAGGACCTCCTCTTATTTTCTCCTTCTGTCCTCACTAGGCACGGCGCTAAAACAGGCACTGACCACTTCTACACTTCGGCGGATCCTCTCTTCTAATCTAAAAAGAGTGGTTTTATATCTCTATTTCAATTTTTATGTATACATAAAAAAAGCTGAATGAATCTCCCCAAAAAAGGGATTTTTCATTCAGCTCTTTTCCATTCTTATCGATCAATAAGTTGCACCATTAACAGCGCTTTCCCAACAACATCTCCTCCGTGCCGCACTTCCACATCTACCTTTCCAAATTTACGACCGATTTCTAACACCTTCGGATGTACAGAAACAACGTTGTCGATTTGAACTGGCTTTACAAAGTAGATTGTTAAATTCTCAACAATCGAATCGCTTTTTTTCTGCGTACGGATAGCGCGATTCGTTGCTTCTGTAACAACAGTTGTAAATACACCATATGATAATGTCCCAAATGAGCTTGTCATTTGTGGCGTCACAGAAAATTGATAACTATGTTCGTGTTTTGCTTCTTTCGGCGTCACAAATTGATTTGTGACGATATCTTCAATCGTCTCCCCAACTTGCGGTTGACGTTGAATCATTTGCAGTGCTTGCAGTACGTCTTGACGGCTAATAATCCCTTGCAGATGGTTGCTTTCATCGACAACAGGAAGAAGTTCAATCCCTTCCCATACCATCATACGCGCTGCCGCTGCAACAGACATTTTCCCGTTTACTGTAATCGGCTGCTTTGTCATTACTTTTTCAATTGGCGTTTCTTTTGCGATGCCAATCATATCTTTTGAAGTAACAATCCCTAATACTTTTTTATTTTCATCTACAATTGGATAACGTCCATGCATCGTTTCTTCATTATACGCATGCCATTGCTCTACTTTATCGGTAGGTTTTAAATATAACGTTTCTTCAATTGGTGTTAAAATATCTTCAACGAGTACAATTTCCTTTTTGATAAGCTGATCATAAATGGCGCGGTTAATGAGCGTTGCCACCGTGAATGTATCATAGCTACTTGAAATAATCGGCAACTTTAATTCATCTGCTAATTTTTTCACATGATCTTCTGTATCAAAGCCACCTGTAATTAATACGGCAGCACCTGCTTCTAACGCTAGTTGATGCGCATTCGTACGGTTACCGATAATCAACAAGTTCCCCGCTTCTGTATAACGCATCATCGCCTCTAACTTCATGGCCCCAATCACGAATTTATTTAATGTTTTATGTAACCCTTCTCTTCCGCCAAGCACTTGGCCATCGACAATATTGACTACTTCGGCATATGTTAGTTTTTCAATGTTTTCCTTTTTCTTTTGTTCAATTCGGATTGTTCCGACACGTTCAATTGTACTAACATATCCTTTATTCTCTGCATCTTTAATCGCACGATAAGCTGTTCCTTCACTTACACTCAAATCTTTTGCAATTTGACGTACAGAAATTTTATGCCCTATAGGCAGGCTATTAATATGTTCTAAAATTTGATTATGTTTGGTAGCCAAATGGTTTCACCATACTTTCTTTTCCCTAAATTCTTCATGTGCTGTATTTTTAGTATACTATATTTCCGAAACTGTTACACTGCACTTTTATGTACCTGTACTATTTTTTTTATAACAAAAATGACTCTTACATTTCATTAGTCACATTCTTACAACAGTGTAATGCTATTGTCACCGTATTCGATAGTTTGTCCCTGATTTCAAATGTACAATAAAGACAAGAAATCAAACAAAGGAGCGAATGAAAATGAAAAAATTTTTAGAAGTTGTAGGTGCTGTATTTTTAGCTTTCGTTGATGGTAAAAAGGTTGCAACGGAATTAAATGAGGCACCAGAACAAACATTACCAGAAACAAAAGAAACACCAAAACAAGCACAGACTTTTCAACCTATTTTACACACATAAAAACCCCTCACTTGTCTTTTCAAATGAAGGGTTTTTTTCTTATAGTGTAATACTTTCTCCAGCTTCTAATACCTTTCCTGTACTACTTGTTAGTTTTTGTACAAAAAGATGCGGATCTTGCTCAATTACTGGGAACGTATTGTAATGCATCGGCACAACCGTTTTTGCACCAATCCATTCCGCAGCTAACACTGCATCCTCTGGTCCCATTGTAAAGTTATCACCGATTGGTAAAAATGCCACATCGATGTTGTTAAGAGAACCGATTAATTTCATATCCGAAAATAAAGCGGTATCTCCTGCATGGTACACTGTTTTCTCTTCTGCCGTAAATAAAATTCCAGCTGGCATTCCTGTATATGTAATGGTCTGATTTTCCTCATCAATATAGCTAGACCCATGAAATGCTTGTGTAAACTTCACTTTTCCAAAATCAAATACATGTGAACCACCGATATGCATTGGATGTGTATTCACACCTTGCCATCCTAAAAATGTCGCGAGTTCAAACGGCGCCACAACCACTGCATTATTCTTCTTCGCAAGCGCTACTGTATCACCAACATGATCACCATGACCGTGCGATAAAATAATTGCGTCTACCTTGACATCTTCAGCCTTTAAATCTGTTTTCGGATTACCTGTTAAAAACGGATCAATTAAGATAACTTTTCCATTCGTTTCAATCTTTACAACTGAATGCCCGTGATAAGATACTTTCATCATTATATTCCTCCCTTGTTTACATTCACACCTTCTATTCTACATAATTTCACAATTTCCTGTCTTTTCAAACAGCGATTTGCTTGTCATAACGCTTTCATCCGATGTAAAGTAATACATGTAACTGAAATCTCGGAGGTGCCAATCTATGAATACTAGATTAGAAAATTTAATGCAATGGCTACAAGAACAAAACGTGGAAGCTGCATTTATAACTTCTACACCAAACGTCTTCTATATGACAAACTTCCATTGCGAGCCGCACGAAAGACTACTCGGTCTATTTGTCTTCCAAGAAAAAGAACCAATTTTAATCTGTCCTAAGATGGAAGAAGGCCAAGCTCGAAACGCTGGCTGGGCGCACGAAATTATCGGATTTACTGATACAGACAAGCCATGGGATATGATTGCACAAGCAATGAAAGATCGCGGCATTGATGCAACTGCAGTAGCAATTGAAAAAGAACATTTAAACGTAGAGCGCTATGAAGAATTAACAAAATTATTCCCAAAAGCTGCTTTCAAATCTGCGGAAGAAAAAGTACGCGAACTTCGTTTAATTAAAGATGAAAAAGAACTTTCTATTTTACGCCAAGCAGCTTACATGGCAGATTACGCTGTTGAAATTGGTGTAGAGGCAATTAAAGAAGATCGCAGTGAATTAGAAGTGTTAGCAATCATCGAGCATGAATTAAAGAAAAAAGGCATCCATAAAATGTCCTTTGACACAATGGTATTAGCAGGCGCAAACTCTGCCCTGCCACACGGTATTCCAGGAGCAAACAAAATGAAACGCGGTGACTTCGTACTATTTGACTTAGGCGTAATCATTGATGGTTACTGCTCTGACATTACACGTACAGTCGCATTTGGCGATATTTCAGAAGAACAAACACGCATTTACAACACTGTATTAGCTGGCCAATTACAAGCGGTTGAAGCTTGTAAACCAGGCATTACACTTGGCGAAATTGACAATGCTGCTCGCTCTGTTATCGCAGATGCAGGTTACGGAGAATTCTTCCCACACCGCTTAGGTCACGGGCTTGGCATTAGCGTACACGAATATCCAGATGTAAAAGCAGGCAACGAATCACCATTAAAAGAAGGTATGGTCTTCACAATTGAACCAGGTATTTACGTACCAAACGTAGGTGGCGTTCGTATTGAAGATGATATCTACATTACAAAAGATGGATCAGAAATTTTAACGAAATTCCCGAAAGAATTACAGTTTGTAAAATAAGAAAAAGGTAGCGACTGCGCTACCTTTTTTCATTATCATTTTTTGATTTTAAAGTAAAAGTTTCCTCATACTTATTATCCCATTTAATAGTAACTGTGATTGCTTCATCTTTATTAATTACCGCGCAGCCCATACAAGACGAAGTCATTTCAATCCTTCCTCCTTTCCGGATCTCTTCTTTCCGAGAAGTTCGGCCATTACTCTGATTAATAACAATTTCTAAACTTTTAAATTCTGTATTTCCGTCGCTATTCTTATAACGAAATGTGTAAATTCCATATTCCTCATTGCCATCAATATTCACGGAATATTTCCCATCCCAATGATTGCTTTCTCCAGAAAATACAACATATTCATTAGAGCATCCTACTAAAAAAAGAATGTTCAATAATAAAAAGAGAAATGCCTTTTTCCTCATACTCCCTCCTTATTTTTGCGGTGAGCGATACGAAAATACATACTTTCTTTTCCATATATATAATATTTATTTCTTGTATATTCTTTATTCCTATCATAACATTTAAATACATAATTTTCTAAAAAAGGAGAGATCTCATGCAACAACTTCAAAAACAATTAGAGGAAATAAGGGCTAATCATTACGTCATAGATTCCACTATAGATATTGATAATTTAAGTTCAACAATGCTCCAACATATCGGTGTACCAAATGGCTACTTACGGGATAAATTAATCTACACGACCTTTTTCCATCTCATTAAGAATGACCATATCCCAAACACACGATTACAACAATTATTGTCGCAAAGTATAAGCGAGCAATATTTATTTTATAAAATAAATATTGACGATAAGGACGCTGTATTTACTCGGGCGTTTACAACATTATTAATTGCTTTAATTTTAAGTGCCGATACAAAACATAACTTCTTATCAGAGTCTGATATATTAAAAGTAAAAGATAAATTAATTTTATACATGAAGCAAGAACATGATTTTCGCGGGTATGTAAACGGTCAAGGCTGGGCTCATAGTATCGCTCATGTTTCCGATACATTCGATGAACTCATTAAAAACCCGAAGCTTGAAACTGAACATTATCAAGAAATACTGCAAACCTTATTAGAAAAAATAAATGTACATACACTGTATTACAAGTACGAGGAAGATGAACGAATTGTCTATCCGATTGTCGCTATGTTGCAAAATGGCTTAGAAGAAAAAGAACTCATCGCATCCTTACATTCCTTAGTAAATCAAATGCAATCTCAAAAAACAAAATTATCTATCATACTTTATGAAACATTATATGGAAATGTAAAATCATTTTTACGAAGCTTATTCTTTAGATTAAGAGCATTATCTATATGTAAAGAAACAGAGAAGCAAATTGAAATATTATTAAAAGAGTTAAACAGGTACTACTAAAAAAGAAGGCCACTCAAAAAGTGCCTTCTTCCATTTCACTAATATTCAATTGAAACTTTACAATCCAAACGGAGAAAAGGTGTACACAAATCGCAATAGCCATACATATACCACTCAAAAAAGTTAAAATTGGATGCGAGTATAACTGACCTAAGCCATAAGACGCTCCAATGAAAAACATTGTTATGTAGATGTAGATTGCTCCATGTATTTGCTTCATAACAGCCCCCTTTTCCCATATTATAACATAAATTTTCTAACTATTCTAATTACTTTTTGATAATCCTTGTTTCTCAACTGTTACACCTCTTACATCTATATATATGATGTCCCTTTTAACTATATTTAATCGTACATTATTGATTACTAGTAACGCAAAATAACCACGATATTCATCGCGCTAATAGAAATTATTTTATAAGCAGAAAAAACTTTCTGCAGACAAAAAAGCCCATCTATTTCGATGCGCTTTTCTTACTACATACAAAGAATACTATTCTATTACTTCATCGCTTCTTTAACAACATCTTGAATCATGACAACTTCTGTCTTCATATCAACTGCCGGTGCTTCTTCATCAATGCATTCATACCAAAACTCTAAATGCTTTTTATCGATTTCATGCTGAGAGCTTTCGACATCCGTCCCGCCTTCTCCTTGGACAGAATACCAATATAGGTATTCTTCACCATCTCTTATTTCCCGGAAAATTGTCTCTACATACATTTTCTCGTCGTTTAATGTCAAAAGCACTTCTTTCATATGATTATTGAGAAGTTTCATCCATTCATCAATGCGATGACTCTTACCTTGTTTTACCTTGAATCTTGTTAATTCGATGTTCATGTTTATTCCCCCATCTTTTTTCGTACATATAAAACATATTCTATCGAATGACCAAAACCTAGTTTACTAGCTAACTTTTGTGAAGGAATGTTGTCCATATTACAATCCCAGCACGGCGTAATCCCACTTTGTATACAATGTTCTATAAAATAAGTTGCGACTAACCGAGCAAGTCCTTTTCCTTGATAATCTGGATGTGTTGCAATATCAATTTCAGCAAAGTCATGCCCTCTAAGAATCGAAACACATTCAGCTACTACTTTTTGACTTTGAATCATACAAAATCCAAAGCCATGCTTTAAAAACGCTTCTTTTGATTTCCAATACTCTTTATAATACTGCTCTGTAAATTCAGTACTTTTTTCTATTACATTTGTATCGATTCGCATAATCTGGTACGTAAAATCATCTAATTCTCTTTTTCTCTCTTCAAAGATATTCCTCTGAAATAGCAGTTTTTTTCGAGTGATGTTCCTAAAAGAATCATTGAAATAATTTTCAATAACCATCTCCCACTCTTTACTAGAAGTAAAGAGCGTAAATCGTTTCCTCTGTGTTAAAATTTCAGTTTCAATGTAAGAAAACAAAGTACGTTGAAATTCCTGATCATATGTATCTCCAAACAAATAATAAATACCATTAGCAGTCGCAATTATTCCCGCTGTTAACCTCTCATTTACAAAGATTTCACCATCTATTATCCGATTACATACTGCATAGGCAAAAGTAGCTGTCCGTTTATCCTTTTCTAAAACTGGAAGAATCGTATCATATTCTACTAGTGCTAACTTTTTCATACATTCTCCACAATAACAGTATCCGCATCTAAATTTTCAAAACAAAGGTTAACCGTTCGCTGCAAAGCTCTAGTTCGGTGAATGGTACCTGCTGGAATTAAAATAGAATCGTTCGGTTTTAGTATAACTGTGTCCCTATCTTGAAAATCAATTAATAGTTCTCCCTCTAACACGATAAATAGCTCATCCGAGTTTGAATGAAAGTGCCAATCATATTCCCCCGTAAACACAGCAATTCGTAAACAGTGACTATTCACATTTGATACAACAAAATTTTTATGCTGCTCGGTAATACCTTTTGTGAGTTCTAAAAGATTTACTTTCTCCATCCTTCTCTCATCCCCTAGTTATTAACTATTTCCCCCAAAACCATCCAAGTGCAATAATCATCATACAAACCCAAAAGCCGATCGTTCCAAAATCAATATCTTTTTCCTATTTCTTCTTCCGTACCCTTTTCACCTCTTCTTTTAACTCTTGTACACTTTTTTCTAATTTAATAATTGCATCTTGCATCTCATTCAGTTCATTTTTTTCTTGTACTTTTTCTTCTGGTTCTTTCGCTAAATTCATTGCTATGCCCCTTCCTGCGACGTCCTATTCCATTCTAGTGCTCTTGTTTTTTCAAAATCTATTTTTATCTTTCGTCATTCTGAAGAATACAATACTTCAAAGGAAATTACTTTCAGTTTTAATCTCCGCCACCTCCGCAATCTCCACCCCCGCTATCGCTTGCACTACTACAATCATTATCGCTATAGTTTACAAATCCACTTGAGGAATTGGAAGAGCGTTTCTTTTTCTGCTTTCTTTTCTTATCTTTTCTACTTTCACGGCTTGGCCATACTTTATCAAACACTACAAAAAACAGACCGAATGGTGCAAAAAAAGCAATGCCCTGAAAGATATCTTCCAAAAATTCAGGTCTTATCTCTATTTGATAAAATACACCTAACAAATACATACACAAAATCACATATAAAACCATACTAATATACCTAGCAATTTCCTCTATACGAAGAGCCAATTTCTTTTGAAATGGTATATTCTGTTCTTGCTTTTTCTTTATATATTTCTGCCGTTTTATCTGTTTTTTCTTCCTACTCTTTCTCCCCATGACATTCCCTCTCTTATTTTCCGCATACAATTACAAACTATCATAAGAGGAATTGTATTAACAAGAAAAAAATTCCATTTTGATAGATTTTTAACTAACAAAAAAGCCCTCCTTATCATAAGGAGGGCTTCGTCTCATATTTATTATGATAAAGCAGGAGCTTTTTCTAGCAGCTCTTTCGCATCAGCATATTGTAGACCGTGAGCTTCTGCAACTGCTTCGAATGTTACATAGCCATCTAATGTGTTAATACCTTTTAATAATGCAGTATTACCTAGGCAAGCTTGTTTGTAGCCTTTGTTAGCAATTTGTACTGCATATGGTACTGTTACGTTTGTTAATGCAAGAGTTGATGTACGTGGAACCGCACCTGGCATGTTTGCAACTGCATAATGAACAACACCATGTTTTTCGTAAGTTGGGTTATCATGAGTTGTAATGCGATCAGTTGTTTCGAAAATACCACCTTGGTCAATTGCGATATCTACTACAACAGAACCTGGTTCCATTGATTTAATCATTTCTTCTGTTACAAGTTTTGGCGCTTTTGCACCTGGAATTAATACCGCACCGATTACAAGATCAGATTCTTTTACAGCTTCTGCGATGTTGTAAGGGTTAGACATTAAAGTTTTCACTTGGTTACCGAAAATGTCATCTAATTGACGAAGACGTTCTGCACTTAAGTCAATAATTGTTACGTCAGCACCTAAACCAACTGCAATTTTGGCTGCGTTTGTACCAGCTTGACCACCGCCGATAATTGTTACTTTACCGCGTTTTACCCCTGGAACGCCTGCTAGTAAGATACCTTTTCCGCCTTTTGTTTTTTCAAGGAATTGCGCACCAATTTGTGCAGACATACGACCAGCTACTTCGCTCATAGGTGCAAGTAGTGGTAAAGAACGATTGTCTAATTGTACTGTTTCATAAGCAATTGATGCTACTTTGTTATCAATTAAAGCTTTTGTTAATTCTGGTTCTGGAGCTAAGTGTAAGTATGTGAATAAAATTAAACCTTCACGGAAGTAACCATATTCGCTTGCAATTGGCTCTTTTACCTTCATAACCATATCTTGATTCCATGCTTCTTCAGCAGTTTCAACAAGTTTTGCTCCAGCTTGTACATATTCTTCATCTGTAAAGCCAGATCCTAAACCTGCGCCTTTTTGAACAAAAACTTCATGACCATTGTGTACCAAATGTACAGCACCAGCTGGCGTCATTGCCACGCGGTTTTCATTGTTTTTAATTTCTGTTGGAATACCGATACGCATTATTAATTCCCCCTTGAGTTATGAAATGACCCCTGAATCATTTTTTAAAGCGCTTTCTACACTCTTATATTTTAACATAATATCTCAATATTTGACAAAAAATAATGCGAATTTTCCGATAGATTTTACCCCGCATTAACGGACAGTAATATCCCCCTCTCAAGATGAAAAAGCCCCAAATTTAGGTGGGGGATACACTGTCCATAAATGCCCGATTGGTTCAACTAACCATCATTTGGGGATAAAGCTCCCAATGATGGAAGTTTCACTTTATCTATTTTTGTCGATATCTATGAATGACGTCAACTGCACCTGTTACTTCTATAATGGTGCCCGTAATCATATCGGAATCTTCCTCGCATAAAAATGCAATGGTACGAGCGATATCTTCACCTGTCCCAGATCTACCAATTGGCGTCCTAATGTCTTTCATCTTACGCGCCTCTTGAATCGTTGCTTCTTTCATTTCACCAATGATATCGCCTGGGCAAACCATATTTGATGTAATGCCATACTCTGCTTCTTCATAAGCAATTGTCTTTGTTAACGAAACAAGTCCTACCTTTGCAGCTGCGAATGCCGAACGATACATCCAGCCTGGTGCACTATCTGCTCCTTGAAATCCATAATTAATAATTCGGCCAAAATGATGTTTTCTCATAATCGGAACGACAAGCTTTACTAAACGAAACACTGCTGTTAGGTTTCCTTGTATCATTTCACTCCATTCATCTTCTTCGTATTCAATTAAATTTTTACGTTCAAATACGTAAGGACCCGCATTATTAATTAAAAAATCGATTTTGCCAAAGCGGCCGATTGCTTCTTCTACTATTTTATGTAAATCTTCTTTATTAGTGACATCCGCTTGTACAAACTGCAAACGTTCTTCTAGATGTTTATATTTTTCCTTCATTGTTTCTACAGCACGCATATCACTATGATATGTTACAGTTACTGAATATCCTTCAGCCAATAATTTTTCTGTTACTTTCTTTCCTAAACCTTTCGTACCGGCTGTAATGAGCGCGTGTCTCACAAAAATAGCCTCCTTTTTATTCCTATACTCAATATGTAACAAGTTCTCCCTGCAATTACAACTAAAAAGAATCGAAATAAATTTTTCAAAATTCTGTAACGTTTTCCACAAGCACGTTACCATATTTTGTTTTATAATTAAGTTGTAAAAGGTTATAAAAATGAATTGGGAGGAATCTACTATGAATAATACATATACAAATATTTTAATTGCAGTGGACGGTTCCAAAGAAGCAGAAAAAGCCTTTAAAAAAGCAATTCAAGTCGCAAAACGTAACAACGCAACATTAACAATCGCTCATATCGTTGATGTAAAAGCATACTCTGCAGTAGAAGCATATAGCAGAGCAATTGCTGAGCGTGCAAACCTTTTTGCAGAAGATCTATTAGAAGACTACAAAAAAACTGCAGCTGAAGCTGGTCTTGAAAAAGTTGAACTTGTATTAGAATTCGGTAATCCAAAATCTAAAATTTCAAAAGAAATCGCTCCAAAACATAAAGTAGACTTAATCATGTGCGGTGCAACTGGTTTAAACGCAGTAGAACGCTTCTTAATCGGTAGCGTCTCTGAACATATTATTCGCTATGCGAAATGCGATGTCCTTGTTGTTCGTGGTGAAGAAGAGCAAGGTGATCTTTAATAAATAGAGAAAACACCAAGTCTGATACGGACTTGGTGTTGTTTATTTTACATATTTCCCGATAAATACAAAGCATGCTATACAAACTATGACAATTGCATATAAGAATGACGGCAAAAACTTCATTGCCCATAATCCCATTGTAATGGTTGCAAGTGTCAAATAACTCATTTTCGCATAGTATGTCATTTTTTTTCGTAAAAGAAATACATATAAATAACCAATTGGTGGTGTGACCAAACAAAGAATGAAAATGAGTGTTGAATTGAAATACCATTTTTGTTTGGCAAGTTGCTCTATTTCTTCTTCTACCATTTTATCTTCTTGTTCTTTTATATCTTTTTCAAAAGGATCCTCATCTTCCCCAGCCTTTTCGCTCATATAAGGAATAAAGTGAAAAAAGAAATAGTAGAAAAACATTGTCGCTCCCAGCTTTAAATCGAATCCTTTTTCTGCTATACGTTCACTTACAAAACTCAATATTATTGGAAAAACAAAAACATATGTCATCATCCAAAATATTTTCTTTCGCTTTGACCGTTTCCTCTCTTGTTCATTTTGTTCCTGCTTTTTTCTATATATCAAGAGTGAGATACAACAATCCATTACAAATATACAAAAAATAAAAAGAGCGATATACGTAGGTTTTATATATTGTAAAGTGACAATGGTAGGAAAAGCATATTTAAGCATAATAGCCGTATATAAAATAATGACAACCCTATAAAACAACTCCACCTCTCCCTTACTTTTAGCATCCTAATAATAAAACATTAACATATAAAATACAGATATTGTTATACAATAAGTAAGTTTCGGTTACGCTAAGAAAAAACGAAATGAGGAATACTAAATGGGAGATCACGAACGAATTATTTTAGATGTAAATGATGAAGAAATTGAAATGCTCGATACAATCTGTTCTCATTTTAAAGAAAAGCACGGCGTTGAGCTAAGCCACGGTGCATTACTACGTGATTTAATGGATATTGAGTATATTCGTATTACAGAAAATAGACATAAATATGAATAAGGAAAAATGTCATAACATTACACTCATTTAGAGGTTATACGATTGTATAACCTCTTTTTTCATAAGAAAAAGACGTTCATTATGCGGCAACACTACTTTACTGAACGTCTTTCCAATCACTTATCTATAATTTTATCCTTATGCCTTTTTAACAAATTCAGATTTTAATTTCATAGCTCCAAAACCGTCAATTTTGCAATCGATATCATGATCTCCATCAACTAAACGGATACTCTTTACTTTCGTACCTATTTTAATAACGGACGAAGTCCCTTTTACTTTAAGGTCTTTGATTACTGTTACAGCATCACCATCGTTTAAAATATTTCCATTTGCATCTTTTACAACTTTGTTATTTTCACTATTTTCAGTATCTGATTCTAAAGCCCACTCATGTGCACACTCTGGGCAAACAAAAAGACTTCCATCTTCATACGTATATTCTGAATTACATTTCGGGCAATTTGGTAAAGTTTTCATATTCTTTCATTTCCTCCATTATAAAAATTACTGTCAATTCCCTTTTTATAGCTTCGTAACCATAACAATTACGAACTTAAAATTCACGAAAAATAGGGATGGTCCTTATATACTGCCATAGTATTTTCAGATTGACAAGCCAACTTTATGTGAACATGTTTTCTAAAAAAGAGGATATATCGTATAGTGCGCTCTCCTTTTTTACGTTGATGGCGATACAGTAAAGTTAAATTTTCGAACGTACTATCCTATATGAAGAGTTGTTTTAATATAGGTTCCCCTTCCAAAATACAAAACAATTATAATAATGGTATAATTAGGAAAACTAAATAGGGGGTTCCGTTAAATGAAATCCGAAAGTATATCCAAACATTTTCGCACATTACATCAACAAAGATCTCGATTTCTCCCTAAACTACAATCACTTCCGCAAGAAGAACTATGGCATCGAAATAAAAATGTGCAATGGTCAATTGGAGAACATCTCTACCACCTGTACTTAATTGCAAAAATGCTAAAAGTTGCAATTAAGTTTTCTTTCACACTTCTTCCCTATGCCAAGATAAGAAGAAATGCCCCGTTTACAACTGACATACATGACATCTATGCAGAGTACAAAGAAAAACATGGGCGAGGAATGAAAGCACCTTGGATTTTAGTACCACCCAAAAAAATCTATTACGCTATGAACGGAAAAGAATTAGAACAATTGCTAGTAAACGAAACAAATGCAATCAAAGTATGCGTTCAAAATATAGAAGAAAACATTGCAGGGCACATTGTATTTTTTGATCCAATCGCTAAGTATCTAAACCTCATTCAAGCTATTCAACTTTTAGCGATACATGAGAAACATCATTTTTTAATCATTGAAAATATCTATAAAATAATGCATGCACGTAGTCTAAAAGTATAAAAACAATAAATCAGTGAGGGCTAAATCCCCACTGATTTAAGTTTCACTTTATCTTTACTTCTTCTCCTACATATTCCAAATGCCATGCATCTTGAATCGATAAGACTGGAGACCCGCTTGTATTCTTTGCAAACCGAAGAAGACCATATTCTCCTGCGTAAAATACGGAAGCGGTGATAGGAAAACAAGGATAGTACTGATCTTCAAACCCCGGCACTGCTTTATTCTGCACTTGTTCTTCGATCTGGAGCTCAATATCTTTTATAGATAACATAGTATTACCTCCCTATTCTTTTTGAATTTCATTTGAGGTAAATTACTTAATAAGCTGGCATTATGAACGCTCCTTACATTACTAAATTTTCCATCTATCCAAATTTCAACTTTAGATTACGAAACTCCTTTCCCCTTTAACACACTTATTATTTTTTCTCGTAATAAAAAAGAGGATACTTTGCTCCTATATGGAGCTTAGTATCCTCTCATGTTCATGAGAAATCATTCTATTTACACCGATTTTACACTTCAAAGTTCAAGTATCCACTCAACACTTTCTTTACTATTTAAGCTCTTGGTGTTTTCCGCCCATACCACCTGGTGCATTTGTTTGTTGATGAACAGAGGGTTTATTTGTCTTAGAATCCCGCCAAACTTTATACGTATACGACTCATTAGGTTCATCTTTAAACATTACATTCATACCATAAGAACCTTCTTTACTATAAAAGGCCGGTTTTATTGATAAAATATCACTTTCTTTATATCCTTTTTCCTGTAAGTGCCACATTGTTAACATAATTGCTTCTTCTCGTTTTTCACGTTCTCCTACATACATATATTTATCTACCAGAAAAATTTTCACGTTAAAACTTAAACTAATTAGTAGTACAAGAATAAAAATTATCTTTTTCATACATGCTCCTATCAAGTACAATTATCCTTCATAATCAACAGCAAAAAAGGTTGAACTTTTTTCTCTATATTATAAAAGGATACCATATTCATTTCCTAAAATATAGAAAACTCAATATTAGGCTAAGTATCTATTTAAAAATATGATATATACAAAAAAGAGGGTAATATGCTCCTATACAGAACATATTACCCTCTTCACATCCTTATAAACTTACTGTCTCTCCTACTAACACCTTCGCTTTTTCCAGCGCTTGTTCGATTTGAACAAACCCTGTCCCACCTGCACTATTACGACGTTTTACCGCTGCATACGGTGAAAGAACTTCATATAAATCCTCTTCAAATAACGGACTCATTTCTTGATATGTTTCTAGCGGTACATCTAATAGATAGATTCCTTTTTGTGTACAATGAAGAACGAGCTTCCCGACAATTTCATGCGCTTGGCGGAATGGAAGTCCTTTGCTTGCCAAGTAATCAGCAATTTCTGTTGCATTAGAGAAGTCCTGTTTTACAGCTTGCCCCATTTTTTCTTTGTTTACAGTCATCGTTTCTAGCATGCCAGCCATAATATGCAGGCAGCCTTCTACTGTTTTCACTGTATCAAACATTCCTTCTTTGTCTTCTTGTAAATCTTTGTTATAAGCAAGTGGTAAACCTTTCATTACCGTTAATAAACTAAATAGGTTTCCGTATACTCTCCCTGTTTTACCACGAATAAGTTCAGCCATATCAGGATTTTTCTTTTGCGGCATAATGCTGCTTCCTGTTGCATACTGATCGCTCATTTCAATAAATTGAAACTCCTGACTGCTCCATAAAATGAGTTCTTCACAAAAACGTGATAAATGCATCATTAATATAGATGAGTTGCTAAGAAACTCTAATATGAAATCACGGTCACTTACCGCATCTAAGCTATTTTCATAGATTCCGTCAAAACCGAGAAGCTCTGCGCTATACGCACGATCAATCGGAAATGTTGTTCCCGCAAGTGCGCCTGCACCAAGCGGAGACATATTAATGCGCCCGAGTGAATCTTCATAGCGGTTTACATCACGCTCTAGCATCCAGAAATATGCAAACACATGATGAGCGAACGAAATTGGTTGCGCACGCTGCAAATGTGTATATCCTGGCATAATCGTTTCAACATTCTTCTCTGCTTGATGAACAAGAACAGATTGCAATTGTTTCGTTGCCTTTATAATATCTTTCACTTTATTACGTAAATATAAATGCATATCTGTCGCAACTTGATCATTACGGCTTCTTCCTGTATGAAGTTTCCCACCAACTTCACCAATTTGCTCAATTAACATCTTTTCAATGTTTAAATGAATATCCTCAGCATCTACTGAAAAAGTTAATTCATTTGCTTTCGCTTTTTCTAGTAAATGTTGTAAACCTTCTTTAATTTTTTCTGCTTCTTCTTTTGTCACAATCCCCTGCTTCGCAAGCATTGTAACGTGGGCAATACTTCCTTCTATATCTTCTACCACTAATTTTTGGTCAAAGGAGATAGAAGCTCCAAACTCCTCGACCCATTCTTCTGCTTCTGCTGTAAAACGGCCACCCCAAAGTTTGCTCACGCTTCCACCTTCTTCTGATTCACTTGGCTGTATACTTTTGTTGGAAGACCAAATAAAGAAATAAAGCCAACTGCTGCATCATGGTTAAACTCATCATCCACTGTATATGTTGCTAATTTTTCATCGTATAGAGAGTACTCTGATTTACGTCCCTCTACAATTGCATGACCTTTAAACAATTTCACGCGCACTGTACCTGTTACTGTTTTTTGTGTTTCTTGTAAGAATGCAACAAGTGCTTGTTTTAAAGGCGAGAACCATAAACCGTTATAAATAAGTTCCGTTAATTTTTGTTCAATCATCGGTTTAAAATGAGCTACTTCTTTTACAAGCGTTAAATCTTCTAACTCTTTATGCGATGTAAGTAATGTCATTGCTGCTGGACATTCATATACTTCACGCGATTTAATCCCAACAAGACGATTTTCCACATGATCGATACGTCCAACACCATGTTTTCCAGCAAGAGTGTTTAACGTTTTGATTAGTTCAGAAAGCGAATAAGAAGTACCATTTAATGTTGTTGGTACACCTGCTTCAAAGCCAATTTCTACAAACTCCGGTTTATTCGGTGTATCTTCTAGTGCTAATGTCATTTCATATGCATCTTCTGGTGGTGCTGCCCATGGATCTTCTAAAATCCCACATTCATTGCTACGTCCCCACAAGTTTTGGTCAATTGAAAAAGGACTATCTAAATTGATTGGAATCGGCACATCATTTTCTTTTGCATACGCAATTTCTTCTTCACGTGACCATTTCCATTCACGTACTGGCGCAATCACTTCTAAATACGGATTTAATGCTTGGATAGAAACTTCAAAACGAACTTGGTCATTTCCTTTTCCTGTACAACCATGAGCTACTGCACTTGCTCCTTCCTGCTCCGCAACTTCTACTAGCTTTTTCGCAATTAACGGACGAGACAATGCAGAAACAAGTGGGTATTTCCCTTCGTATAACGTATGACCTTGCAGAGCCATCAATGCATATTCATTCGCAAATTCTTCTTGAACATCAATCATGTAAGATTTAACAGCTCCTACTGAAATTGCTTTTTCTTTTACGAACTCTAAATCTTTACCTTCTCCTAAATCTAAGCAAAGTGCAATAACATCGTAATTTTTCTCTTGTAACCATTTAATTGCAACGGAAGTATCCAGACCTCCGGAATATGCTAACACAACTTTTTTCTTCTCCATTTTATATCCTCCTAAAGAATAAATATTCATTATGATTTATATTAATTCAAACTTTAACACCTTTTATAAAATGAATCAAGAGATATTCGCAAAAATTTTTCAAACAATTTCGTCGAACTTCTCTCTTTTTTTCGATACAATGGAAACAGAAAATGGGGGTGTCTATATGGAACAATATTTTATATACGATGAACACCTAGGAATAGAAGTACCTGAGTTACAAGAAGAATGGGAAGATATTCCCGAAAAATTGCAACATGCTATTTTATTAAAATGGGAACAAATTCGCGGGAAAATTCCTGATCGTATAAAAGAACTTGAATGTCATATTAATCAAAAACAACATCGTTTAAATAACGAAGAGAACTTTGAAATCTCCTGTATGCTCAATTCTGAAATCGCAAACCTTGCCTCCATCATTAATGATCTATGGCTTTGGTATCGTCTTACTCAAAATGTATCTGAGGGGAAAGCGCATCAGTAATAATCCAAATAAAAAAGGACAGATTCAAGAAAATGATGTAACTACTGATAAAAAAGAACAAATTCAAGAAAACAATCTAACTTCTGATACAGAAGAACGCATTCAAGAAAATAATGTAACCCCTGATAAAAAAGGACAAATTCAAGAAAGCAATCTAACTTCTGATACAGAAGAGCGCATTCAAGAAAATAATGTAATCCCTGATAAAAAAGGACAAATTCAAGAAAGCAATCTAACTACCGATAAAAAAGAGCAAACGCAAGAAAACAATCTAGCTCCTACTATAAAAGCACAAACACAAGGAAATAAAACGGAATTAGAGACAAACAAAGAAGAGAATAACCAAAAAGAAGGCTGGATTAAAGAAGGGAATAATTGGTACTATTACTCAAATAGTGCGAAAGTAACAGGATGGAAAAATGATCAAGGTAACTGGTACTACCTTCATACCAATGGTGCTATGGCTACTGGATGGACGAAAGTGAACGGAAAATGGTATCTTCTTGCTCACGATGGCGTCATGCGTACAGGTTGGTATTTTGACGGTGCTAACTGGTACTACCTTCATGGCGGCGGTGATATGGCTACCGGGTGGACGAAAGTAAACGGAAAATGGTATCTTCTTGCTCACGATGGCGTCATGCGTACAGGTTGGTATTTTGACGGCGCTAACTGGTACTACCTTCATGGCGACGGTGATATGGCTACCGGATGGACGAAAGTAAACGGAAAATGGTATCTTCTTGCTCACGATGGCGTCATGCGTACAGGTTGGTATTTTGACGGCGCTAACTGGTATTACCTTCATAGCGGCGGTGATATGGCTACTGGATGGACGAAAGTGAACGGAAAATGGTATCTTCTTGCTCACGATGGCATCATGCGTACAGGTTGGTATTTTGACGGTGCTAACTGGTACTATCTTCATAATGGTGGTGATATGGCTACTGGATGGATTCAAGATAATGGAAAATGGTATTACTTATATGCAGATGGAGTCATGAAAAAGAGTCTGTGTATTTAGATGCTCCAATGATTTTCCAACTACCTGAACTACGTAATGGATGCGAAGTTGTTTCAATGAAAATGATGCTAAAATATCATGGATATAATGTAGACAAGCTAACATTAGCGAATCAATTACCTGTTGATTCTACACCTATGGTTAGAGGTGCTGGATCTATTTTAATATGGGGAGATCCTTCGGTTGGATTTGTTGGGGATGTCAAAGGTATATCGCCTGGATATTCAATTGATCCAGCTCCATTAAAAAAAGTATTAGACCGTTATACAAGCAGTGGCATCAATTTAACAGGATCTGATTTTTCTAAAATTGAGCGTTTAGTAGCACAAGGCAAACCGGTTGTAACTTGGATTACAGCATCTTTTTCACATCCTGTAGCTCCAAAAAGTTGGAAAACTTCATCAGGAAAAGTTATCCAAGCTGATTTTGATATGCACGCCGTGTTAGTCACTGGGTATGATAATGATTATGTATATATTAATGACCCTCTTCGACGTGGCAAAGGGGCTAAAATTCCAAAAAGCAAATTTATTAGCAGTTACAATTACATGGGGAAAAAAGCATTAAGCATGTAGTAAACACAAATAAAAAGAGATAAAATGGATTCCATTTTATCTCTTTTATTTTGTAAATTTACTCATTTATACCATATAATAAATAAAAATAGATTTTGAAAGGAGCATAAAAGTCATGAAAGCTTTTGTCATTATTGTCCTCACTTTTCTTAGTGTCATTAGTTGGGAGGCTTTCTTTAAAGACAAAACAGATACAAACAATACAAAGCAGCAAAATGAATAAATTTGTCTTTCCATAATTCAAAATCCCGCCTTATTTCCACCCTCTATTCCTTATGCATAACTAATCGTCACTATCATGTGCACTACCTACTTATTACTTATAAACCCTGAACAAACAAGACTATTCTACAAAAATATATAAGAATCCTAATTCAATCGCTATGAAACTGCAAATTATGTAGTTTTTTCTTCTGTTATTGTCGGTTTCCATCCACATACATTTTTTCAAAGTATGATATAATAATATAAAATCTTTTACAGAAAGGATTTAGATATCATGATCGCTCGAAGGAGCATGTGGCATCGAATTGATGAATCTTACACGTAGCGTATTTTTTCAGCCAGATACTTTAGTCTAGCGAAAAAAATACGAGAGTGGGGAAATTATGATTGCCCGAAGGATAATTTGGCAACGAAAAGACTCTTCTTACACATAGCGTTTTGTTTAAGTCGCATCGGTAATTTCTAAACAAAACAAAGAAGAGGGCAGGATTGCTAAATAACAAATCCTACTCAAAGTTTTGTTTAGTCGTTTTTAGACTTAAACTAAAACGAAAGTAGGGAGAATTGATGGACGAGAGGATTATTCGTTATTTCTTCAGCGACATATAGCGTAGTTAGTTTTACGTAAACTAACTGAAGGCTACATGAGCTCGTAGTTAGTTTACGACACAAAAAGGACTACTAACTACGGAAAGAAGGAATAACGATGAGGAACATCCAAAGTCGACAAATTATTAAAGAAATTTTTATGGTTTTAATCGGTTCATTTATTTTATCAGCAGCACTGTATCACATTCATTTCCAAAACCACTTAACAGAAGGTGGCTTTGTAGGGATTGCGCTATTTATCCAGTACTTTTTTGATATTTCACCGTCAATTTCAACTGTATTGATGGATATCCCAGTCATTTTATTATGTGCTACATTTTTAGGTAAAAAGATGGTTGGTTATTCATTTATGGGCTCTATTTCATTCGGGGTATTTTATTCTCTTATGGAAAACTATTCTCCATTTACAGTGGATTTATCAAATCATTTATGGATAGCTGCAGTAGTGGGCGGCGCGCTAGCTGGTATTGGACTCGGTTTTATATTGCGATTTGGCGGTGCAACCGGTGGAGACGATATTTTAACTATTGTATTAAGCAAAAAAACTCGCTTTACAATTGGGCAAATTTTCTTCGTCTTTGACGCGATTGTTCTAGCGCTTTCATTATATTATTTAACATGGACAGAAATTGCTTTTACTATTCTTTCAATTGCCGTTCAGGCGAAAACATTGGATTTAATTTACTATCCAAAAACAGAAAAGAAAGCAGTATCTATTCCAATGTCAAAAAAGCATGCAACAAACTAAAAGCGAAAGGCCTTTGCCTCTCGCTTTTCTTTATGCTCTTTTTTCTTTTTCTAATATGTAACGCACTTGATAGAACCTGTTTGCAAACTCTGTTACATTCCGCGTTAAGCGATAATTCACCGTAGAACCAATCGCTATCCCTAACACAGGAATACCTTGAAATAATTTGCGACGAAGCGCATAGATCGAGAAGGTTTTCAAAATTTGTTTTAACACAACTTCTGTAGAAGCTGGTTTTAACACTTCTTCTTCTCCTTCATAAAAGAACGCATCTTCTTGTTCTAACTCCTGAAGCAAGTTATACCAAGCATATTGCTGGAGTCTTGCTGGCAACAGGGCCGCATGGAATACTTTTAAAGCAAGCATCATTTCATAAGGCTTGTTCACGTCATGACCAAACGACGTTGCAATAAGCTGAACTGCCTTCACATTTAAAGTAATCATAACAGGGAAATCGGCAGTCAATAATAACAAACCACCTACCCCAGTTGCTCCTCCCTGCACGAAAGAATATAACCGATGCTTTGCTGTCTGTTGCTCTGCTATATATGTTAATTGATCAATGGATAATGCTTTCAATTCTTCCAACTGTTCAATCGATTCATCAAATAACCGCGCTGTTCCTAAAATACGATTTCGCGCATCAAGCTGTGATTGTGAGCTTTGAATCAATGCATGGAGATGGAATAACCATCCATCTGCTTTCGCAAAAAATTCCTTTCGCTTTTTCTCTGGAATTTTTGCAATTGAAGTATGCAACCACTTATCAAATACTTTTTGGAAATCGGTAGACTCCTGTTCTAACAATTGTTCTTCCCAATTTTTAACCTCTTGTAAAATGGCTTGTTCTCGCTTTGATCGCATCGTAACAACCACCTCGCTCAATTTTTTTCTATTGTAACATATTTCCGGTTTTTCTTTGTAAATCTGATAGGATAAACATATATTTATTCAATATACGGGAGGTATGTTTGTGTATCCATGCGCGAAAACATTTGGAGTATCCAAATGGACTCATTCATTTTCTCTCAGTAAAAATAAAAGACGGAATCCTATAGGATCCCGTCTTTCTTCATATATTAACCAATGTCTCCAAGACGTAATACGTCACGAGCAATCATAACTTCTTCGTCAGTTGGAATTACGATAATTTTTACTGGAGAGTGAGGGAAGCTGATGAATGCTTCTTCGCCACGAATGTCGTTACGTTTTGGATCGAAGTATACGCCCATAAACTCAAGGCCTTCTAATACACGCTCACGAATTAGAGCACTGTTTTCTCCAATACCAGCTGTAAAGATGATTGCGTCTACACCTTTCATACGAGCTGCATAAGAACCAATATATTTATGAATACGCTCTACGAATACCTCTAACGCTACTTCTGCACGGTGGTTTCCTTCTTCTTCCGCTTGTTCGATGTCACGTAAGTCACTAGAGAATCCAGAAAGACCTAGCATACCACTTTTCTTGTTTAATACGTTCAGAACTTCTTCTACAGATTGTCCTGTTTTTTCCATGATGTATGGAATTAACGCAGGGTCAAGGTTACCAGAACGTGTACCCATTGTTACACCAGCAAGTGGAGTGAAGCCCATAGAAGTATCGATAGATTTTCCGCCTTCTACAGCTGCGATACTTGCACCGTTACCTAAGTGACAAGAAAGTAAGCGTAAGCTTTCAAGTGGACGACCTAATAATTCAGCCGCACGCTCTGTTACATATTTATGAGAAGTTCCGTGGAAACCGTATTTACGGATGCCGTATTTCTCATAGTATTCATATGGTAAGCTGTAAAGATACGCAGATTCCGGCATTGTTTGGTGGAATGCTGTATCAAATACTGCTACCGCTGGTACGTTTGGAAGTACTTCTTGGAACGCTTTAATACCAACAATATTTGCTGGGTTATGAAGTGGTGCTAAATCGCTTAAATCTTCGATATCTGCTAATACTTGGTCTGTAATTAAAACAGAGTCAGCAAATTTTTCGCCGCCGTGTACAACGCGGTGACCGATACCACTAATTTCATCAAGAGATTTTACGATTCCATTTTCAGTTAATTTATTAAGAAGCATATTAACTGCTACTGCGTGATCTGGAATATTTGTAACTTCTTTTTGTTTCTCACCGTTCACAGTAATTGTGAAAATACTGTCTTCTAAACCGATACGTTCTACTAAACCTTTTGTTAATACTTTCTCACTTGGCATTTCAAATAATTGAAACTTCAAGGAAGAACTTCCTGCATTAATCGCGATGATTTTTGACATCTAGTCTTTCGCCCCTTTTTCTCTTGGTAGTTATGTGGATGAAACCACAAACCGCTCGATTTTATCTGATTAAATTCACTAAAAATGAAAACGTTTCATTCCAAGCAAATTTTATACTCACGAGTTTAATTTAAACATCGTACGACATATATTTCAAGTGAAAAAATTGTAACACCAAGAAAAAATATATATTACAGATTTCAAAAAAATTCAGTTTTATCTTGTATATATTAAAAATTATTACGCACAATATAAAACTGTACTATATCTAAATACACGTCTGTTACACACATTATGATTTATGTGTTGCAAACCAATTATTTAATTGGTCCATAATGTTCTCCATAGCTTTCATATTGGAAAACTTAGGTAATTCCACTAGTAACGCTTGCTTTGGCATCGTTACATTTGGACCTTTCTTTTGGAGAACAAATATACTTTTTGCATTTTTCTCGTTTTTAAACATGGAAACAGGAAGCTGTAATAGCCCTTGAATAAAACTTGTTTCTTTAATAAATGCATGTAACTTTGGAGCTTGATCACTTTCAAAGATGAAGTTTGGTACTAAGAAGAATAAATAGCCACCTTCTTTAGTATGCTTCACACTTTGTTCAATAAATAAGTGATGTGCATAAGACATTCCTTCATCTGCTTTTAAAGTATATTCACTTGCACCTATTTCGTTTGGGTAAAAACCAATTGGTAAATCACAAACAACTGCATCTACTGGGTCAATATAAAGCGGTGCTAATCCATCTTGATTGAAGAACTCGATTGCTCGCTTTTGTAAATTTGCATTTACTAAAGCAAGTCTAACAAGTAAATCATCCACTTCTACACCAAATCCACTTATTGTTGTACCTTCTTGAGCACCATTAAAAATTGTCGTCATTAAGTTCCCTGTCCCAATAGCAGGATCTAAAACGACGATTTCTTTTTGATCTTTCATAAATTTATGGAATAAGTAGCTCATAAACATTCCAACTGCATCAGGCGTCATTTCGTGATTGGCTTGCACGCCCTCTTTCATTCCTTTTAGAATGGCAAGTTGAAATGCTTTGCGAATTTCCTCGCCTTTATATTTTTCTTCATTAAACTTACTATATTCACGATTCAACCGTTCAATTGTTGATTCAGATAATCCCTCTTGCAGAATCGCTCCTTCAAACAAATTATCTCCTGTTTCCACAAGCGCTTCTAAATATGTTACATCCAATTCTTTACGTAAAATTACGGTAGAAGAATCAAAAATAGAAAATAATGTTTCTACGGTCTGACTCACGCATATTCCTCCTTCAGTCAATTACACATAACTTATATCATACCATAAAGTGAAACTTTAATCAGTGGGAAGGTTTCTTCATCCTTACTGATTATTAGCCTCACCAATTGGACATTCTAATTTTTTGCCAAAAGAAAAAGCGACCTCTTTTTTAGAGCTCCCTTTTCAGATGGAAGATTATATCGGCGTTTTTTCTCATATATCGACTGTTTTTTCTCATATACCATTGCTTTTTTCAATATATCGGTGTTCGACACCATATGAGAAAAAACGACCTCTTACATAGAGGTCGCCTTCATTTACATTACTTCGCCGCTTTTGCTGCTTCTAATGCTGCTTCGTAATTTGGATGGCTTGTACCTTCGCTTACGTACTCTACGTAAACTACTTTGTCGTTGCTGTCTACTACGAATACCGCACGAGCAAGTAAACGAAGCTCTTTCATTACTACGCCATAAGCTTCACCGAATGAAAGGTCACGGTGGTCAGAAAGTGTTGCTACGTTTTCTAAGCCGTTTGCTGCACACCAGCGTTTTTGAGCAAATGGTAGATCCACACTAATTGTTAATACTTTTGTGTTTTCAATACCAGCTGCATCTTGGTTAAAACGACGAGTTTGTGCATCACATACACCTGTGTCGATAGATGGTACAACACTAATTAATTTCACTTCACCTTTGTATGTTTCTAAACTTACTGGAGATAAGTCGTTTGCTAACACTTGGAAGTTTGGCGCTTGATCGCCAACTTTAACTTCTGTTCCAACTAAAGTAATTGGGTTACCTTTAAAAGTTACATTTGCCACTTAAAAATCCTCCCTTATTTAAACAAAATATGTACACTGTAAATGATAGTTTGTCCCTATTCAGAATGCAAATAAAATCGCTTTATTTACAAAAAAAAATAAAGAAGCTAACCAATCGATTAGCTTCTTTTTCGCTGTTAGATTTCAAATTCTGGTTCATCACCTTTTTGCTTCTCCATCATTTCTTTCACTTTATCAACAGCTTGTGGTGCTAACTCAATGATTTTATCAATCACATGTGTTTGTTTATCTAAATGTAAAACTTTCACTCCATCTCCATTTATAACAAGAAAGGCAACTGGGTTAATGGAAACTCCTCCACCACTCCCTCCACCAAATGGATGACGGCCCGAGCTATCTATTCTTCCAAATTCGCTCCCGCCAGCAGCAAATCCAAAGCTCACTTTAGAAACTGTTAAAATGACGCTTCCATCCGCTGCTTTAATTGGATCGCCGATAATTGTATTTACATCTGTCATTTGCTTTAAATGCTGCATTGCAGTTGTCATTAAACCTTGAATTGGATGATCCATTTTATCCCCCTATGCTTGTGCAGATTTTTCAACTGCACTAGATCTTTGTTTTCTCATAAACCACAGTATTTTTACTCCTGCCACTGTAGCACGATATATCCGAAAGGATGCTGTTAATTCGCCTTTCGATGCAAATCCTTTCCCTTGAAACACAGGTGTAATTTCAAACTCGGGTATATCAATCACATGCGTATATTGCCCCAAGACCCCAGCGACCATTCCTTTTGTCCCCCATGCATATCCAGTGACAATTCCGGTGCTAGCTGCATCCCCAGTTCCAATTTGTGAATGCCATTTCCACCTATTGATTTTCACTTTTTTAAGAAAATCTTTAATGATAGTATGGATCTCTTGTAGCTTTTTTATCAGTTCCCCGATACTATCAAGCTGCGCCATAATTTTATTCTCAATCCCTCCATCTTCTTCTGCCTTTTCAATTTTTTGTCCGATTTTTTTTTGCTGTTTTTCAATTCTTTCTAAAATATCAAACGTATAGTGAATCATCCATATTTTCACTTGAAATAAACATTGCTTCTCCATTTCTGAATATAAAAACGTCACTTTAAGTGATAGCCTCGACAATAGTATAAGTAAAATGAGCAAGAGAAGAATTCCAATTCCAATTACAAGCCACTTCATTCGTACCATCCTTTCACTCCACATCCATTATCGACAGGTTCAATCAGGATTAAACAAGAAGTGATAAAATTGAATATAAAAATTTTTCTAAAAATAAAGAGGGATTTTGACATTTTATATCGAAATATAGTATTTGAGCATACCATCAGTTTTTTTCTACTGAGGCACAACGCTAAATTTGACTGCAATGGAGGGATACACAATGGCAGATCGTCGCAATTTATTTTTCTTTTATGGTGATGACAAAGCAACGCTTGTTGAAAAAATGAAGCCAATATATCGTATTTTAGAGGAAAATGGATTTACCATATTAGGTCACCCAAAAAATGCAAACGCTATCGTCAGTGTTGGAGATGATGGAACCTTCCTACAAGCCGTTCGTAAAACAGGCTTTAGAGAAGATTGCTTATATGCAGGTGTTTCTACGAAAGATGAAATTTCTTTCTACTGTGATTTCCATATTGACCACGTCAATACAGCCCTTCAAGAAATTACACAAAATGAAATTGAAGTGCGTAAATACCCAACAATTCAAATAGATGTTGATCATGGAACATCTTTCTATTGTTTAAATGAGTTTTCTTTACGCTCTAGCATCATTAAAACATTTGTAGTAGATGTGCATGTTGATAATTTATATTTTGAAACATTTAGAGGGGACGGCTTAGTTATCTCTACCCCGACTGGAAGTACAGCTTATAATAAATCATTGCATGGCGCGGTTGTCGATCCACTCATCCCATGCTTCCAAATAAGCGAACTTGCTTCTTTAAATAACAACACATACCGTACACTTGGATCACCGTTTATTTTAAACCATGAACGTACATTAACGTTAAAACTTGCTCCAGACGGTAATGATTATCCTGTTATCGGCATGGATAACGAAGCACTTAGCATTAAACAAGTTGAAAAAGCCGTTGTACGTTTAAGCGATAAACAAATTAAAACAGTAAAACTAAAAAATAATTCGTTCTGGGAAAAAGTAAAGAGAACGTTTTTATAAACAGCAAAAAACGAGTGCCAAAAGATTTTCTGGCACTCGTTTTTTTGTGATTCACACGTCGTGTATTAGCGAACCGCTGATATTATTTTTGGTATACAATTTGACCATCTATTACAGTTGCCACAGCTTGTATATCTTTTATTTCCTCTGCTTCAACTTCAAATATGTCGCGATCTATAATTGTAAAATCCGCTTCATATCCTTTTACAATTTTACCACGTTTGTTTTCTTTTCCAATCGTATAGGCGCTTCCAGTTGTAAATAAAGAGACAGCTTCAAATATAGATAACTTCTCTTCAGGTATGTAACATGCCCCATCAATAAAGCTTCTCCGCGTTACCGCACTATATATTCCTAAAAACGGATTTACTTGTTCAATTGGTGCATCTGATCCACCTGCGCAATGCAATTCAGCATCGAGTAACGTTTTCCAAGCATACGCATACCGAAGACGATACTCTCCTAACTTTTCAATCACTGATGGAAAATCAGATGAGACAAATACAGGCTGAATATCAATGATGACCGGCAAGGGCTTCATCCGTTCAATTAATTCTTCGCGTGCCAGCTGGCAGTGAATAATACGATCGCGTAGCCCCTCTGCCGGTGGGTATAACTCTAGTGCATCAATCACATATTCAAGAGACAGGTCACCAATTGTATGAATCGCGACCGGCATATGTAAATTACGTGCTTTTCTCACTAGTTCAGCCAGTTCTTCCTGAGAAAAGATTGCTACGCCATTTGTTTCCTTCGCATCTTCATATGGCTCACTTAGTAGCGCAGTTCGTCCACCAAACGAACCATCTGAAAAGATTTTCATTGCACCAAATTCAATATAATGCTCGTTCTCATAATTTTTCCGTTCATGTGCTACTTCATGATGAACAAGTAAATGTGCTTTAAATGGCATTCCCTTTATTATGTGTGAAAATGCATTGTATGTTTTTTGAAAGCCGCCATAATAATTTAAGTCTTCTGTATGTCCTCCTACTAGGCCATATTTCCAACAATCTTGAATCGCTGTTTGCAGCGCCCTTTGTAAATACGCTTCATTGATTTCCGGCTGAACGTGCTTGATTAAATCTTGCGCTTGTTCATATAAAAGTCCTGTCAGTTCACCTGATGAATCCCGGCCAATCTTTCCACCTTTTGGATCTGGCATGTCCCATGTGATATTTGCCTTTTCTAGTATATAAGAATTTACCCATGTCACGTGACGACAAACACGTTTTAATAAAATCGGATGTTCTTTCGAAATCGCATCTAAATCACGGACATGGACGCTTTTTATATCTGTAAAATTATTTTCGTTCCAACCTTCGCCAATCACCCATGTACCCTCTGGCACATCCTCTACTCGCTGCGTGACAAGCTGCAGCATTTTCTTATAAGACGTACAAGCAGATAAGTCTAAACGTAGCAGTCGTTCCCCATGTCCAATGAGGTGCATATGACTATCAACAAGACCTGGAATCATTATTCTTCCCTCTAAATGATGGATCTCCTCAGCCTGATACCGACTCTCCAAATCCTCTTTGTTTCCTGTATCGAGAATTATTCCATTTTCTACATAAATAGCTTCAACTTTTTCTTTCTCTTCATTCATTGTGTAAATATGCCCGCCGTGCCAAATTCCCCCCATACTTTCATCCCCTTTTCTTTTTAGTCTACGAAATTGAAGCATAGAAAAAAAGCACCATTTTACATCACATGGTGCTTTTCCAAACATTAATTTTGATTCGCTGAGATTGTTGACACTTGCCATTCTACGTTAAATTTATCTTTTACCTGTCCATATGCCGAGCTCCAGAAAGTTTCTTGAATTGGCATGATGACTTGACCGCCGTCTTGTAATTTTCCAAATACTTCTTTTGCTTTTTCTGCATCACTTAATCTGATTGCTATTGTTACTTGCGATCCAATTTCATATTCTTTACCTGGGAATGTATCTGAAATCATAAGATCCGTATTCCCAACTTTTAAATGCGCATGTAAAACGCGGTCTTTTACTTCATCCGGAACAGTGAACTCTGGAGTTTCAGGCATTTCTCCAAACGTTTGCATGATTTCAACTTTTGCATCTAATGCATGTTCATAAAACTTCACCGCTTCTTGTCCATTACCATCCAAAACTAAATACGGGTTAATACCTAAAATCATAAAAGGCACCTCTTTTTTTAAATTTTTTCGGTAATCATCTCATACCTAAAACAGAACGTACGTTCCATTAGATGATATCATAATCTTACATGCATATGCAACAATCTAATTTCATTCTTTTTTTACTTTAACCCTAATTCCATTTCTTGTTTTCTAAGTTCAACACGGCGAATTTTTCCGGAAATCGTTTTTGGTAGTTCATCTACAAATTCAATTTTACGAGGATATTTATATGGTGCAGTAAGTTTTTTGACGTGTTCTTGGAGTATAGGAATTAATATTTCTTGTTTCTCTTGTATATTCTCTCTTAATACGATAAAAGCCTTCACGACACTTCCGCGAATTTCATCAGGACTTGCAACAACCGCACATTCTCTTACATAAGGATGTTTCACAAGCGCATCTTCGACTTCAAATGGTCCAATTGTGTAACCCGAGCTAATGATAATATCATCACCGCGGCCCTCAAACCAAAAATAGCCATCTTCATCCTTTGTCGCTTTATCGCCTGTAATATAATAATCACCACGGAATTGCATCGCTGTCCGCTCATCATCTTTATAATATTGTTTAAAGAGTGCTGGTGTTTCAATATGAACAGCAATATCTCCTACTTCTCCAACAGATACAGGTTGTCCTTCTTCATTTACAATGTCGACATGATTACCTGGCGTTGGTTTTCCCATAGATCCTGGCCTAATCTCCATTCCTTTCATTACGCCAACAAGTAATGTATTTTCTGTTTGACCATAGCCATCTCTAACTGTCACATTAAAATGATTTTGGAATGTTTCTATTACTTCTCGGTTTAACGGCTCTCCCGCTGATACAGCACTATGTAAAGCTGTTAAATTATACTGCTGCAGGTTCTCTACTTTTGCCATTAAGCGATATTCTGTCGGCGTACAACAAAGCACATTCACCTTATTATCATCTAATAACTGCAAATATGTTTTCGGTTCGAATTTACCGTGATACACAAACCCTGTCGCTCCTGAACCAAGCGTTGCTAAAAACGGGCTCCAAATCCATTTTTGCCAGCCTGGACTAGCCGTTGCCCATACAACATCATTCTCTTCTATTCCGAGCCAATTTGGAGCGCTTGTACGTAAATGCGCGTAGCCCCAGGCATGTGTATGAACGACACCCTTTGGATTTCCTGTCGTTCCTGATGTGTAAGATAAGAAGACCATATCTTCTCGGTCTGTCTTAGCCATTTCTAATTCGTCACTCTCTATTTCTAGTGCGTCTTTTAAATTGATCCAGCCATCTACTGACTGATCGCTCAATACGAATTTTTGAAGAGACTCCATCATCTCTATATCTTCAAATTGCTGAATATACGGTTCATGACTGACAATTGCTTTTACTTCTCCATGCTGAATGCGATATTCAATATCTTTTTTGCGAAGCATTTCTGAACTTGGAATGACTACAAACCCCGCTTTAATTGCGGCAATATACGTCATATATGCTTCAACTAAGCGTGGCATCATAATAAGAAGCTTGTCCCCTTTTTGCAAGCCACTCTTTATAAAAGCGTTTCCAATTTTATTCGCTCCTTTTATCAATTCACGGTATGTAACCTCACGTCTATTTCCTTCATCATCCTGCCAAATTAAAGCAAGCTTCTGCTCGTCATGTGTATATTTCTCTATCTCTGCAACTAAGTTATAAGACGGCGGTGCTAATAATTCTTCCCTCTTCATAATAATCATCCTCCTTTTTTCTCTATGCCTCTCTTCTATAATAAAGAATTTTCAGTAAATTTTAAACCTACTTCTTTTGACAAATTTTTCAGTTACATGTCGACAAAAAGAAGGAGTGGGAAAACCCACTCCTTCTAAGCCATCTTATATGGGATTATTTATGGAAACCGCCTAATTGTTGTTCAGCTAGTGAAACTAGACGCTTTGTAATTTCGCCACCAACAGATCCGTTAGCGCGAGATGTTGAATCTGCTCCAAGTTGAACACCGAACTCTTGAGCGATTTCGTATTTCATTTGATCTAATGCTGCTTGAGCACCAGACACTGCTAATTTATTTGTGCTTGGCATATGGTATCACCTCCTTGTGAGTATAGAGTGTGATAAACCATATGACTTCATACATATCTAGAGATGGTAATTTATGGTTTTGAAAGATATTCAAAAAGTCCAGTAAAGATAACTGTCGCATTTCTTCGTTGCGTTGCCAGTCCGGTACTCATGTAGTTCACTCTACTCCGTATCGTCCTTTTTGAACAAGCACTTTTAGAAAAGATCTTCAAATTGCTCTTCTTCAGCCACTTCAATTGTCTGTAGTACCATCTTCTCTGTACCAGCAACAGCTTCTTCAATAAGTGGTGTAAAGTCATATTTTGATTCGAAGCGATTTGCTTTTTCACGCTTCGGTTTTGTCGATGGACTTGCTGGTGTAAATACTGTACAGCAGTCTTCATATGGACGAATTGAAATATCATATGTTCCAATTTCATTTGCAATTTTAATAATTTCTAGTTTGTCCATCGTAATAAGCGGGCGAATGACTGGATAGTTTGTCACTTCATTAATCGTGTGCATACTATCTAACGTTTGGCTCGCTACTTGTCCGAGACTTTCACCCGTTGTGATTGCAAGTGCATTACGCTCTTCTGCAATACGCTCAGTAATACGCATCATCATACGGCGCATAACTGTCATAGAGTAGCTAGATGGAATTTCTTTATTAATCGTTTTTTGCACTTCAGTAAATGGAACAAGATGAAGCGTCAAACGTTTGCAATACTTCGTTAACTCTTGTGCTAAATCAATTACTTTTTGCTTCGCACGCTCACTTGTGAATGGCGGACTATGGAAGTGAACTGCCTCTACTGATACACCGCGCTTCATTGTTAAGAAAGCAGCTACTGGGCTATCGATTCCGCCAGAAAGAAGTACCATTACTTTTCCGCCAACGCCGACTGGTAAACCACCTGCTCCCATACGCTCATCACACATAATATAGCTATAACCACTACGAATTTCTACGCGAACATTCACATCTGGATTATGAACATCTACTGTGATGTCTTCTGTATTTTCTAAAATATAGCCGCCAATCTCCGGAAGTAACTCCATCGTTTGCATTGGGAAATGTTTATATGAACGGTGCACTGTAATTTTAAATGTTTTCACATCGCCTTTTACTTGTAAGAAAGCAGCAAGCGCACCTTTTTTAATCTCTTCTAATTCTGATGGTACTTTCATCGCTAAGTTGAACTTATGAATACCAAATACATCTTTCAATCTCTCTGCAATCGCCTCATGATCTTCCCCATTTAACTGGATGTACATGCGGTCATGTGTCGCATCGATTTTGATATTTGGGAATTTCTTCAATTTAAATTTCACGTTATCTTTTAACGTATTTACAAACTTAGAACGGTTTTTCCCTTTTGTCGTCATTTCACCGTAACGAACTAAAATATATTCATATTTCATCATGTTTCTTTACCTCATCACTTCGTATAATTTTGGCAATGTTTCTTTTATAATTCCTTCAAACTGTGTTACTTCTTCCATCGTATTTTCAGGTGCTAAACTAATACGAATCGCACTTGCTGCGGCAGCATGCGGTACTCCCATTGATGCTAACACACGACTTACTTCATTCGCTTTTGAAGAACATGCTGATTTTGTTGATACATATACGTCACGTTCTTCTAGAGCATGAACCACTACTTCTGGTTTTAAACCAACGAATGACACATTTAAAATATGCGGTGCCGAATATGCAAGCGATGTATTAATCGTTACATCTTCCATTCCTTCGAAGAAACGTACGAGTTCTGCTTGTAACTTGTGTAAGCGGTCACTCTTCTCAATCATATGTTCCATTGTCATACGTAATGCCTTGACCATCGCGACAATACCAGGTAAATTCTCTGTACCAGAACGATAACGAAGCTCCTGCTGACCACCTGATAAAATCGGATCTAATCTTACGCCATCACGTACATATAAAAGTCCTGTTCCTTTTACGCTATGAAATTTATGTCCAGATATCGAACAAAGATCAATATGAGAAGCATATAAATCAAGTGGCACTTTTCCGATACCTTGCACGTGGTCTACATGGAATCTTATTTTCGGATAGTTCGCTAACAATTTTCCTACTTCAGAAACAGGTTGAATCGCTCCTGTTTCATTATTCACATGGATCATAGAAACAAGGATTGTATCCTCACGAAGTGCTCGTTTTACATTTTCTACTGATACAATACCATGTTCGTTTACAGGTAAATAAGTAACATCAAAGCCGAGACCTTCTAATTGTTTATATGCTTCAAACACAGACGCGTGTTCAATATTTGTTGTAATAATATGTTTGCCACGAGAGCGATTCCTCATCACTATTCCTTTAATCGCAAGGTTATTTCCTTCCGTTCCACCCGATGTGAAAATAATCTCGGAAGGCTTAACATGAAGGAGCTGCGCTGCAATCGTTCTTGATTGTGTTAGTAAATGCTCTGCTTCTCCCCCGAGCGAATGAATAGAAGAAGGGTTTCCAAAATATTTTCCTGCAACCGTTACGTAAGATTGAAGGACTTCTGGATATGGTTTCGTCGTCGCACTATTATCAAAATAGATCATCGTTCTTCCCCTTTCAGCGCTGTCACATCATATAATCATATCACAAATGTATGCCATTACGCTAAACATACTCAAAGCTTCTATTTTTTCGATACAGAAGTATACTTTTATATTTTGAAACGAAAAACACTGCTGTATTCCGCTATTCATTATAGCAACATCATCCGAGAATTTACACAAATCCAGCACAAAAAAACAAACCCCTTTTTCACCAAGGGGTTTGTTCATTATCAACAAATTCAGCAATTTTTTGTACAACGCCAGGTTCAAGTTGTTCTAAAACAGAAGCGGCTTGTTCTAAAGCGGCATCATATTCATATTCACGGAATAATCTTTCTGCATTTTCTAAGCTTTGCGTCAAGTCACCATCATGACTGCGATAGCGATTACCATATTGGATTAGCTTTTCTACTAAGTACGCCTGTCCAATTAACTCCTGCGTCTTTTCAAATACACCGTTTACGATTGTATACGCTTCTTCTAACATGCTATTTACAACATTCATATTCAGCGGTTTTAATTCTAACTGTGCATAAACACTTTGCATCGCTTCTTGTCCTCTTTGTAAATCTTCCATAATGCTTTGTGGAAGACCTGGTAAATTAGACTTTTGCATAAAGCGTTTTGCTTCTACAATCATATGGCGCATTTCTTGTAATTTTTCACGTGCTTCAAACTCTTCCTTACGCATCGTTTGGAGCATCTCTTTATATTCTACATGAAGTACCTTCAATGTTTCACATTGCTCATAAATCTCTTCCAGTTCTTCGCGAATAACAGAGAAGGCGATATCTTGCTCCGCAATGCGCATTTGTAATACTTCAAAGCGTTTCATTAAAATATGCATTTGTTTTTCAATCAATTTTTGTGACTCAATGTCTTTATCTTGCAATTGATAGCTTTGTTTCACAAAATGCGTTTCAGATTTTGTTTCAATTGCTTTTTCATGAATTTCCTCTAAATCTTCGTAAACACTAACTGACTTTTTCTCTACATAATGCTTCGCATGTACTTCTTGTTCTAATTGATCATACAACGTATCTAGACGCTTTTTTAAGCCTTCTATTTTCTCATTTGCTTCTGTTATATGAAGCTCTTCCAAATCAATCAGACATGTTTGTAGTTGTTTGTTCATCTCTCGTACTTCTTTAGGGATTTCTAAATGATTTAATACATATCCTTGTCTTTTCATATCATCATGACCTTGTAATAAATCATCTAATTGCACTGGTAATGTCGCTTGACACTCCACTAATAAATCAGGAACTTCATGAATGATAATTTCTAAGTTCGCTAATCCATCTTCTAAGCTTTTTACAATGTCACGCGCCTTTAAATAATCACCGTTCGCTGTTGCCTCGTCAAATTCTTGGAATTTTGCCTGTTCTATATCAAGTAACTCTTCAATTTTCTGTTCGGATTGTCCAAACATATGACGATGAGCGAGTACGCTCTTTTTCATACTACGATATGTATCACGTAAATCTTCAATTTCCGAACTATTTTTCTCATAGCTCTCTAGCAATTGTTGCAATTCATTTAACATTTCCGTAATGCGGTTATCCGCTTCATCTAAATCACGAATGGATTCACTCATCAAACGCTTTGCTTTTCGGAAGGAAAATTGTGAGGCTGATTTTTGGGCGCTTTCTAATGTTTTATCAGCTTTTGGCAGAAGGTTTGTAACAATTTCATCCCATTCTTCACGCCACTTTCCAAACAGTTCTTCTGTTTGTCCAGTCATATTCAAATCCTTTACCCGTTTCAATTCATCTGCAACAGGTTTATCTTTTATTTCTTGTTTCCACTGCTCAACCGCTTCAATATCTTTATATAAACGATTTCTTATCATGAGCTCTATCATGAGCAGCACTAGAATAGAGCTCACTACAATGATAACGATCGTTAGAATAGAATCCATGCAAAATAGCCTCCTACTTATATCTCTTTTTTTGTCCGTTCCGTTTATGAAATGGAAGGCATTATGTATAAAAGGAAAATCCCCTATATTTAACAACTGACAATGTACTAATCATACCATGTAATGACATGTTTTTGACCTAGTTTTTTTTAAAATTTCATGTTTCTTTTGTTGTATCTGTAATATCGCTCCCTAAAAAATTCTGGACTTTATTTCATGTATTTACAAATATTCACTGCAACACCTGTAATAAAGACATCTCTTCCCTATGTGATATAAAATAAATCACTCTCGTTAACGCTGGTTCCACTTGTATAACGCTAATCCCATCTTTTACCGCCTGCTTCACTGCAATTTCTGGCAATAACGTAACACCAAGACCAGCTCGAACCATGGCAAGCATCGGTTCAGCGTATGATGTTTCTACTGCAATAGTGGGCTGAATTCCCATTCCTTTAAACGTTGTCATAATCATGTTTCTAATATCACAAATTTCCGGATAAATAATGAGCTTTTCATACTGTAAATCCTGTATTCGAATTGTACGTTCATCTTTATACGCATGTTCATTTGAAACAACACACACAATATTTTCTCTTTTTATTTCTTTAACAAATTTGGCCTCTTCCACTTCCGAATCAATTAACATCGCATCAATTTTTCGTTCTCGAAATAATTCCATTAATACTTTCGTATGTTCAATTTTCCAATCTACTTCATAGGTTTCTAATACATTCTTACATTTTGATATGTAATGAGCAGCTAAACTGGGCAATACTCCAATTGAAATCTTTTTCTTTTCTTGGTACTCTTTCATCTCTCTCTTCACACTATTTATTTGTTCTATAATAGGCTCAATCCGTTTTATAAATAGTTTACCAGCCTCTGTTAGTTCCACTCCTTGCGTGGACCGTTTTAACAACTTGACTTCTAAGCCTGCCTCTAATCTTTGAATTTGTTTACTGAGAGCTGGCTGTGAAATATGCAGACGTTTACTTGCTTTTGATAAACTTCCCGTATGTTGCACTTCAATAAACGATTGTACCGCTTCCAAATCCATCTCATATACACCTCTAACCAAAAGTTATAACCCCTATAACAAATCAATATTTCCTGTCCGCAAAAAATGAGCGTTATACTCATCCCATGCTTATTTTTATGAACTTACTATATCGAAATAAGAAGGAGAAAGATACTCTTGGATAAAAAACAAATACTATTTGGATCTCTCTTATGCTTACTTGCTGTAACAGCTTGGGGCTTTATGTTTCCCGTTATGGCCAGCGCTCTGGAACTTATAGACCCATTCTTTTTCACTACTTTTCGTTACGGATCGGCAGCGTTCATCTTTACCTTTCTTCTCTTCATAATTGAAGGGAAACACGCTTTCCATTTAGAAAAACAAGCTTTGTATTTGTTATTTTATGGTACAGTCGGTTTTGCCGGATACGGATTTCTTGTTTTTTATGGACAACAATTAGCAGGACCTTCAGGTGCGATTCACGCAGCCATGATTCAGTCTCTTATGCCGTTACTTGCCTTACTATTGCAATGGGGCTTACAAAATAAAAAGCCACAAAACTATACATTCCTTTGTATGTTTTGTGCACTTATAGGTGTGCTACTTGTTATTTCAAAAGGCAATATTCATATGTTATTTGGAGCAGCAAGCCATATCTCAACAAACATATTTATGCTCTCTGGCGTTTTTTGCTGGGTTATTTACACAAACGGCGGCTCTCATTTTCCAACTTGGTCGCCACTTCGATATACAACACTTACATGTTTATTTGGAAGTATTTCGTTAGTTCTTACTGTTACTGTACTAACATATTTGAAAGTTATTTCTATACCTACATTCCATACAATCGCTACAGTACGATTTGAACTATTGTATATGTCCATTATTGCTGGTGTGGTTGCAGTCTTTTGCTGGAACATGGGCAATCGCCTTATTTCATCTATTAACGGCATATTATTTATGAACTTAGTCCCTGTGCTCGCACTGATAGGATCCATTTTTCGCGGCTATCAAGTTGAAAGAATTGAAGTAATGGGAGCGATCATAACCATTATCGCTTTACTATGCAACAACTTATGGCAACGAAAACAAGAGCGCATACAAGAAAAAATCACTTCTTGAAAAATACGTCATAAAATACCCCCACCAAAAATATGGCGGGGTATTTTACATATGAACTGCTCGCGGCAGAGGATAATACATATGTGTTACACATAATGTTTGCTCCATCCATCGCTCTACTTCTTTCGTATACATTTCCAAAAAGAATGTTTCTGATGGAAACGAATGCAGCACCTCCGATATATACTGCGGATATAAATATGGCATATTAATCATGCCCTTTAATTGCGTCATAAACATTGTAAAAGAAATCTTCTGAAACTCCTGCTGCATTTGTCCCTGTTTAATAATTTGCTCTATATAATATCTTTCTTTAGAAAAATAAATAGTCATGACTTCCCGAATTAACGTTGTATCAAGTGAAAGCTCCCTGTAAAAAAATCGCGTCAGTTCCCTATGTTCAAACTGATACCGCAAAATCCCTCGTACAATTTGATTTATCACTTCTTTAGCTGGCAAATACTCTCTTTGTTCAAATGACCTCTCAATTACCCCGATATACCCTTCTAAAAAATCAGTTATAAGCTGTTCTAATAAACCTTGCTTTCCAGCAAAATAATATGAAATATTAGCCACATTCACATCCGCCCGCTTTGCAATATCTCGCACCGATGTTCCATCGTACCCTTTCGTATTAAACAATGAAATTGCCGCATCAATTACCTTTTGTTTCGTCTGCTTCATGCGCTCACTTCCTCTCACCCTGAACAGCTATAGTTTAAATTTCTTGACTTTTAAGACAAATTCCTTTAATTTTCTATCGACAAAGTCATTTGAAATATATCGTATTTTGCTATGATTTTACATTTCTCGATAGAAAGGATGACGTTTCCATGTTTACAAAAGAAAGTTATGCCGGATCACGTGAACAGCAGTACGAAACAGTAATCAAACAACTTGATGCATTGTTAACGGGAGAATCAAATGTAGTCGCAAATTTAGCAAATGCCTCAGCACTACTAAATCAATTTTTAGAGCGTATTAATTGGGTTGGCTTTTATGTAACAGAAGATAATCAACTTGTACTAGGGCCATTTCAAGGAATGCCTGCATGCGTTCGCATCCCATTTGGACGCGGTGTTTGCGGCGTGGCAGCTGAAACAAAAACAACTCAGCTTGTTGCAGATGTTCATCAATTTCCAGGTCATATCGCTTGTGATAGCGCCTCTAATTCTGAGATTGTTGTACCAATTATAAAGGAAGGTAACGTCATTGGTGTGTTAGATATCGATAGTCCTGAAAAAAATCGCTTCGATGAAGTAGATCAACACTACTTAGAAAAATTTGTGGAAACGCTCCTAAAACATATGTAAAAGATAAGAGCCATCAATCTCATAGATCGATGGCTCATTTCTTATTCTCCGTTCACGTGAGAAAATGTATCCGATAGCTTCTGCAGTGCATCCGCCAAATCTAGGGTAATATCCTCCCATGCTTCTAATCCAATAGATAGGCGTATTAGATTATCAAAAATACCCATTTCATGGCGTACTTCTGCTGGAATAACCGCATGTGTCATCGTTGCCGGATGCTGCACTAACGTTTCTGTATCACCAAGACTTACTGCAATCGTAATGAAATTCAACTCATTCATAAATGCTTGTGCTTCTTCTTTTCCGCCTTTAATCGTAAATGAAATCACACCGCCCCCGCGCTTCATTTGGCGAGATGCTAGTTCTCCTTCTGGATACCATACCGCTTCAATACTTTCTTGATTTTTCAAAAACTCGACCACTTTTTCCGCATTATCACAGTGCCGATCCATTCGTACAGCTAACGTCTTTAAGCCGCGGAGCAAGAGCCATGCATCAAAAGGTGCCATAATTCCACCAATATCTTTTCGAATCGGGCGAATTTGTTCAGCTAGCTCCTTCGTTTTACAAACCGTCACACCCGCAACAACATCTCCATGTCCACCAATATATTTTGTTGCACTATGAAGAACAACATCACATCCAAGTGTAAGAGGCGTTTGTAAATAAGGGGAACAAAATGTATTATCAACAACGACAAGCAGTTCATTTTGTTTTGCAACTTTTATAACCTTTTCTAAATCGATAAGTTTCATTGTTGGATTAATGGGCGTTTCAACAAATATCAACTTTGTATTCGAGCGCATACTTGCCTGAATCTCTTCTTCGGTTTCCATATCACATAATGAATGTGTAATCATAAACTTCTCTTCTAACACTTCTAAAAAACCGTACGTACATCCATACAAACCGTTTGAACAAATAATATGATCTCCAGCACGTAAAAATGCGAGAAGCGTTGCCGAGATTGCGGCCATTCCAGAACCGAACGCTAACGCCGATTCTCCCCCTTCTAAAACAGCCATACGCTCTTCGAACAATTCCACAGTTGGATTTCCAAGTCTTGAATAAATGTAAGATGGGTCCTGCCCAGCGAAACTTGCTTCCCCTTGCTGCGCTGTTTCAAATGTATACGTTGAAGTTTGAAATAGCGGTGGCGTTAAACTCCCTTTATGCATTTTAGAATCATACCCGTGATGAATAAGTGCTGTTTCTATCTGTTTCTTTTTCATACAAACATCCCCCTTATGCTTCTATAATATGTAAGCGTTTTCCCTCTGTTGCTATCCTTTCTTTCATACTGTTTCGAATTCCTTCTTGCAATTTCCAAACTTTACATGTATAAAACAAAATGGAAACTCGCTTGACGAAATTCCATTCAAAAGATATAATAGCGTTTGTGTAAAATAAAAAGGCAGCCTTGTAATGTGAGTTTATCGTTTGTATTTTGTTCCTCACGTTTGAGGTGTATCTCGTAACTCCCTGCTGCTGGAGCGAAGGTACATGAAAACAAAATACGCATAAATATCGATTACGTCTGTTTTTATTTTACGAAAATAAAAACACTTAAAGGAGGAGTCAACTATGGCTCGTTATACAGGTCCAGCTTGGAAACTGTCTCGTCGTCTTGGAATCTCTCTAAGCGGCACAGGTAAAGAATTAGAAAAACGCCCTTACGCACCAGGTCCTCACGGTCCGAACCAACGTAAGAAACTTTCAGAATACGGTTTACAATTACAAGAGAAACAAAAACTTCGTCACATGTACGGCATGACTGAGCGTCAATTCCGTCGCACATTTGACCAAGCAGGTAAAATGCCAGGTAAACACGGCGAAAACTTCATGATCCTTCTTGAAGCTCGTCTTGACAACCTAGTTTACCGCATGGGCTTAGCTCGCACTCGTCGTGCAGCTCGCCAATTAGTAAACCACGGTCACATCATGGTAGATGGCGCTCGCGTAGACATCCCATCTTACCGCGTAAAACCTGGTCAAACTATCAGCGTTCGCGAAAAATCTAACAACCTTGTTGTTGTTAAAGAAGCGATCGAAGTTAACAACTTCGTACCAGAATACTTAACTTTCGATGCTGATAAATTAGAAGCTACTTACACTCGTCACGCTGAGCGCGCTGAGTTACCAGCTGAAATCAACGAAGCATTAATCGTAGAGTTCTACTCTCGTTAATGACGAAAAGCCACTCCTTTTGGATTGGCTTTTTTCGTTCTTATGGTACTTGTTTAAAAAAGAGGATAAAGAAAGCGAGCAGCTATCTTTATCCTCTTTTTTGAATTCACTCTTATATATAAATAAACTTATTTATTTTCTTCTTGTTTCTCCACATACACATAAGCATCTTTCGCACTTTTATGTATCTCACCTTGTGTATTCTCTGCAAGCTGACTCGCATTTAGCAAAGAAAAGATGATGAGCGCTTCTAGTGACATTTTGTTTTACCACTCCTTTCACTTTCACCTGATACATATATCATACTCCTCCCTTGTGACTTTCGTATGAACATAAAAAGAAGATTAAAACAAAAAGGCCTTGAGGAATCTATCTCCTCAAAGCCTGTTAATAACTCTCTATTGATTAGTAGCGAATTAAGAAATATTTCTTCTTACCGCGGCGGATAATTGTAAATTTACCTTCAATGCGGTCATTTTCTGTTACAACGTAATCTAGTGCTTGTGTACGCTCACCATTTACGTAAATTGCACCATTTGTTACATCTTCACGCGCTTGACGTTTTGATGGTGAAATTTTGCTTTCTACAAGTAAGTCAATTAATCCTGTATCTTCTGCAGTGCGTTCTACAGATGGTACGTCTTTGAAACCTTGCTCGATTTCATTTGCAGTTAGTTCAGCTACAGAACCGCTAAATAATGCCGCAGAAATTTTAATTGCTTGCTCTAACGCTTCCGCCCCGTGAACAAGTTTTGTCATTTCAGAAGCTAATGCTTTTTGTGCTGCACGTTTTTCTGGTGCTTCAGCTACTTGCTTCTCAAGCTCAATAATTTCTTCATGAGATAAGAATGTGAAGTACTTTAAGTATTTTACAACATCGCGGTCATCTGTGTTGATCCAGAACTGGTAGAACTCATAAGGCGTTGTTTTCTCTGGATCTAACCAAATTGCGCCGCCTTCTGTTTTACCAAACTTCGTACCATCAGATTTTGTAACAAGTGGAATTGTTAAACCGAATGCTTTCGCATCTTCTTCTGATTTACGAATTAATTCAAGACCTGCTGTAATGTTGCCCCATTGGTCACTACCACCGATTTGTAGACGGCAGCCTTGTTGTTGGTATAAGTTTAAGAAGTCATATGATTGTAAAATCATGTAACTAAATTCAGTAAAGGAAATACCTGTCTCTAAACGAGATGCTACTGTATCCTTTGCTAACATGTAGTTTAAACCGAAGTTTTTACCGATGTCGCGTAAGAATGAGATAACATCTAAATTTCCAAGCCAGTCATAGTTATTTGCCATTGTTGCTGGGTTTTCTACATTTTCAAACTCCAAGAAGTTTGAAAGCTGGTTTTTAATGCTTTCCGTGTAGTAAGCAACTGTATCTTTCGTATTTAATGTACGCTCTGCTTTTTTACCACTTGGGTCACCGATCATACCCGTACCACCGCCAACAAGTGCGATTGGTTGGTGACCAGCTAATTGGAAACGACGCAACATTAATACTGGTAACATATGACCGATGTGTAAGCTATCCGCTGTTGGGTCGAAACCACAGTATAGTTTAACGCTTTCTTTTTCTAATAACTGCTCTAAACCTTCAGCATCTGTTTGCTGATTAATTAGTCCGCGAAATTCAAGATCTTGTAAAATACCCATATCCTACATACTCTCCTTTAAGTTAAGTCTGGCGTGAATGTTGAAAACATAAAAAAATCGCCCCTTCAAATAAGGGACGATTTTGATCATCGCGTTACCACCCTAGTTGCAGGCAAAAAAAGCCTACCACTTTATTTACATAACGGCTTAGCACCGTCTTTTCCCTTTTGAATACAATTCAATCGAAAAAAGATGCTCTAGGGGCGTAATTCGCGATCATCTATGTGCTGATTTTCACCGACCATCAGCTCTCTAAAACAGGGAAATGATCACTACTTCTCCCTTTCCACGCTCAATTATTCATATACTTTTCTTTATATCATTATTTGTATAGGCGTGTCAAATAGAGGTGGGAGTTCTTTTCTTACCAATCCCTTACAAAGTCGCAATGAATATTGTAATAAGGGAGAGGATTGGAACACCAACTAATAGTGAAACATGAAACACAATCGATAAATCATTTCCAATAGTTGCTTCCACAGGATCTTTCGCTGGAGTAGCAAGGAATCCAAGCATTCTATCAAAACGACTTACCGTTTTCGGAAAATCCGGTATTTCTACATGATCGCTATCTAAATGTTGCTTTATTTTATATTCATTCTTAAAAGGATTTTCACCCAATTTCATCCACCTCCAGCAATTGTTTCAATTTCTTTATACCATTATGAAGTCTCGATTTCACTGTTCCTACAGGAATACCTAAAACCTCAGCAATTTCCTTTTGCGGCATATCGTGATAATAAGAAAGAATAAGGACGGCTCTCTGCTCTTCAGGAACTTTCAAGATTGCCTCTCTTACCGTGAGCCTATCTTCTTGAGAAAATTCCTTCTCCTGTATCGGCACTAAAAACGGCAAAAGAGAACGCCATTTTTTTCTTCGATTCAATTTATTAATCATAAGCCGATAACCGATTTGGAACAAATACGTCTTAATCTTCCCTTTTTCAATCTCATACATATGTTTCTTACGCTCTAACGTTAAAAACGTATCTTGAACGAGGTCTATACTCAATTGTTCATCACGGTTAAATCGATACAAAAATGTATATAGCGCTGGCTTGATTAAAACATAGAGTTTTTCTCCAGCCTGCTTATCTCCATTTTGGTACGCAAGCATGAGCTCCTCCTCAATCCCAATCTGCGCCATGATTTTTGATCTCCTTTATTCCTTTTAACGTTAATGAAATTCGGGAAATTAAATATACACTTGCGACAATAATCCACACTTGTGATTGATTCGTAAAAAATTGAACGTAAGGGTTTTGAATTGTATGGCCGATTGAAACTAAAATATTTAATACTTGCACACATATACATGCATACACTGCAAGACAGACCGAAATAGTATCGAATACATTCCAGCGAAAATATACTTTTGTTTTTGTAAAATCGATTTTATATCCTTTTTTTCGTACAATATATTTTCTATCAAACGGAATAATGATTGAAAACATAACAATCATTATGACTCCAGCTGTAATCATTGATACTTTAAATCCAATTGGCATCGGTAATAACATACCGCAAGAAAATACGGCTATAATTCCGATTAAAGCAAACATAAAAATCCATTTATTAAACATATAAGTGCCTCCCCCATCTATTCTTTCATAAATGTATACAGCCGAGGAAGGCACTTCGTTCAAATATTATTTTATTTTTTTAATAATCTTCGCTGGATTCCCACCAACTACAACATTATCAGGGACATCCTTCGTTACAACTGCACCAGAGGCAATCACCGCGTTATCTCCAATTGTAACCCCTGGATTAATTATAGCTCTCCCGCCAATCCAAACGTTATTCCCAATTGTTACTGGTTTACCAAATTCTTTACCACTAATGCGTTCAATTGGATCAAGCGGATGTGTCGCCGTATAAATATGAACCCCTGGAGCTAGCATACAGTTTTCGCCAATCGTTACAGGACATACATCTAAAATGACGCAATCAAAATTTGCGTAAAAGTTTTCTCCGACATGAATGTTATAACCGTAATCACATTTGAAAGAAGATTCAACATGAATATTATCTCCTGTCGCCCCGAATAGTTCTTTTACGATCGCACTACGTTCTTCTAATTTTACTTCTGGCGTTTCATTTAATTTTCTTGTTAATATACGAGCCTGCTCCCTATCTTGTACTAACACTGGATCAGCAGGTATGTACATTTCACCTTGGATCATCTTTTCTTTTTCTGTTTTCAGAATAGCATCCCCTTCAACACGTATATATAAGTTAACTCTTATTATAATAGCACAAAAAGAAAGGTCTGAACGAAATATACGTTCAGACCTTTCCTTCTTAATCTTCCATTGTTGATAAGTCACCAGTTGGTAAGTTTAGCTCCCATGCTTTTAACACGCGTCGCATAATTTTACCACTTCTCGTTTTCGGTAATTTATCACGGAATTCAATTTGTCTTGGCGCTGCATGAGCTGCTAAGCCTTTTTTCACAAATTGACGAATCTCTTCTTTTAATTCATCAGATGCTTCATATCCTGCGCGCAGTGCGATAAACGCTTTAATAATTTCGCCGCGCACTGGGTCTGGAATACCGATTACACCAGCTTCTGCTACTGCAGAGTGTTCAATTAATTTACTTTCTACTTCAAATGGTCCAACGCGCTCACCAGACGTCATAATTACATCATCAATACGCCCTTGGAACCAGAAGTAGCCATCTTCATCCATATATGCCGAGTCACCTGATACATACCAATCGCCTGGCATAAAGTAAGATTCATATTTTTGCGGGTTGTTCCAAACAGCGCGCATCATAGATGGCCATCCTTTAGCAATCGCTAAGTTCCCCATTGTATATGGTGGCACTTCATTTCCTTCATTATCAACAATCGCTGCCTTCACACCTGGAATTGGTTTTCCCATTGATCCTGGGCGAATTTCCATACAAGGGTAATTACAAATCACTTGTGCCCCTGTTTCTGTCATCCACCATGTATCATGGATTCGAAGACCGAATGCATTCATTCCCCAGCGAATTACTTCTGGGTTTAATGGTTCACCAACGCTTAGTACGTGACGGAGTGCTGATAAGTCGTACTTCTTAATCGCTCCTTCACCCGCTCCCATCAGCATACGGAATGCTGTTGGCGCACTATACCAAACTGTTACACCGTAATCTTGCAATGCTTCGTACCATGCCTCTGGACTAAAACGTCCTCCTAAAACGACATTTGATCCCCCTACTAACCACGGTGCAAAAATACCGTAAGCTGTTCCTGTTACCCAGCCTGGATCAGCTGTGCACCAATATACATCGTCTTCTTTTAAATCAAGCACCCATTTTGCTGTTTGATAGTGCTGCACCATTGCATTTTGCGCATGAAGGACTCCTTTTGGTTTTCCTGTAGAACCGGATGTATAATGAAGAATTAATCCATCTTCGCGATCTAACCATTCAATTTGCAGTTTGTTAGAAGCTTGCTCAAATAATGGATTGAACGCTACAAGCTTTCCGCCTTCTTCTACATTATCACCAACAAGAAAGACTGTTTTTAATGCTGGTAAATCATTTAATGGTACACGTTCTAGTAATTCAGGCGTTGTAATTAACACCTTCGCTTCACTATCTTCTAAGCGATCGCGTACTGCTCCTTCCATAAATGCTTCAAATAGCGGTCCAACAATTGCTCCTAATTTGACTGCACCAAGAAGTGCAAAATATAATTCTGGTGAACGCGGCATGAAAATAAAAATGCGATCGCCTTTTTCCACATCACCATAATTTTTTAGGACATTTCCCGCTTTATTGGAGAATTCCTTCATTTCTTTAAAGGTATATTTCTCTTTGCGCGCTCCATCTTGATAATATAGAGCCACTTTATTTTTCCGAGCAGATTTCGCATGTTTATCAATTGCTTCATACGCCATATTTACTCGGCCAGTTTCATACCAAGAAAAGTTTTTATTTACCTCTTCCCAGTTAAAACCTGCATATGTTTCTTCATAGTTCAACAAATTATTTTCTCCTTTAATAACTGGAAGCGTTTCTACTTTCATACTTTACATCCCCCTCCTATGTATTCTATTATCTATTATAATGACATTATTTAAAATTTTCAGTATATTTGTTGATTTTTAGACAAATTTTTACTGACAAAATTCGATTCACATCGCATATATTATAAAGTACGATAGTTTGTAGATTCACAAACCCTCAAGGTGGTGAGCAAAACATTGATTCATAAAAAAATATATAATGCACGAAATTTAAAAACGGCAAGAGGTACTTTAATCATTGAAGGTCCAGTATCTACACATAATCTCGAAATGTATGAATTTCACCCAGACTTAGTTGCATTTCGCCCTGCTGATCAACAATATAAAGCAATTGTCGAAATTTCTAAGTTACCAGAAGCTCGTCTCATTATTGCGAGACAAGACCAAACAATTGTCGGATATGTTACGTATTTATATCCTGATCCGCTAGAGCGATGGTCAGAAGGAAAAATGGACAATTTAATTGAACTCGGGGCAATTGAAGTCGTCCCCGCATTCCGTGGATGCTCTGTTGGAAAAAATCTATTAGAAGTTTCGATGATGGATGATTATATGGAAGATTATATTATATTAACAACTGAGTATTATTGGCACTGGGATTTAAAACAAACCGGCTTAAATGTTTGGGAATATCGAAAAGTAATGGAAAAAATGATGAATGCCGGTGGTTTAGAATGGATGGCAACAGACGATCCAGAAATTTGTTCTCACCCTGCTAACTGTTTAATGGTTCGCATCGGCAAGCGCGTTGATACAAATTCCATCCAAGATTTTGATCGCTTACGCTTTCAAAATCGCTTTATGTATTAAGAAGGGAGGCATATAAAATGATTGTAGAAGAAATTATGAATCATGACGTAATTACACTGCGTCCAGATGACACAATCGAAACCGCAATTCGTACAATACGTACAAATGGAATTCGTCATATTCCCATTATTGGGCATAACAACAACGTAGTCGGTATTATTTCTGACCGTGACGTACGTGATGCAAGTCCATCAATTCTCGATGAAGAAGTTTCACTGGATATGCTTAAACAACCGATTCAATTAATTATGAAACAACCAGTAATGACGTGTCATCCTCTCGATTTCGTCGAAGAAATTGCCACATTATTTTTTGAAAATAAAATCGGCTGCCTTCCTGTTACAAAGAGCGGTAAACTTGTTGGAATCATATCGGAATCCACAGTATTACATACACTCGTTAAACTAACAGGTGCCCATCAACCAAGTTCACAAATTGAAATTCAAGTAAAAAATGAACCTGGTATTCTTGGAAAAGTAGTTGCTATTTTTAGTGACTTACACATTAATATTGTGAGCGTTCTCGTCTATCCAGCAAAAGATGAGAATGATAAAGTACTCGTTTTCCGCATTCAAACGATGAATCCTCTAAGAGTGATTGAAGCGCTAGAGAAAAAAGGCTACCATGTTTTATGGCCAAATATTATGGGGATGCAGGCATGACAAGTGCCTTCATCTATTCAGAGGATTTTCGGGGTTATTCCTTTAGCCCTGAACATCCCTTTAATCAGCTTCGCGTAACACTCACCTATGATTTACTAGTAAAGAGTGGGTTCATTCATCCTTCTCAAGTCATTCCACCACGAATGGCGACTGATGAGGAGATTGCTTTCGTTCATACGGAAGAATACATAAATGCGGTAAAACGTGCTGGGGAAGGAAAGTTAGAACAGTCAATTGCTATGTCATACGGTCTTGGAACAGAAGATACACCGATGTTCCCGAATATGCATGAAGCGAGCGCATTACTTGTTGGTGGAACATTAACAGCTGTAGATGCTGTCCTCTCAGGTAAAGTAAAGCATGCATTAAATTTAGGCGGCGGATTACATCACGGATTCCGTGGTAAAGCATCTGGCTTTTGTATTTACAACGACAGTTCGATTGCAATCAAATATATGCAGAAAAAATATGGCTTACGTGTTTTATATATTGATACAGACGCCCATCACGGCGATGGTGTACAATGGTCCTTTTATGATGACCCTAACGTCTGCACCATCTCACTGCATGAAACTGGACGCTATTTATTTCCTGGAACCGGTGCTGTAAACGAGCGTGGACAAGGTAATGGCTATAGTTATTCCTTTAACGTTCCACTCGATGCCTTTACAGAGGATGAATCTTTTTTACAATCGTATCGAACCGTTGTGAAAGAAGTGGCAGCTTATTTTAAGCCAGATATTATTTTAACGCAAAACGGAGCCGATGCACATTATTACGATCCTCTTACTCACCTTTGTGCAACGATGCAAATTTATCGTGAAATTCCAAAGCTTGCTCATGAAATTGCCAATGAATACTGCGATGGGCGCTGGATCGCCGTTGGCGGTGGTGGCTACGATATGTGGCGTGTCGTCCCAAGAGCATGGGCACTCATTTGGCTCGAAATGAACAACAGCCAAAACATCTCAGGTTACCTCCCTCCAGAATGGATTGAAACTTGGAAAGGACAAGCACCTATCGATCTTCCTCTTACATGGGAAGATTCTAACAACATGTATAATCCCATCCCTCGAAAACGAGAAATTGAAGAAAAAAATGCATTAACAGTGGCAAAATGCCTTGAAATCATTCGGAATAATACAAAAAAAGCTTTATATTAAATAATAAGAATAGGAGGTTTTCTCCTATTCTTATTTTATGGAGGGGGAATAATCATCTGGAAACGACAATTCTTACATACAAAACGCGGTATTTTTGAAATTTTTACAAAGGGCTTTGGTGAACCACTATGTGTTACACATCATTACTCCGAGTTTAACGAAACCGGTGATTATTTTGCTGAAAGCTTTACTTCTACTCATCAAGTATTTCTTATTAATTTAAGAGACGCTGGTCATTCTGCAAAAGCTACAAAGGAACATGAATTAAGCATGAGCGAAACAGTTGAAGATTTAGAAGCAATCAAAGAATCACTACACCTTTCAATCTGGCATTTCGCCGGACATTCTACAGGTGGTATGCTTGGAATTCTGTACGCTATTACCTATCCTGATTCCTTGCAATCCTTAGTTGTTGTCGGTGCTGCTGCTAGTAACTATACAGCAACACCAGATTGTATTTACCATCCTGCTCACCCAAAATTTCAATATATGCAAGACATCATCGAAGAATTGAAACTCCCTCATCTTACACCAGAAGTGCGAAGTGCATTATCGGCTAAGCGAACAACATTATCTTTATATAAGCCCGAAAATTACGAAATATATTTTTCAAAACCTATTTATAAAACAATGGCAGTAAGTCGAATGAACGCTTTCGCTAAAGAATATTCACAATTTGACCTAAGAGATCGCCTCTCATCTATTACAACCAGAACACTCATTATTTGTGGAAACCATGATGTTCAATGCCCAGTTCAATATTCTATCGAGATAGAAAAGAAGATAACGGATTCTATCTTTATCCTATTTGAGTACAGCAACCACTACCCTTTTTTAGAAGAAAGCAATCGTTTTATGTCGATCATTGAAACTTTTTACAAATCATTACAACATGAAAGCAGCAAGTACTAGATCGCTTGCTGCTTGTGTAAACCACTTCTTTATTTCGTTACAAACGTAACCTGATTTGCAGTTGCCCAGCCATTCATCGGTACAACCGTATATTTCTTGCCTGACTGCAACGTTGCACCATTTTGTAAATCAAAGATTCCTACTGCTCCTTTTCGAGAAGTAAAACGATATTGTGCCTCTATTTTATTTCCATCCTCATCTTGTAATTCCACTTTTCGTCCAGCAAACAGTTCCATATTTGGATCGTTCTCTAACGTGATTTGAATCGATTTATTATCTATCGCTTCAGCACTTTGAATCGTAAGTGGCTCAATAGTTCCCGCAGTAAATGTTGGATTTTTAACCGTCGCCCAATCAGACGTGATTGTGTATGTCATACCTGGTTGTAACGTTTGACCAGCAGGTAGACGAAACTTTGGTGCTTGTCTGCCATCTGCCGCTTGTGTAAATGGGACATATCCTACTACAATTTGTTCCCCTGAACTTGATGTAATTGTTAGTTTACGATCTCGCAGCGAAGAAATAATTTGATATTGTTTTCCTTCTTTATCTTTATTTTCTTCGTCTAACTGAAACGCTTGATTTCCTCTCCCTGCTTTATACGCTTCAATAATGTTTGCATAATCTGTCACACCATCTTCTAAAAAGGATTCAATTTCAAACGTATCATTCGTCACTTGTTTTGCTTGACGAACATTAATTTTTTCCGTACTTGCCTCAAATTTTTCTTTTTTTCCACCTTTATAACTTACTTTATATTTTGTTCCTGGTTTTTGAACTGTAACAGGTACAATATATGTACTTGTAGCTCCCGTTTTCAATCGTGGTACATTCACAATTTCTAAGCCATTATCAAATACAAAATTTTTCTTAATCACCTCTAAATTTTCTGGCTTTACCTCTTCTTCTGATAAAGGTTTAGAAAATGTTAGTTGTAATGTCATTGCGTTTAATGACTGTAATTTTGTAATCTGTGCTTTTTGCTGCTTCTTTTCTTTTTTCGCTTCTTGTTTTGTCTCCTGTTTTACTTCTGCTTTTGTTTCCCCTTGCGCACAACCTGTTACCATTACTGTAAACCCAATCATCGCCGGTACTAAAAACTTCATTTTTTTCATCCTCATCAAACCTCCAAATGATTATTTTTCTTTCAGATTCAATCATCTAATACATAACAGATAACAGTTTCCTCAAATCACTTTATCTGTTCACCTTCTTTCTGTGATACCTATAGTAGATGGCAAGTATAAATTGCCAATAAATAAATTCTTAAAAAAAGATAAAATAAAGGTAATATATTTTTTAATTCTGTGAATTTCACTGCCCTTAAACATAAAAAAACCCGTCAACACTTTGACAGGTTCGCTATACATTAAAACGATATCCAGCTCCCCACACCGTTTCAATATATTGTGGATGCGCAGGATCTCTTTCAATTTTCTCACGTAACTTTCGCACATGAACAACAACTGTAGCTAAATCTCCAGCTGAATCTAATCCCCAAATACGTTCAAATAATTGTTCCTTACTTAACACTTGATTCGGATTCATCACAAAAAATGTTAGCAAATCAAATTCTTTCGTTGTAAAAGCAATTTCTTCATTGTTTATGAATACTTTTCTAGCACGCTGATCAATAGAAATCCCATGGATATATAACGTATCTCGCTGCTTAATTATATTTCCAGATAATCGTTCATAACGCGCGATATGCGCTTTTACTCTTGCGACTAATTCACTTGGGCTGAATGGCTTCGTAATATAATCATCAGCCCCGAGCCCAAGTCCACGAATTTTATCGATATCTTCTTTTTTGGCTGAGACAAGTAAAATCGGAATATCTTTCACCGCACGTATTTGTTTACAAATTTCAAATCCATTTATTTTTGGAAGCATGATATCTAAAATAATTAGATCATATTGTTCCTGTAAAGCGCAGTGCAGTCCTGTTTCACCTGAATGTTGTACATCAACTTGAAAATCATGAATCTCTAAATAATCTCGCTGTAATTCCGCAATACTTACTTCATCTTCAATTAATAACACTCGCTTCAATTTACTCACCACATTCCTGTACTTTTTTCAATGAAAAGAAAATACTTGTGCTTTCTCCTAGTTTACTTTCCGCCCAAATCTTTCCGCCGTGCTCTTCAACAATCTGCTTTGCGATAGCCAAGCCAAGACCACTTCCACCTGTACTAGAATTACGTGATTGTTCTGCACGATAAAAACGTTCAAAAATATAGGGAAGTGTATCGGATGCTATACCCGATCCATTATCTGTCACTCTCACGATTACCTCATCCGCTTCCTCTAGTAATGTAACTATAATTTCTTTCTGCGGTTTATCCATGTATTTCACACTATTATGAATTAAATTCGATATAACCCGCTTTACTTTCTCTCGATCAGCAGTTACATATAATGGCGATTCATTAAATGATTGTAAGGATAAATGTATTCCATCTTTACTTAAATCCATCTGTATCTCTTCTATTACATCTTCCATAAACAAATACAATTCTATCGTTTCAAAGTGAAATGGCACACGATTTAAATCTAACTTTGAAAATAAAAAGAGTTCATCGATGAGTGTATCCATATGTGCTGCTTTTGTGTAAATCGTCGTTAAGTATCTATTCATTTTTTCAGGTGTATTAGCAACCCCATCTTTTATTCCTTCTACATATCCAATAATGGATGTAATGGGTGTTTTTAAGTCATGTGAGATATTCGAAATGAGCTCTTTTCGATTCTCTTCATATTGCGCTTGCACTTCAATTGATTCTTTTAATTTCTGCCTCATCTCTTCAAACGCTTGATTTAACTGCCCAATTTCATCATGAGACGTAACTGGAATTTGAAATTGCAAATCTCCGTCTTTAATTCTCCCAGTCGCATCTTTCAAGATCAGAATGGGTGTTATCACACTTCTTGAAACAAAATAACTTAATAATCCAATGATGAAAATAGCTAAAAGCAATAACGATACAAATAAAATAGGAAATAACTTTTGCGTTAAGTCTACATATGAGCTTTGCTTATTTAATACAAATATACTTCCTTCCTCATGATGAGGAAAATAAAAATCAAACTTTACATACCGATAAAATGTATCATTTAGTTCCGTCGTACCGCGACTATTAATATTCGTTGATTCAAATTTAGGGAGAGCTCCTTTCAAATTAGAACTTTCAATTGCTTTTGATGCATATGAAATTGCATCTCCTTTTCTTACAACTATTTTCACACCTTTTTTCTCTAAGAGCGGCATCATTGCTGCATCCAATAGTTGCGATTGATTCTGCTTAGCTGCTACCTTCAATTCAAGAAAAGCATTTTCCTCCTCTGGCGTCAGTGGATTTTGAATATAAGAACTCTTATAAAAATTTTTCACTGATTCTAAATTCCCTGTTATAGAAAAAACAATTAAAAAACCCGTAACCAATAACAGAGTAATTGAAACAAAAATCACAGCAATATAAGATAATAAAAATCTTGTTTTAATAGACATAACTCCATTCCTCACTTTACGAACCTTTCTTATTATTCATAAGCATAAGAAGATATTTCCGAATACTCAAGCGATTTTATAGTTATTTTAGACACAGTTTATAAAAAATTAATATTTATATTTTACAGTATAAAGGGAAGCATCTGTATTCTAAGACGACTCTTACATTTACTGAGAAGAAGGTGGTAAAATTCAATGCTAAAACGAACATTAAATATGATATGTTGTATATTCTTTTTGCAAGGTTGCACACAAAATCAAGAACCTAAAAAGGAGATAAAAAGCATGGAGAAACAACTACTTACAGCTGTAGAACAAAGGGAGACAGCTACCGTTCTATCATTAATTCAGCAAGGAGCAAATATAAATGTAACAGATAGTCAAGGACGCACCCCTGTTATGGTTGCTACATATGTAAATGATATAAAAACCGCAAGGGCTCTTATTAAAGCTGGGGCGGATGTAAACATCCAAGATAAAATGAAAAACACTCCATTTTTATATGCCGGTGCTGAAGGTTATTTGGAAATTCTAAAACTAACAATTGATGTCGGCGCCAACCCAACACTTACAAATCGTTACGGAGGAACAGCTCTTATTCCAGCCGCAGAACATGGCTATATCGACGTCATAAAAGAACTTCTCACTCGAACAAACATTGATGTAAACCATGTAAATAACCTCGGATGGACTGCTTTAATGGAAGCTATCGTACTAAGTGATGGTAACGAAACACAGCAACAAGTTATCCGCCTCCTCATTGAACATGGCGCCAATATAAATATTCCAGATCATGATGGTGTTACCCCGCTGCAACATGCACGTGCTCATAACTTTAAAGAAATCGAAGAAATTTTAATCCAAGCAGGTGCACAGAAACCCAATGTTTATAAAGTGAAACTTTAATCAGTGGGGGTTTTCCTCATCCCCCACTGATTATTAGTTGAACCAATCGGGCCTTTACGGGCAGTTTATCTCCCACCTAACTTCTTTGCTCCCGCCGAATGTTGAGGTGGGAGTATTACTGCCCGTTAGTGCGGGATAAATAAACAATTTATGCTATAAGACAATCCGAAGTACTTGTACGAAAAGAAGTACTTCGGGCATATCAAAACTTTAATCTTTGTTTCATCGAAGTTAAAACGGATACATTTTTCAGAATTTACTTTCATTCCCATTTTCCCTTTATTTCTATCACAAACTTCTATAGAATATGTTGATAGGAATTATAAATCTTATACTGAATCGTGGAAAGGATGGGAATCATAAATGTGGAACGAGTTTAAAAAGTTCGCCCTAAAAGGAAATGTTATTGATTTAGCTATCGGGGTTGTAATCGGAGCTGCTTTCGGAAAAATCGTAAGTTCTTTAGTAAAAGATATTATCACACCATTAATCGGTATGTTAATGGGTGGTATCGACTTTACAGGTTTAAAAATTACGTTTGGTAAAACAGCTATTACGTATGGTAACTTCATTCAAACTATCTTTGACTTCTTAATCATCGCAGGTGCTATCTTTGCATTTATTAAAGTTTTCAACAGGCTAACATTCAAAAAAGAAGAAGAGAAAAAAGAGGAAGTTCCAGAACCAACAAAAGAAGAAGTACTTCTTGGCGAGATTCGCGACCTATTGAAGCAACAAAACACTTCAAAAGACAACGCATAATTGAACGGACAAAAGGCATGCCCCGCATGGGACATGCCTTTCTTTATATCTTATAACGTTTCCGAATTCATATGAATGAATAAAATAATACCAGCAACCATTAATACCATAATAGAACCTGCAAATAATGTAATCGCAACAAATACGAAGCTTGCGCTTACATCTACTGAAATACTTTCAATAAAAATAGAAGCTACATACGTGATAAGGGCAATTCCTGCAAGAATACTTCCTGGAACAAAGCGCTTTAAGCCGTTTTGTTTTAACGTCATATATGCAAAAAAAGCAGTCATACAAAGCGTAATTATCCAAAGAACGATCATCTCTTCCCCCCTCACAAGCCTTTTCTTTCTATTATACATGACATTGCGTAGTTATAGGGAATTTTACATTCAAACAAAAAATGTTAGAGAAAAGTTATGAACAAGGAGTACCAAAATAGGTATCGAATTTTCATATATCATGACCCCCTTGTAAATACGAATTGATTTGAAAATATATGGAGGGATTACTATTGAAAGATGACTACACTAGTTATGCCGTATTAGAACAAGTAGAAAAGTTTGATTATATTACGATTGATTTAGAAAACAAATTTTTTTATATTAAAGTGATTGATATAAAAACGAATAAAGTATTATTAGATGTATCACTTGATTTAAAGAGAGACCATACAAACGTAAACGGAGATATAGAAAAATATCACACTTTACAAATTGACGATTTGTTAGCAGGATTCAAAATAACGGCGCAACTATGTATCGATCATAACTTGCGAAATCAAGATGAGTTATGGGCATTTATTGAAAAGAATTAAAAGAAAAACAGAAAAAAATGAATGTTTCTCAGCCGGAAATGTATGAAAATATTTCCTATGCAGAATCTCAAAGACACCTCCATCAACAAGGCATCATCTATTACATACCAGCCTCTATTTTAGCTAGTATCATTTATAAAATAAAGCATAGATAAAAAACTCACAGCACCCTGCTGTGAGTTTTTATTTTACTTACTTCGTTGAATCTCTAAATTGGATACGGTGAGGTAAGATAACTGTATGATCTTCTACTTTTTCTTTGTTCATATACTTTGTAAGTAAACGCATTGCTACTGCACCGATGTCATACATTGGTTGTACAACTGTGGAAAGCTGCGGGCGTACCATTAATGCAAGACGTGTGTTGTCAAAGCCAAGTACTTCTACGTCTTCTGGTACATTTAATCCAGCATCTTGTGCTGCGTGGATAACGCCTAGTGCCATTTCATCTGAAGAAACAAAGATTGCTGTTGGTTTTTCATTAAGTTCCCAAAGCTTTTCAAATGCTTCTAAACCTGAATCGTATGTGTAATCTCCATCAATAACAAGATTTTCATCATAAGCAATACCAGCTTCTTCTAAAGCTTTTTTATAACCTTGTAATTTCTTTGCGCTTCCAGCTTTGTCAATGTAAGGACCTGATACGAAACCGATACGTTTATGGCCTTGCTCTAAGAAGTGTTTCATCGCATCATAAGCCGCTTGTGTATAATCAATATTTACTGATGATGTTTCATTCTCCTCATCAAATGATGCTGCTAACACGATTGGTACTGGAGACTTTTTAAACTCTTCTACATGCGTATCTGTAATATCTTCACCCATGAATACAATACCGTCCACTTGTTTACCAAGCATTGTATTTAATAAATGGAACTCTTTTTCTCTATTTTGGTCAGAGTTACTTAAAATGATGTTATATTTGTACATTGTTGCGATATCTTCGATTCCACGTGCCAGTTCTGCATAAAATGTATTAGAGATATCTGGAATAATAACACCTACTGTTGTTGTTTTCTTACTTGCTAGTCCACGTGCTACCGCATTTGGGCGGTACCCTAATCGATCAATTGCTTCTAATACTTTCTTTCTTGTTGTAGGCTTTACATTCGGATTACCGTTCACAACGCGTGATACAGTTGCCATTGAAACGTTTGCTTCGCGCGCTACGTCATAGATTGTTACGTTCATCTCTTCCGCACACTCCTTCTATATTATGTTATCTATCTTTATGTATCGGTTCACTTAAATGAAAAAAAGACATCAACTCTACTTGAAGATGTCACTCCCGAGTCCTTTTACTAATGATACGATAAAAATGCAGGCTCATACAATATTTTCCCGCAAAAGTTTCGAAAAAATTCGCTTCTTTTCTCCTATTTTCGTATTTTTCATGTAAAAAAGGTCAAATTCCGCGAAAAAGTCTATGCAACAAGTGTCGCATAGACTTTAAAATCCATTCTATATAAACCCAAATTAAAAAACGAACATCAAACCATTCTTTTTAGATGGGAGAGAGCATCCGGCCATGCATAGAAGCGGTCAGTACCTTTTTTAGCCCCATGCCAAGTGAGAACAAAAGGAGAAAGCGAGTGGAGATCTTCTTTTGTCTTCATAACCGCGACTTAGGTGCTTGAAAATCAAAATGGATTTATATGTTGGAAAATTAAGTTGGATATATATAACTATCTACCGCGAAATGCTTTTAATTCTTTCATAAACTCATTGAATTCTGGAATATCCATCTGTTGTGCTGAATCTGATAACGCAACAGCCGGATCTGGATGTACTTCAGCCATAACCGCATCAGCACCGATTGCCATCGCTGCTTTTGCAGTCGGTAAAAGAAGGTCACGTCGTCCTGTAGAGTGCGTTACATCGACTACAACAGGTAAATGTGTCTCTTTCTTCAAAATCGGCACAGCGGAAATATCTAGCGTATTACGTGTTGCCTTTTCATACGTCCTAATGCCACGCTCGCATAAAATAATATCCCCGTTACCTTGTGCGATAATATATTCTGCTGCATAGATAAACTCTTCAATCGTTGCTGATAAACCACGTTTTAATAATACTGGTTTTTTCACCGATCCAGCCGCTTTCAAGAGTTCGAAGTTTTGCATATTACGAGCGCCAATTTGAATCACATCAACATAATCTAATGCCATTTCAATATCATTCGGATTTAAAATTTCACTAATAACCGCTAAATCATACTCATCTGCCACTTGGCGTAATATCTTCAAGCCTTCTAAGCCAAGACCTTGGAAATCATAAGGTGATGTACGAGGTTTAAACGCACCGCCGCGCATCAGTTTTAAACTTTGTTCTTTCATCGCTTCTGCAACTTGGCGAACTTGTTCATAACTTTCTACCGCACACGGTCCCATAATAAAGTGAGCATTGCCATCACCAATTTTTTCACCTTTTATATCAACAATGGTATCTTCTAATTTTTTCTTACGTGAAACAAGAAGCGCTTTACGATGATCATCTTCTTGTAATTCTAAACCTGTTTTAAAAATTTGTTTGAAAATATGTTGAAGAGTCGATGTTTCAAACGGCCCATCGTTATTCTCAGCAATTAAATCAAGCATGCTTCTTTCACGTACAGGATCAAATCGCTTTACACCTTGCACTTCTTTCAATTTACCGACCTCTTGAACAAGACGACCTCTTTCATTTAGTAATTCTAAAATTTGCAGGTTCATTTGATCGATTTGAGAACGTAAATGATCTAATTCTTGTGATGCCATAAGAAAGCCACCTCTTTCAAGCTATATATAAAGATTACCTTATTATCATGGTTAAGATAATTTATTATATCCGATAGGTTTCAGGTTGTCACATGATACACTCAGCTTAAAAAAACTAAAAAAAAGAAGACTATGAAGTTTTAACTCAATAACAGCAAAAAATATCCATAGCCATCAAGTTAAAACTCTATAGCTCCCAAAAAGCTAAAAGTTATTGATACTTTACATATTAATGAAAATGAAGTGAAGCGCATACCCCTTATTAACTATTCTTTCTATTCCATTGGAAGGGCGACCCAATGTCCTTCAGACACCTCAACGAGCTTGGATTTCCGTAAAGAATATTTATCCTCTTCATTTGTTTCTTCTATTAGCATTCTTTTTTTCTTCGATTCAATTTTAGGATCCGGAATTGGTATTGCAGACAGCAAAGATTTCGTATATTCATGTTGTGGATTCGTATAAAGCTCTTCGCTTTCAGCAATCTCCACAATTTTCCCAGCATACATCACAGCCACTCGATCACTAATGTGCTTCACCATTGAAAGGTCGTGCGCAATAAATAAATACGTCAGCCCTAATCGATTCTGCAGTTCCTCTAATAACTTTACAATTTGGGATTGGATAGATACATCAAGTGCAGACAATGGTTCATCGCATACGATGAACTTCGGTTCTACTGCAAGTGCACGTGCAATTCCAATACGTTGACGCTGTCCACCAGAGAACTCATGTGGATAACGCATTGTATATGCAGGATCAAGTCCGACCATATCAAGTAATTCTTCAACTCTTCTTGTCCTTTCTTTTTTACTCCCACTCAATCGATGCACATCCAATACCTCACCGATAATATCAATAACTTTAAAACGAGGATTCAGAGATGCATAAGGATCTTGAAAAATCATCTGCATATGCCGACGCATCATTTTCATTTCACTCTTTGAAAAACGATTCACTGCCATTCCTTTATATAATACATCTCCAGCTGTTGGTTCATGAAGACGTAATATCGCACGTCCTGTCGTGGACTTTCCCGAACCAGACTCTCCCACAAATCCTAAGGTCTCACCTTCCCGAATCTGAAAACTAATATCATCTACTGCTTTTAAAACATTCCCTTTTCCTAAATCAAAATATTGCTTTAACGATCTCACTTCAACTAAAGGCTTATCAAAAGGCTTACTATGTACAAATTTCGTTTTCTTTTTTTCATGTAGACGCGGCAATGCATGCAGGAGCTTTAATGTATACGGATGCTTGGCACTTTCAAAAACTTCTTCTGTCGTTCCAGTCTCTACAATCTCTCCATCTTTCATGACAGCGACTCGATCACACATACTAGCAACAACTCCTAAATCATGTGTAATCAATATAATTGAAATTCCAAAACGCCCTTGAATGTCTCTCATTACATTCAAAATTTGCGCTTGAATCGTTACATCAAGTGCTGTAGTCGGTTCATCAGCAATTAATAAAGTAGGACGACAAGCTAGTGCCATCGCAATCATAACACGTTGCCGCATCCCTCCAGAAAACTCATGTGGATATTGATTATAACGTATTTCACTGCTTCTAATACCTACAAGTTCAAGCATTTCAATTGCTTGTTCCTTAGCCTCTTTTTTAGACAAATCTTGATGTTTCATCAAAGTTTCTGATATTTGTTTCCCAATTCGAATAGTTGGATTAAGAGAAGTCATTGGATCTTGAAAAATCATACCAATTTCCTTACCACGTATACTTTCCATTTCCTTCTCTGTCTTATAAGCAAGATTTTCTCCTAAAAAGATAACCTCTCCTTCTTTCATATCAGAAGTAGTTGGTGGAAGAAGGCGCATAATAGAACGAGCCGTTACACTTTTACCACTTCCTGATTCGCCTACTATTCCTAATGTCTCTCCCTTCTTCACCTCAAAATCCACACCTCGAACAGCCTCAAATTCTTGATCTCTTGACTGAAAAGACACACGTAAATTTCTAACTTCCAAAATAGATTCCAAGTCTCCAACCTCCCTTTTATTGTTTATTTTTTGAAATAATCAGAATATTGACTTTTTAAAACTATTAAAATAAAATATACTATACACATCGGAATAATTAAATTTACTTTTTTAAGAAGGAGGTTCAATCCATTGGAAATAACTCGAGTTAAAAAAGAACAGAATGGCTATAGAGGATCCCCTCTATCGGATATCATTAGCCGTACTTATGGGAAAATGCAGCTACGGATCTCATACAAATATTTACTCCTTATACTTGGCTTACCAGTTAATATCGCTGTCTTGTTTATCTACCTATATAGAAAAAGGGGCGATTCCTATTTCTCTATTTTGGAAGAAACAAAGAACTCTTTGATTGAATCTGGATACCGTGAAAATGTAAGACATGAGTTATTAGATCAAGCCCTACGGAAACAGGAGTTTTTTGGCCAAAAGGTAAGTATGCAGAAAATTAACCAACTGGTAGAAAAATGGACAGAAAAACAATTTCACAAAACTGTGATTGAAAAAACAAATCAAGCCCTTGAACAACAAAGTAAACAAAGAATAACATTTGAAAGTACTTTTCAATCTCTTATCTCATATCCAAATTTTTTAACTTTATCATTTATCCCAGGTTTATTTATGTACATATTCATTCTTCTCTATAGTAATTCCTATCTAAAATATATTTTTGAGAGACTAATTATGAGTGTGTTTGTAATTTTTGGAGTCTCTATTCTTGTGTTTACCATTTTATATTTGTCACCTTTTGATCCAGCATCAAACATCCTCGGTGAAACAGCAACAAAAGAACAGATTCATGCATTTAATCATCTGTATGGCCTTGATCAGTCATATTTTCAACAGCTATGGAATACTCTTAAAGGCATTGCAACTTTCGACCTAGGTATATCTTTCTCAGGTAATGAAGAAGTGATTGCAAGTATAACAAAAAAATTTCCTATAACACTTACACTAGCCGTTATCTCATTACTCATTGCTATCATGATTGCAATCTCAATCGGTATTATTTCAGCGACAAAACCTAATTCATTTTTCGACTATACTTTTATGTTCATCGCTCTTATTGGATTATCTATTCCAAATTTTTGGCAAGGTCTCATATTTATTTTGAATTTCTCTATTAAATTACATTGGTTACCAGCAACATTTAACCCTGAAAATTGGCTATCTATCATTATGCCAGTCATTGTGCTAGGAACTGGACTTACAGCCTCTATTGCCAGAATGACACGCTCATCAATGCTCGAAGTGATTCATGAAGATTACATTATAACAGCTAAAGCTAAAGGGTTGAGTCAAAATTATATTCTTTGGAAACACGCTATTGGCAACGCCATGATTCCAATTATTACTGTCATCGGCCTGCTATTCGGGGGAATGCTTGGCGGCGCTGCGGTTACCGAAAAAGTATTCAACATAAGTGGTATTGGAAGTTACATTGTTGATAAGCAGTTTATCCCTGATATTCCAAGTATTATGGGCGGGGTTATTTATGTAGCTATTACAATTTCCTTAGTCAATGTATTCATTGACATCTTGTATGCATTCTTTGATCCTCGTATCCGTTCGAAAATGAAACAATATTAAAGAAGGTGTATTCATGCTCAAGACCATAAAATCAATAAAAAATCATCAAAAGGCACAAATTCTACATTCTCTCCCAGAATACACACAAGCTAGTTTCGCAGGCATTCTATCTTTCGCACTCACTTTTATTCTAGGCCTAAATATCTATGACTTTAGCCAACAAACATTAAATATATATATATTCGGTACGTTTATCGCCTACATTCTATTTACATGCTTACAATTTATTATCACACTTAAAGTTAAGCATGATCTTCTTAATTTAGGCTATGTACAAAATAAGACGAGGATACTGGGCTACATACAACTTTTTAGTATTTTCGTCGGTAATATCTTTATTACTATTGCTGCATTCCATTTAATAAAAAAAGAAAAAACACTTGAATATACATTCGCTGTATACATGTTTCTTACACAGCTCCTTATTATTGTGTTATCAGCACTTAACCTGTTTAAACCTTATGTTGCGGATACATTTCTTTCATCGATGTTTATACTACTTTTAGTCTTAATATTCCAACTAATCGCACTTTTACTAGTAGCAAAATATGTACAAAATAATAAACTAGCACCTTGGTTCACCTACATAGCCATTCCTCTTTTACTTACAGCTATAACAGGTAACCTTTTCGCTCTATTACTTGGGATAAATTTGATTATGAAAATTTACAGTAGCGATAAATCCAGAATCATGCAATGGGATAGTATTTGGAAAAAAATCACGCAGAATACGACAGCTATGCTAGGACTTTTCTTTATCGTTTTTATATTTTCTATTTCTATATGTAGCTATTTAACATTCGACTACGGTATGGCTGTCGAAAATAATTATAATGTTATTCTTCAGGCTCCAAGTCTTGCTTATCCATTCGGAACAGATGATTTCGGAAGAGATTTGTTTTCCAGAATTGTATTTGGGGCTCGTATTTCACTAGTTGTCGGTTTAATCTCTACAATCATTCCTGTAGTTATTGGCGGTATTTTAGGGGCACTATCCGGCTATTACGGTCATCGTACAGACAATATTATTATGAGACTTCTAGATATCTTATATGCAATTCCAGGTATTCTATTAGCGATCGCAATAGTCGCTGCTTTTGGGGCTAATACAACAAATTTAATTGTAGCACTCAGCATAGGCTCCATCCCAACATACGCCCGCACGATGCGAGCAAATGTAATGATGGTATCAAATTATGAATATGTACTTTCCGCACGTGCATACGGATTAAATAATTTTTCTATTATTTTTAAGCATATTGTCCCTAACTCACTTGCACCAATGATTGTTAAATCGACCCTTACAATTGGTGGAGCAGTCATTGCTACAAGTAGCTTAAGCTACCTAGGATTAGGTGTCGAACCGCACATACCAGAGTGGGGGAACATTTTGAAGATCGGAAGCACATACCTTGAATCTCATTCCTATTTGGCAATATATCCAGGTCTTGCCATCATTGCTCTTGTCTTATCCTTCAACTTTTTAGGAGATGGCTTGAGAGATGCACTAGATCCAAAATTAGATTAAATCTATCTTATACTTTGAGGAGGAATTTATTGTGAAAAAAGTTTTAACTTCTCTCCTGCTAACATCTGTATTGTTAATAGGAGGATGCTCTTTAAATACAAAATCAGAAGTGGCAGAAAAAGAAAAGAAGAAAACTAACGTAGTCGATGATAAAAATCCAGTGGAAATCGAAATTCTTGGCCAAAGTGGCAGTGAAACTGACATTAATATTGTTCGAGATCAACTTACCAAAAATGGATTCAAAGTGAAATTAAACATCCAACCCGATTATGGAAGTTTCAAAGCACAGCAAAATGCGGGTAACTATGATGTCGCGTTATCTAGTTGGACTACAGTTACCGGTAATCCTGATTACGCAGTACGTTCCTTATTCAAAACAGGTGGAGACTACAGCATACTAGCTGATACAGAAATCGATAAACTAATCGATAAAGCGAGCACACAGACTCCAAAAGAATATGTAAATACGTACAAACAATTAGAACAACGTCTTGTATTTAATAAAGCCTATATTGTACCGCTTTACACATCATTGAAAACACAAGCTATCAATAAAGATATTTTAAATAAGGATTCAGTAAGATTGGCAAAATCTCGTGCTCTCGTATGGGAATCAATTGATTTCAAAGACACTAGTAAACGTGAAACAGCACCTCTTGTTCTTACGCAAACTGCTTCAACATTAACATCACTTGATCCTATTAAAGGTAATGATGGCTCTATTAATATGATCAATACAAATATGTATGTTCGACTTATCAACCTTACAGATAATGACAAAATCACATCAGAGGGTTCTTTATCTCATAACTACAGTATGGCGGAAGGGAATTCAGAATACTACTTCCTACTTAGAGATGATATAAATTTCTCAAAAATCTCGAATAAAAAGGCAGAAGATACTGGTGAACGTGTAGGAGCTGATGATGTGATTTTCTCACTGAATCGAGCAAAAGATAAAAAATCTGTTCCCGATCACCGCACATATAGTTTACATGAACATATTCAAAATGCAGAAATTGTTACAGACCTTAGCACACTCGATAAAGTGAAACAATCTGGTAATAGTAAATCAGTGAGAGAAGAGCTTGAAAAGGGATTAACTGCAAAAATTACAGAGCTCGTAACTGACAAAAAACAAGCAAATAACAAGGAAGGGAAATATCAAGTTGTGAAACTTACAACTACAACACCTTTTCCACAAGTATTAAACTATTTAGCTCACCAATCCGCAGGTATTGTTTCTAAAAAACAAGTAGAGAGTATCAATACTTATGATGTAGCTTCATTTGATGTAAATAAAGACATTCCTTACGGTGATCAAAATACAGTTACAGATGGAAATAAATACAATAACACGCTGTATGCAAGCGGTCCATATATTCTTTCATATAAGAATGATTACGAAGCAATTTTCCAAAAGAACCCCAATTATTTAAAAGGAACGAAGCATGAACCGAAAATTTCAAATGTAACACTTCGATTCATTAAGGACACAGATAGTGCACTTTCTGCGCTACGCAACAACGAGATTTATTTGTATTCCGGTGTTCCAGAAACAAAACATGATCTTATCAAAAGTGATAACAAATTAGCACTACAAAATATTGAGAGCAATGGTGTAAGCTATCTACTATTTAACACAGCAAATCGCGAAGTTTCAAAAAGTGAAGACTTACGAAAAGCTATTCTTTACTCTATCAATCAAGATGAAATCTTAAATTTCTATCAAAACAAAAAAATTAAAGCTATTTCTACCGTTAGCCCAATTGTAAAAACAGGAAATGAGCTGAAAGCTGATTCAGACAAAGCACAAAAATTCTTAAATAACTATAAAGCAAACAAAAAATAAGAAAAATAAAAAGAGAGTGAACTTAAAGAAAATCTTTTCGTTCACTCTCTCTTTTATTTAATGTTCTCTTCTAAAGTTTGCTTCTTAATATTCCAATGCGATGTATGCCATACCGCCATACCATCTTTTATGTATAGCACTTGCGGTGATTCATGTTTAATACCAAAGTGCTCTGCAATACGATTCGAAACCTCTCTTGCATCTTGCACGTATAAATAATAAGCAGGTGCTTCTTTTGCCTCCTGACAATACGCTTCAAACTCTGCGTATGCCCCTTGGCTAATTGGGCATGTTGTACTATGTTTAAAAAGAATATATGGTTCCGCCGTTTCTAATAATGCGTCAAACTCTTCTATTGTTTCAATCTTCGTCATGCTCACGTTATTCACCCCTCATACGAATCGGAAGTCTAGAGCGCTTCTCTTTTTTCTCTGTCTTCTCTAATTTCTTCTCGGCCTTTTCTAACTTTTTCTCTTGTCTACTCGTGCGATAATGATTATACACTTCAATCGCTGCACTACTCCATTGTACGACTTGCGCTACTTTGTCTGCATTATTTTCGATTTCATTTGTTACAGAATCCGATACATTGCGCAGTTTCGTATTTAAAGAATGAATTGTTGTTCCGATTCCATTTACGCCTTCTACTACTTTATTTAACGACTGAGATTTTTGCTGAATATCATCAGCTAATGCATTCGTCTTATGTAATAATTGTTCTGTCTCTACGCTTATCCCTTGCATTTGCTTCTCTAAGCCTTCTAATGTACTTGCAACATTTTCTAACGTCTTCTGCAATGATAATAATGTTCTACATGTATATATCACTAAAATTACAAAAGCAATGGCAGCTATAGCTGCACTTACGTATAAAAGAATTTGCATTTCATCACTTCCTTTATCTTTTTCATACTTTCTCCTATTATACAATCATTTTCCGTTTCGTTCTAATCCTTATGAGGACGCAAGAATTTTCATACTTGTTCGTCAACTGTAACATAAATCATTAAACAAATACCACCAATTAGGGTACAATAAAAAAGGATACATAATTAGTAGGGAGGCTTTTACATATGAAAGACCCACGTATCGAAACTTTAGCACATAATTTAATTAACTATTCCATTCGTTTACAAAAAGGTGAAAAAGTATTAATTGAAAACTTTGGCTTACAAAAAGAACTTGTAACTGCACTTGTAAAAGAAGCATATGCAGCTGGTGGTTTCCCATTCGTCTCATTAAAAGATCATCAAGTTGACCGCTCTTTATTGATGGGGGCTACTGAAGAACATTTCGAGCAAATCGCTGCGTATGAAGCAAGCGTAATGAAGGATATGGATGCTTACATCGGTCTACGCTCTGGCGATAACATTAACGAACAAGCTGATGTTCCAAGTGAACGCATGAAAATCCACGGTCAAACTGTTGGTAAAAAAGTTCATAGAGACATCCGTGTTCCAAAAACACGCTGGGTTGTGCTTCGCTACCCAAATGCATCTATGGCACAGCTTGCAAAAATGAGCACGGAAGCATTTGAAGACTTCTACTTCGAAGTATGTAACTTAGATTACGGTAAAATGGACAAAGCAATGGACAACCTTGTTGAACTCATGAATAAAACAGATAAAGTTCGCCTAGTTGGCCCTGGAACTGACTTAACATTCTCTATTAAAGACATTCCAGCTATTAAGTGCTCTGGTCATTTAAATATTCCAGATGGTGAAGTATACTCTGCACCAGTTTGCGATTCTGTTAATGGTACAGTTTCTTACAACACACCATCACCATATAACGGCTATACATTTGAAAATGTACAACTGACATTTAAAGATGGAAAAATCGTTGAAGCAACTGCAAACGATTCAGAACGCATTAACAAAATCTTCGATACAGACGAAGGCGCACGTTACGTTGGTGAGTTTGCAATCGGTGTAAACCCGTATATCTTACATCCAATGGGCGACATCCTATTTGATGAAAAAATCGACGGCAGCTTCCACTTCACTCCTGGACAAGCTTACGACGATGCATGGAACGGCAACAACTCTAACATCCACTGGGATTTAGTATGCATCCAACGCCCTGAATACGGCGGCGGCGAAATTTACTTCGATGACGTATTGATTCGTAAAGATGGACGATTTGTTGTATCTGAATTAGAAGCGTTGAATCCTGAGAATTTAAAATAAAACAAAGAAGAGCTCTCCTTCTAAATAGGAGGGCTCTTCTTGTATTTCTCCACTCTCTTTTCCTTCGGTCGAGTCTGACGAACATGATAATAAAACAAAAGTACAACTGCTAAAATGCCTACACCTATCGATACATACAACGGCCATCCCCAGCGAACATATCCCCTAACACAAACGACCAGTACCATCAATAATTCAAAACAAAATAACAGTCTGAAATGTTTCATTGCTCACCCCATTTATGCTTTCATATCTATCTTCACATACGGATTTGCTTCTTGAATAAGCAGCAACAGCTTTTCCTTATTTCGCGGCATGGCAATCATATGCACTTTATATTGATTCGTTGTCAGTTCGAGGGATTTTCCAACTTGGCGAACAACTCTCACATCAGATAGGACAATATCATCATTTAATATCCCGTACTTAAGTACACCATTTTCTACGGTGTGCTTTTTAATAAATACATCCCAAACAAGCGGTACATTTACAATAAGACAAATTGCCATCCCAATCAGTGCTGATCCCCAGTTTCCATTGTCCATAATGAGCATTCCGATTGGCCAAACAACCATAAGAATTAACATTACACTTACAAAAATCATAATGGGTGTACTTCTTTGGATAGGAAAGTTCATATTATCACCTCTCAACCAAATTATACCATTTGATACGATAAAAAAGCTAGAGACTACTTTAATCTCCAGCTTTCACAAACTATGAAACGCCTTATTCAGCAATATTCTTTGTTGGTCCCTCCATTAAAATGAATGCAACTCATATGGCTCATTGGATCTCCTTCCATTCTGAAGCCAATAAACTATACACCGCAAGATCATGAAAATGATCATATAGCCATTCTTCATCTCGCAAAATACCATCTAAATTAAAACCAAGTCGCTCTGGAATCACACGGCTTTTCTTGTTTTCTACCCCACAACGGATTTCAATCTTGTTTAATTTTAAATCCTCAAACGCATAACGAAGTACCACTTTTACACTTCGTGTCATAATTCCTTTTCCGCCTGCTTCTTCTGCAAGATAGTATCCAAGACTTGTTGCTTTCTTAGCCCAGTTCACCTCGTGAATACCAACCATTCCAACGAGCTTTCCTTTGTAACGTATACCTGTCTCAAAACCGTTTCCATCCGCAAATTTCTTCAACCACATCGGAAGAATTTCGTCATATGCATCAGCTGATTTTGTGCCATCTACCCATGGAAGCCATCTTTTTAAATGCTCTCTGTTTTGATCTACTAATTGATATAACTCTTCTTTATGATGTTTTTCTAGTAATTGAAGTTCGATTTCATCATCAACGTGAAGTGTGAACATTTCTCCATCCCCCTTTTTAATTTCTTATTATTCTAACACTTCGAATCAGGGAATGTTAAGATTTATATATTCACACTCTCTTTTTTCGTTTTTATAGTAAGAAAACCGGAAGAATATAAAACACCCGTAATAACTAAAATCATTCCTAAATATTGCAGGATTGTTATATTTACTCCTTCCACAAAAGAAATAAACATCGTAACAACGGGAACTAAATTAAAGAACAAAGATGTTTTTGCTGCTCCAATTTTCGCGACTCCTTTATTCCACCAAAGATAACCAAGCACACTCATTCCAACCGTCATAAATAAGATTGATAGCCATGCTAGTAGAGGAATTTCTGAAATAGGCGCTACACTCTTTTGCATGAAAGAGACCATAATGAAAGCAAGTGCTCCAACAGTCATTGTATATGTGGTTGTTTGTATCGGAGTACCACCCTTAATAAACTTTCTTCCTAGCACACCGTATAAAGCCCAAGAAATATTCCCTAATAAAATGTAGAAATCTCCTTTTGAAAAAGCTAAATTTTGTATGACCAAAAACGACCCTTGCGTAATAACAAAAATAACCCCAAGCAATGCAAATGACATTCCGATAGCTTGGCGTTTTACAATTCTTTCGTGCAAAATTATACTGGCCAATATCGTTGTAACAAGTGGATTCGTCGCCATAATAAGCGAGCCGTTTATAGCCTCCGTATTTTTCATTCCTAAAAAGAAAAAGAAGTTAAAACCAAATACCCCAACTATGCCGAGTAAAATATAATAGCCAATATTTTGTTTCCATACTTCTAACTCAAATTTTTTTCTTATCTTTAAAATACATAGCATTACAAGAGCAGCTACTCCAAAACGCCATGCCGCAATGTGAACCGCTGAAAAATATTGTACTGCGTATTTCGAAGCATTGAATGTCCCACCAGTAAATATTGCAAAGCCTAACAACTGAACATACACTTTATTTTTCATTGTCTTCCTCCAAGGCTTTGCCTTCTAAAAAACCATAATAAACCTCTAATTTATTCTCTGTTAGTTCTATTACACGTTGTAATTGCTCTTGCTGCTCTTTTAATCGTTCCAAGTGAACCGTTAAAATCGAAATACGTTTTTTTATTTTAGCTGGTACTTCTTCTTTTCTTTGCTTAATTTCTTCTATAATGCAACCGTCACTTGCAAACTCTGCTATCTCTTCTAGTGACATTCCTGTTTGTTTTAACGAGTACAAAAATTTCAATAAGCGTACATCTACTTCTGTATATTGACGAATGCCACTATTCCGTGTCGGTGGTGGTAATAATCCCAGTTTTTCATAATAGCGAAGTGTATGAATGCTCATCCCTGTTAACTCTGCTACTTCACCAATCTTATACATGTTATCTCCCCCTTGTTTTTTCACATTTTCATCTTACAACTTAGAGTTAACTCTAGGTCAATACATAAATAAAAAAAGACGTGCAGCCACCGCTGCACGTCTCTTTCATCTCATTACTTCTCCGCAACTTGCACTTCTTTCACGTAAGCTGCTTCGAATTTTTGGATATCACCTGCGCCCATAAAAATAAGAACGCCGTTTTTATGTTTCTTTAATACATCCGTTGTTGTATCTGTAATTAATTCTGCACCATCAATACGTTGTTGCAGGTCTTGAATCGTTAAGTCACCTTTGTTTTCACGTGCTGATCCAAAAATATCACATAGATATACTTGATCAGCCTTGCTTAGGCTTTCTGCAAACTCATCTAAGAACTTTTCTGTACGTGAGAATGTGTGCGGCTGGAATACAGCGACAATTTCACGCTCTGGATGTTTTTGACGAGCTGCTTCAATCGTTGCGTTAATTTCTGTCGGATGGTGTGCATAATCATCAATGATGACCTGTTCTCCCATCGGCTTTTCATTAAAGCGACGTTTTACACCTTCAAACGTTGTTAATTGATGTTTTACTGCTTCTACATCAACATTTTCATAATGACAAAGCGCAATAACTGCTAGTGCATTTAAGACGCTATGATTGCCGTATCCTGTGATTTTGAACGTTTCATAATACGTATTACGAACGAATACATCGAATACAGTACCATCTGTTCTCTTTTGGATGTTACGTGCTTGGAAATCATTATCTTCACCAAATCCATAGAAAATAACAGGTACTTTCGCTTGAATTTTTTGAAGTTCTTCATCATCACCACATGCAATAATTCCTTTTTTCACTTGAAGCGCCATCTCTTGGAATGCACTAAACACATCATTAATGTCTGTAAAGTAGTCTGGATGGTCAAAATCAATATTTGTCATAATTGCATAGTCTGGATAGTAAGACAAGAAATGACGACGATACTCACATGCCTCAAACACAAAATACTTACTATTTTCTACCCCATGCCCTGTTCCATCTCCAATAAGGTAAGATGTTGGGTGTGCACCTTGCATTACATGGGCTAACAAACCAGTTGTTGATGTTTTTCCGTGTGCACCTGTTATAGCAACACTTGTATACTTACTCATAAGGTCCCCTAAAAAGTGATGGTAACGGTGTACTGGGAGATTTAACTCTTTCGCCGCTACAATTTCTTCATGCGTATCAGGGAATGCATTTCCGGCGATAATCACTTGTCCTTCTTTTACATTGTTTTTATCAAAAGAAAGGATGGTGATACCACGCTTTTCCAATGCTGTTTGTGTAAAGAAACGCTTTTCAAAATCAGAACCTTGAACAGTATGCTTCATGTCATGAAGAATTTGTGCTAATGAACTCATTCCTGTTCCTTTAATTCCTACAAAATGGTAAACTGTCATCTTAAAGAACCTCCAACATTTCGAACTAATATAACGGCCTATCTATAAGACAGTATATGAATCTTTTCTTATTTTGGTAATCATCATACATTTCCCGATACGGTGAAACTTTAATCTGTTATCACCAGTCGAGATAAACACATACGTACTTCTTTCATGTCCATAACAAACCTATTATAGCAAAAAACAATCCGTTATACTATGATAACAGAAAAACTGATAGGGTCAATCACCTATCAGTTTTTCAAGTTTTTACATCTCTTCTCTTTTTTCTAATTGAACACGCTCTAAACGTGGATTTGGACGATATTTACGTCCAGCCTTCGCTTCTGGTTTTCCATTTAATTCTACATTATCACCTGTAAAACCAATGTTCATCTTTAATAAACTGCTTCCTACTCCATATAGATCTACAGGAACATTTTGTGCTTCAAATTCACGAATACGTTTTTCATCGAATCCACCAGTTACAACAATATCTACGTGTTGGAATCCTTCTTCATCAAGCGCTTTACGAAGAGCAAAAACAAGTGATGGATTGACGCCACGTGGGTCAAATGTTCCAAGCACTTCTGGATGACGAATGAAATATTGATCAATCATTGTACGTGATGTATCAATGCGGACACCTTTTAATTCTGAACCGAATTCGCGTGCAACACGAAGCCCATCTGTAATAACATCATTGTTATAGTCAATCAGTACAACGAGATCGTCCTCTGGAAACTTTTTGTGATATGCTTTCGCAGCTTCTACAACATCTCCATTAAACATTTGAATTAATGCGTGAGGCATCGTCCCCATTCCACTTTTGCCCCACCATTCATTCATAGCATGCGTTGCCTGTGCACTCATGCCACCAATATAAGCAGCATATCCGTCACCAGCTTGCTGTGTATAATGATCATCACGGTCTCCCATGAAAATAACAGGTTTTTCTTTTTCACCGCTACGAGCAGCTTGTACAACGTTATATACATTTGTTGCAACAGATGTACGACGAGCTAAAATCCCATCAATTACACCTTCTAAAAACCCGAAATATTCATAAGGCCCTGTAATTGTTAAAACCGTTTCAAATGGATTAATATTGTCCCCATCCTTTAAAGAATGAATTTCAAGTTCTTCAGGATGTGCAGCAAATGTTTGTAACAATGCTAATACTTCATCTGTTCCGCAAAGTACCGCATGCTCTTTTTGGAAAAATTGCATTGTCACAACACTTTTCGGGCGAAATTCTTGAATAATGTCACGAGTTTTTAAAAAGTAAACGGCAGAGAACCAGCCTTCCCCAACTCGTTCATCAAATTTAAACGTTTTATTTGTTAGTCGATTGATTTCACCTTTTAATTTTAATTCAATTTCTTTCATGTCGTTTACTCCCTACCTTACTATCCAACATTTTCTCTTAGTATACAGCAAAACCGCTTCCTATACATTCGTTTCCTGCATCGCAGCAAACTCATCCTCTGAAATAAGGACATCCCTCGGTTTTGTTCCCCGTGCTTCAGAAATAATCCCTTGTGCTTCCATCTCTTCAATAAGACGTGCCGCGCGATTATAACCGATGCGGAATTTTCTCTGTACAGAAGATGTGGACGCTCCCCCTTGTTCTACAACAAATTGACATGCATCAAAAAACAGTTCATCTTCAGCTTCATGCTGCTCTGATTTTGCCAATAAATCCTCTTGCTTAAATAAATAATTTGGCTTCATTTGTTTTTTCACGTGGTCAACTGTTTTTTCAATCTCATCATCCGATACGTATACACCTTGCACACGAACAGGTTTTGACGTACCGTTTCCTAAAAATAGCATATCACCGCGGCCCAGTAATTTTTCCGCGCCTCCAATATCAATGATTGTACGTGAATCAACTTGAGAGGATACTGTAAACGCAATACGCGTTGGAATATTTGATTTAATTAATCCGGTAATAACATCTACAGATGGACGCTGCGTTGCAACTAATAAGTGAATACCACAAGCACGTGCTTTTTGAGCGATACGACAAATTGCTTCCTCAACATCGCCAGGAGCAACCATCATTAAATCAGCTAACTCATCAATCACAATGACGATATATGGTAATGTCTCACCTGGAACTTCCTGCTCGCTCACAATTGTATTATAACGATTTAAATCACGCGCGCCAGCATGCGCAAACAATTCATAACGGCGTTCCATCTCTTCTACAGCCCATTTTAACGCTGCTGTAGCTGCTTTTACATCGGTAATAACAGGTGCTACAAGATGTGGAACAGAATTATATGGTGCAAGCTCAACCATTTTCGGGTCAATCAACATCAGCTTCACTTCATGTGGTTTTGCTTTATATAAAATGCTCGTTAAAATCGCGTTAATGCATACACTTTTCCCTGAACCAGTCGCACCAGCAATCAGTCCATGTGGCATTTTCCTAATATCCGTTACAATTGGTTCTCCAGAAATATCAAGTCCAAGTGCAACTGTAAGCGGGGATTCACTCTTCGTAAACACGGGGCTTCTCAAGATTTCCCTTAGAAATACCGGCTTACTCTCTTTATTCGGAACCTCAATTCCGATTGCGCTTTTCCCTGGAATCGGTGCTTCAATTCGAATATCTTTTGCAGCTAAACTCAGCTTAATATCATCGCTTAAGTTTGTAATTTTATTTACTTTCACACCTGGATCAGGTTGTACTTCAAAGCGGGTTACAGCCGGTCCTTGTGAAACATTGATAACATGAGCCCCAACATGGAAGTTATTAAACGTCGTATCTAATAGTTCTTTCTGTTCGTCTAACCATTCTGTATTATCTAACGCCGCTTGCGCCGGAATCGTCAATAATGTTAATGGTGGCATTGTATATTCCGGTGGTGTTTGCAGTACATTACGCATATCATTCTCTCTTTTTGCTACAACGTATGCTTTTTCTTGTACTCCTTCATTTGCAACAGGTGCCATTACTTTCATTTGCTGTTCTGGTTTCTCTTCTACTCGAGTTTCCACTGCAGCTTGCTCTACTGGTTTCTCTTCTATTCGAGTTTCCACTACAACTTGCTCTACTGGTTTCTCTTCTACTCGAGTTTCCACTACAACTTGCTCCACTGGTTTCTCTTCTACTCGAGTTTCCACTACAACTTGCTCTACTGGTTTCTCTTCTACTCGAGTTTCCACTACAACCTGCTCTACTGGTTTCTCTTCTACTTCAACTCGTTGTACAGGTTGCATGTTCACTTTCGAAGTTTCTTCAGCTTGTTTTACAGGAGTCTGTGGTGCTTGCGTTCTAACCGCATGTCTCTCCATCAACTTTCTTCTGTCTTGCTTTAACATCACAACATTAAACGGTACATGGCGCTTTTTCTCGCGCTTCGGCTCTTCTTTTTGTTTAGCAATAATCTGCTCCGAAGTAACTTCTTGCTTTCCTTCTGTCTCTTCAATTAGTACATTTGCAAAGTTTTGAACCGCTTCTTTCGTATGCTCATCCGTCGCTAAAGCTATTTCAGAACTATCGTTTTCTACTTTAGAAACAAATTTCTCTTGTTCAGCAGCTTCTTCCACTACTACTTGAGTAGTCTCTTCTGCTTTAACACCCCATACTTCTTCAGGTTCTTCTACCACTTCATCTTCCGGTGCTGTTTTAGCTTCTTCCACTTCTTCTACTTCCGGCATTGTTTCAGCTTCTTCCACTTCTTCTACTTCCGGCATTGTTTCAGATTCTTCCGCTTCTTCTACTTCCAGCGTTCTTTCAGATCCTTCCGCTTCTTCTACTTCCGGCATTGTTTCAGATTCTTCCACTTCTTCTACTTCCAGCGTTCTTTCAGATTCTTCCGCTTCTTCTACTTCCGGCGCCGTTTCAAATTCTTCCACTTCTTCTACTTCCGGCATTGTTTCAGATTCTTCCACTTCTTCTACTTCCAGCGTTCTTTCAGATTCTTCCGCTTCTTCTACTTCCAGTGCTGTTTCAGGCTCTTCCACTTCTTCTACTTCCGGCGCTGTTTCAGGTTCTTCTACTGCTTCAACTTCCAGCACTGTTTCAGGTTCTTCCACTTCTTCTACTTCCGGCATTGTTTCAGATTCTTCTACTGCTTCTACTTTCGGCGTTGTTTCAAGTTCTTCTTCAATAACACTTTCTTTCAATACAATGTTCTCTACTGAACATTCTTCTGTTTCTTTCTTATATTCAATTTCTTCCGTTGACGTTGTATTGATGTTCTCTACAGTAGAGTCTCGTAATTGACCTTGTAGAGATTCTTCATTTCCTTCGTTATCATCTTGTGATAACACCACTACATCCGGCTCTTGTCCAAATACCTGTACGTTTTGAGCATTATGTTCTTCTTTTTCATTACCCTGTCCAACTGATTTATGTAACAAGCCATCAGTTGCAAATGGACGCAAGTCTGCAGCGATATCTACCTTGTCTTGCTCTTCTAACGAAGTAAGTGAACGTTCAGAATCGTAACCGTTTTTCTCTAACCACTGATCAACAACGGATTTTTCCTCTTTTTTACTTTCTTGTTGTTGATGATTTAGATTTTCATCCTGCTTCTTAGAAGGAACAAAGGATTCGTCTGAGAAATCGGCAAGTGAGTATCCTTTTTTCTCTAGCCATGCATCGACAACTGATTTTCCTTCAACCGATATTTCAAGATCTTCCTGCTTTTTTTCTTCCGTCTTCACTTCTTCTTTCTCCATAGACGGACGTTTATATCCAAAGATCGGTGAAATCATTTCGGTTGGGCGAAATGGTCTTCGATTTCCTTCTTGTGTTGGTACAGATTTTTTTTGTATGAACGGCTCTGGCTCAATTTCTCGTTCAGCTTGTTGAGGGACAAATGTATGAATAGGTTCTTCTACATATCTCGGTCCGCGCCTCTCCATGTTTGTTACTCTCGGCAGTGGCTGCTTTTCAACATGTGTTGATTCTTCCACATTCTCCTCATCGAATCCATCATCAGGCACTAACGGAAATCGGCATTTCACACCTGAATTCCGACTAGCCATTTGCGCTTCTCTTGCTGCAGTGTAGTGGTTTACACGAGGAATTTTCGGCTTACTTTCAGTGTTCTTCGGTACTTCTTTATTCATCGCTGTTTTTTCTTCCTGATGTTCCTCTTTGTTAAACAGCTTTTTCATCCAATCTAACATGTTTACCACTCTTTCTACTAAATAGTAACATCCTTTATTGTATCAGCATTCGGCAAAAAGTGCAGGTAAAATTACGTTCTTGTATTTTGTACACCATATTCAAATTTTCAGTAAGTATCATACAAATCTATTTTGATTTTCCAACATATAAATCGGTGCCATAAAAACAAAAGATGACCTTTTCTCGTGTTCATTCTTTGGTTTTACTTGGTATAAAGCAGGAAGATAATTTGACAGCATCCATCCATGTGAAGACCCTCTCTCCCGCCTTAAAAAAAGAGTTTCTATCAGTTTTCCACTTTGTAAATCCGTTTTAATTTACTGACTCCTAAGTTCCGGCTATGAAAATAAAAGGAGAACTACACTCGTTTTCTCTTTTTGGTTTCACTTGGCATGGAGCTAAAAAAGGCACTGACCGCTTCTATCCATGGACGGACCCTCTCTCCCACCTAAAAAAAGGGTTTATATCGTTTTTTCACTTTCTGTTTTTTGTTTACATATAAAAAAGCAGCCTCATATATAAGGCTGCCACTTAGAGCTTAATCCTCCGATATTCTTCTACGCTCTCCGCCACACTTTGCAGTAAAGATCCTAAATATTGTGTGTCTGATAGTTTCTGATCTTCTTCAGGATTCGACATAAATCCAAGTTCCAGTAAAACGCCTGGAACCTTTGACCAATTGAATCCGGAAAGATCATCTCGAAACTTAATCCCATTTACTTTTACTTGGCTGTTTTCTTTCATTTTCTTTACGATTATTTGAGAAACTTGTAAGCTTTCTGCATAAATTCCTTTTGTATATGTATTTCCTTCTGCTGGCGTCAACACGGCAAAACCTTTTTGTGCTCGATTTTCTGAGCCATCGGCATGAAGGCGTAAAAACAAATCTGCTTGATGATCATTTGCGAACGTCGCCCTCTCTTTGTTACTTATATCGACATTATGTGTCGTTCTTGTCATAAGTACTTGTATACCTTTTGCTTCGAGCTTCTCTTTTAACATAATCGCAGCTTCTAATACGAGAACAGATTCTCGTTTTTTCGTCACAACCCCAGTCGTTCCATCAGTCACTTTATATTTCTGCTCAGCTGCACCCGGGCCAATTGGTTCTAAATTTAAATTTGCTTTCTCTTGATGCCCTGGATCAATCACAACAAGAAACTTCCCTTGTTTTTGCTCAGCATCCACTTTTACTTCAGGGGTTTTCACCGATTCTTCAGCCGGTGGTACTTGTTCTACCTTTGGCTCTTGTTTTTCATCTTGCTCCGCTGAGGGCTCTTGTTCAGTTTTTTTCTCTTGTTCTCCACTTTGTTCCACCGGTACTTCAGTTTCTACTTTCTTCTCTTGCTTCTCTGGCGGGGCTTCTTTCGTGTTTTCTACAACCTTTTTACTCTCTTCTTGAACAGTATATAGTGCTTCTTTTTCTTGTTCCTTCGAGCATGCGCCCATATATATTCCAAGTAATGCAAATACACACATCATTTTTATATACTTCATTGTTTCTCTCCCATCTAAAAAGAAAGATTTCATGCCGGTTTTCAATTTTCATTTAGGTTTTCGCATATAAATCGCGGCTATGAAGAAAACTCTTATTCTCTCTCTTTGTTTTCATTCCGCATAGGGTACGCTTCTATGCTTGGATCGACACTCTCTTCCCCCTTAAGAGAAAGGTTTTCTATCAGGCGTTTCACTTTGTATTTCTATATTTAAAATTGTTTCATAATCTCATCAATACTACGTGCGATACAAACCGGCTCCCATATTCCTGCTCCTTTTTCTACTGTGTATATCGGATAAAGCGGATCCTCTATATCAACAAAGACAGGATCACCCATATCAGTATCATATCCAATCACAATCCAGCTCTCTTGCCAGTCTCCCTTTTTCCCACTAATGAGTGAATTTTTGTTTTTATCATATCGATATCCAATTTGTCCCTTTTCCAATTCATTTTCATGAAATAAATATATTTCAAATGACTGTAATTCAATATCATGTTTCTTCGAAGCTTCGATAAGCTCTAGAAGCTCTTTTGCTTTTGGGTGCTGTTTCATACGTTCCTATCCCCTTCTATTTTTTCTAAATTTTAACTAATTTGTTTCTGAAATACAATATAGTTTTTTCAGCAAAACGTTACAATCTAGGGACATTTCCGCAAAAAAAAATAGCCTCATTTTATAATGAGGCTACGTTTCCATATGAATTAAAATTTAAATTCTTGTCCAACTTCATAGCTATCTTCTAATACAAGAATACCTTTTTCTTGCGGAGCATCTGGAAGCTCTAATTCACGTGCAGAACAAAGCATACCAGAAGATGGCGTACCGCGAAGCTCAGCTGGTTTAATTAGCATACCACTTGGCATTACAGCACCGATTTTTGCGACAACAACTTTTTGCCCTGCATCAACGTTTGGTGCGCCACATACGATTTGCAATGTCTCTGTACCAATTTCTACTTTACAAATGCTCAATTTATCAGCATTTGGATGTTTTTCTTTTTCAGCTACGTAGCCAACAACAAATTTTGGCGTGAAGTCTGCTTCTACTTTTTCCTCGAAGCCATTCTCCGCTAAAATTTCATTGATTTTTTCAACAAGCTCTTTTGTTAAAGTAATGTTTCCAGTTTCCTTTACTTCTACATACGATGACGCATTAAAGATGTTAAATCCCCCTGTTACATTGCTTTCACGATCATAAACGCGAGCAACATCTCCTTTGCGGTCAAATGTACGGTTTTCTAATGTGATATCTTGTAAGGCAACGATTAATGTGTCGCCAATTCCTTCAAGGTTATAAAAAACGTTCACTATGTTCATCCTTTCTCTTTTTCATCTGTCTTCTTCCGATTTTTTGCTAAAATAAAGATCGGCTCAAAGTTCCCATCTTCATATACAAATGAAAGTGATGTAATCGGAACATGACCTTCAGCAAAAAACTTCATTGTCATTTGTGCAATAATATCATAACCGATTTCGTTCACGATATCAGCAATAATTAAAACATCTTGGTGCGGAACAGCCACAACCATATCGCCTGAAATCTTTTCACGCATTGATTGTAATAGCGATTCATTCAAAATACGACTTGCATCATATCCATCATTTGTGTTTAAGAAATAAAATGTATTTCCCGCTACTTCATCTTGTTTAAATGTATGACTTAATGAGCGCACATTAAACAATGCCATTTCACGTACTTGCTGCTCTGTAAGCCCTAACTTTTGTAACAAACGTTCATCAATTAATCGATATGTTTTATTGGAATCTAATGCATAATAAATACGTGTTTCTGCTGTGTGATCCGTCATTAAAAACGGATTACCTTCCCCCGCTTGTCTCGGGAAAGAAGTCGAGCGAATAACCGGCAGAATTTTTGCTGCACTGCTTTCTTCTTTATGCATCGCCAGGAGTGCCTCTTGCACGTAATAGACAACATCTTCAATTGCCGCTTCTTTTTTCACTTCCCATTTTGCTACAACTCCTGGGAGCGAAACACTAATACCTTTTTTCGTATCCTTTTGCTCAATGCGAAGTACATCTTTTTCACTATCATAATGAAATTCCCATTCTGGACGAGCTAATCTACTCATTAGCTCTTCTTTCATTTTTTTATTTGTCATTTTCATTTCGTGTGCCTCCCTTCCAAAAAAATAACCTCCCCCGCGAAGGTAGAGGTTGTTTTTACAATTTAATTGGCTACTCGCCTTACTTTAACCCTTCAATAAACTCTTCAATTTGTTCTTGTGTTTTACGATCTTTGTTTACATAGCGTCCAGTTTCTTCACCTTTATTGTACGCTACAAAGCTAGGAATGCCAAATACATCTAATTTTACACACAGATCAATAAACTCATCACGATCTACATAATAAAATGAGAAATCACTATATTTCTCTTCTACTTCCGGCATAAACGGATCAACAAAACGGCAATCTGGGCACCATTCTGCCGAGAACATAAAAATCACTTTCTCTTCATTTTTTAACGTTTGGAATTGCTCCATGCTTTCTAATGATTTCATCTATATTTCCTCCTCTAACGAAGTGTATCTTTTCATGTGTAATCTTTCTTTTATACTACCATACATCGCGCACGGTGCAAGGTTTATGCTTGCTTTTCATCATACTTATATTGCCCAATTAATAGCTTTACAACATGTACAAATAACTCTGTACGATCCACATAATGATCTGTGAAGATTCCAATTGCCCCTTCATGACTACGAATATCTTTCCGTTTTACAAATTCCTCCATAACTTCACTTAACTCTTTCCCACTTTCAAGAGGAGCAAGAAAATCATCTGGCAACTTAATACGCGCCCCGCCTGCAACAAATATTTTACCTGTACTTGTTGCTAAAGCACCCCAGTTACACATAAACAAGCCGCGCTCTGTTTTCATAACGCCTCCTTCTAATCCAAATCCGATGTCAACTTGCTCTGCTTCTAGTGCTCGCTTTGCCCTATTGATTGCGCCTTGCATCGTTTCTTCATCAGAAAATGGTTGCGCTGCTACTCCTGAAGGGACTGAAACAGAAGTAATATTCGCCTCTTTCCACACTTCTTGTACGGCTCCTACTTTTGTTTGGTTTTTCGATCCAACTGCAACTCTCATATCGTTCACCTCTATATAAATTCATACTCCAAAGACGAAAATAGGCACTGACCGCTTCTACACCTGGCTGGGTCCTCTCTCCAATCTAAAAAAAGAAAGGGTTTTTAGCCCTTCCTTTTAAGCGTTATTTTTAATTGTTTCCAATGTCGTTTTATCTGTCGCTCTTACAAGCTTCGTAATTAACTCTTTCGCTGCTGCATAATCATCAACATGTAAAATAGATGCATGTGTATGAATGTAACGAGCGCAGACACCAATTACTGCTGATGGAATACCAGAGTTACTTGTATGTACACGACCAGCATCTGTACCACCTTGTGAAATAAAGTATTGGTACGGAATATTATGTGTTTCTGCTGTATCTAAAATAAATTCACGCATTCCTCTATGTGTTACCATTGTACGGTCATAAATACGAAGAAGCGCTCCTTTTCCTAATTGGCCGAACTGCGTTTTATCCCCAGATGCATCATTTGCTGGACTTGCATCAAGCGCATAGAAAATATCTGGCTGAATCATATTCGCAGCTGTTTGTGCTCCGCGAAGTCCTACTTCTTCTTGTACAGTCGCACCAGAATATAATGTATTTGGTAATGTTTCATCTTTTAGTTCTTTTAATAATTCGATCGCAAGCCCACAGCCATAACGGTTATCCCAAGCTTTTGCCATGATTTTCTTTTCATTTGCCATCGGTGTAAACGGACAAATTGGAACAATTTGTTGTCCTGGTTTCACACCAATTTCAAGCGCATCTTCATAACTATCTGCACCGATATCAATTAACATATTTTTTACATCCATTGGTTTTGCACGTTGCGCATCACTTAATAAATGAGGTGGAATGGAACCAACAATCCCAACAACCGGTCCGTTTTTCGTCATAATTTGTACACGTTGTGCTAGTAGTACTTGACTCCACCAGCCCCCTAGCGTTTGAAAACGAATCATACCGTTTTTCGTAATTTGCGTAACCATAAAGCCAACTTCATCCATATGACCAGCTACAAGTACACGTGGGCCACTTTCATCCCCTTTTTTAAGACCGAACACGCTACCTAAACCGTCTTGGACGATTTCGTCTGCATATTTACTTAGCTCTTGTTTCATAAAACGGCGCACATCATGCTCAAATCCTGATGTACCTTGTAATTCTGTTAACGTGCGAAATAATTCTAATGTCTCTTTATTCACGAAGTCCCCTTCTTTCAAACCTTAGTAGAATACCTCTTTTTATTGTAACGAAATTTTCGAAATGTTTCTAGTTTCTTCTTTTTTCATTAAAATTGCATTATAATTGTTATCGATACACTATTTTATAGAAGTGAGGTGAATATATGAGCTGGAAAGGTTTACTAGCTGGTGTTGGCGTTGGTTTTGCAGCTGGTTATCTTGTTGCAAACAAAGTTCAAGAACAATCCCATATTTCTTCAGAAAAAGCATTGAAAATGGTGAAGCAAGCATTAAGTCATAAAGGCGAAGTTACTGGCTCTTGGGTACATATGGTTCCAGAGACATTTGAAAAATATGATGTCGCATACGAAGTATACCGCGGCGGTCTTACAACGATTTTAAATGATATACAAGAACGATTCGAATTTTTAGTAGATGCAAAAACAGGTACAGTTTTAGAAGTAAACGCTGCCTAAAGGAACTCTGAAAATCCGAAAACATACGTTTAAATAAAGTGAAATTTTATAGACAGTAGCGAAATAACAGCGTGCAGATGAATTTCTGCACGCATTTTTTACATTCTTTCAATTATCGTCGCTGTCGACATCCCATGTCCAATACAAATCGTTAACAGGCCGTACCTTCCTTGCCTTCTTTCTAATTCATGAAGAAGAGAAGTCATTAATTTTGCACCAGTTGCCCCAAGCGGATGACCTAAGGCAATTGCGCCACCGTTAACATTGACCTTTTGTAAATCTGCTTCCATTTCCTTTTGCCATGCTAAAACAACCGATGCAAATGCTTCATTAATCTCTATAACATCCATATCCTGGATTGTTAAATTTGATTTTTGCAACACTTTTTTCGTTGCAGGGATAACACCATCAAGCATTGTCGTCGGATCAGAACCAACAACCACTTGATTCACAATACGAGCACGTGCTTTACACCCTAGTTCTTTCGCCTTTTCGCTATCCATCAGCAAGATTGCTGCAGCACCATCACTAATTTGGCTTGCATTCCCTGCTGTAATTACTCCATTTTCTTTAAAAACCGTTTTTAAATTGGATAACGCTTCATAAGAAGTATCCCTTCTCGGTCCTTCATCATTTTCAACTACTATTTCATTTCCTTCTTTATCTACACCGCGCAGTGGTACAATCTCTCGCTGAAAGTGTCCAGATTCAATAGCTTGAAGTGCTCGTCTATGACTTTCTAGTGCATAAGTATCTAACTGTTCACGGGTAATACCGTATTTTTCTGCAATCATCTCAGCAGATACACCTTGATGTACAATTTGATACTTTTCATGAAGACTACTTGGGATAGTCTGTTCATTCCCATCACTTAAAATAGGAACTTTTGTCATATGTTCTACACCAGCTGCAATTGTAATGTCCATATCTCCTGATTTAATTTCTTGCGCGGCAAAGTGAATAGCCTGTTGTCCAGAGCCACAAAGACGATTAATCGTTACTGCTGGAACTGTTATAGGAAAACCTGCTTCCAGTGCCGAAAGTCTTCCAATATTAAAACCTTGTTCGTTAATTGGCGTTACACAGCCCATAACAATATCTTCTATAAGGCCTTTCTCTATATTTCCCCGTTTTGTTACTTCATCTAGTGCAACTGCCGCAAGTTGTACTGGATGAAGTAAACGGAACGCTCCATTTCTTTTACCAACTGGTGTACGTACAGCCTCAACAATGACAACATCTCGCTTCATATTTTCTCTCCTACTTTCCCTTTTGAATAATCATAAAAACCTTTCCCAGTCTTTCTTCCAAGATGCCCCGCCTCTACAAGTTTCACAAGTATTTGCGGTGCTCTAAACCTATCACCAAATGCTTCTGTTAGTCCTTTGCTCGCAAATAGCATTGTATCTAGTCCCACATAATCTGCTAATTCAAATGGTCCCATTGGATAGTTCAAACCAAGCTTAATCGCTTTATCAATTTCTTCTTTACTTGTAATGCCTTCCTCATACATACGCATGCACTCTAACATATGAATAGCAATTGCCCGCGTGGTCACAAATCCTTGCATATCTTTCACAACTACCGTTTCTTTTCCAAGTTCTTCTGATACTGTTCTTACCGCTTGTATTGTGCTTTCTGCCGTAACCACTCCTCGGACAATTTCAACGAGTTTCATAACAGGAGCAGGGTTAAACCAATGCATTCCCACTATTTTTTCGGGACGACTCGTTGCACTTGCGATCGCAGTTATACTTAATTCAGAGGCATTTGTTGCTAGAATAGTAGATTGCGCTGTATACAAATCTAGCTTTTGAAAAATCTCCTTCTTCAACTGTAATATTTCCGGCACAGCTTCAATAACAAGCTCTACATTTTGGCAAGCCTCTTGCAATATAACTGTAGAAGTTATATTGGATAAGATTCCATTTTTCTCCTCATCCGTCATACGTCCTGCACTAACAAAACGACTCAAGCTTTTGGTGATTGTTCCATAAGCTTTTTGTAAACTGTCTTCTGATACGTCATACATTTTCACATGTTTTCCACCCATCGCTAACGCTTGGACAATTCCATTTCCCATAATTCCTACACCAATTACTGCGATATTTTGAATCATCATATTCCTCCTATCATTACTTTTCATTTTTTCTATGTAATGCATTCAAACAAAGCATTTGTTTCAAAGTAGTTTTGAATATTATTGGATAATAGAATGAGAGACATCAATAACTGTTATTCCTTACAGCATCATAAGTCCATGCTTTTTGCAATTATATTTTTCATAATTTCATTCGTCCCAGCATAAATCGAACTTACCGGAATATCGCGATAACGGCGCGCAATCTCGTATTCTTCCATATAGCCATACCCGCCGTGCAACTGTATGCACTCTGTTGACACTTTTTTTGCAAGATCTGTTAACCACCACTTCGCCATCGATACTTTTGTTACGATATTCTCACCGTTCATATGAGCGGTAATACAGTCATCTACAAATGTTTTACCGATTTCAATTTCCGTATACATCTCTGCTAATCGAAACTGTACTGTTTGAAAATCACTTATACTTTTTCCGAATGCTTTTCGCTCTTGGACATAGTTTTTCGTTAAATGTAGCATCACTTCCGCTGCTGTTTTAGCAGCAATTGCAACGATGAGACGTTCTTGCTGCAACTTTTCCATGAGATAATAAAAGCCTTTCCCTTCTTCCCCTAATAAATTCGAAGCAGGAACTTTTACATCTTCAAAAATAAGCTCTGCTGTATCTTGACTATGTAAACCAATTTTTTCAAGTTTTTTTCCTCGCTTAAATCCTTCCATTCCTCTTTCTAAAACGATCAGGCTCATTCCTTTATGAGCTGGTTTAACATTTGTGTCTGTCTTACAAACAACGATGACTAAATCCGCATGAATACCATTTGTAATCAATGTTTTTTCACCATTCACTACATAATAATCACCTTCTTTCCTTGCTGTTGTTCGAATACTTGCCAAGTCAGAACCTGCTCCTGGCTCCGTCATCGCAATTGCCGTTATATATTCACCGCTTACGCATTTTGGTAACCAGCGTTTCTTTTGTTCTTCTGTTCCGTACTGCGTAAAGTATGGAACAACAATATCATTATGCAAACCGATTCCAATTAAACTTGATCCAACCTTCTCAAGTTCCTCATTCATGACAACCGAATATCCAAAATCAGCACCTGCTCCGCCATACTGCTCCTCTACCATCGGACAAAGGAAACCTTTATTTCCCATACTTGTCCAAAATGAACGAGGAATCATCCTGTTTTTTTCCCATTCGTCATAGTATGGATATGCTTCCTTTTCTAAAAATTTATGAAAAGCATCACGAAAAATGTGATGCTCCTCCTGTAAATATTTATGCTTCATCATATCCTCCCCTTAGATTCCTCTTCTGTCACTTGGCTACGTAAAATAAATTTTTGAATTTTACCGCTCGCATTTCTTGGCAATTGCTCAACAAACACATAGCGACGCGGACGTTTGTAATCCGCAAGCTTCTCACTTCCTTTACAGTACTCATCTAATATTTCTGCGGTGAGAGACTGATCTTTTGAAACGATGTACGCTAGAACACTTTCCCCCCAAAGCTCATCTTTCTCTCCAAGCACCGCAACATCTAAAATGCTTTCATGTGTATACAAAAAATCCTCGACTTCACGTGGATAAATGTTTTCTCCGCCACTAACAACCATATCGTCAACGCGATCTGCAACATACAAATAACCATCTGCATCTACATAGCCTAAATCCCCTGAATGGTACCACCCTTTATATAGCGCTTTTGCAGTTGCCTTCTCATTGTTGTAATACCCTTTCATCAAACAAGAACCCCGCATAATAATTTCTCCGATTTCATACGGCCTTACTATATCATTTGGCTCAGATGGGCCTTCTTCATTTGGACGGACAATACGAATTTCATGATTATAGGCAGCTTTTCCTGCAGAACCTACTTTTGTAAGTTGCTCATTCTCTCGTAAAAAAGTAACTGCCGGTCCCATTTCCGTCATACCATAAGCTTGTACTAATGAAACATTCAATTTTTCATCACAAGCTTTTACAAGTGCCGGTGCCATTGAAGCTGCTCCATATAAACCGTACCGAAGAGAAGATAAATCATACTGCATTAAATCTTCCTGCAACATCATATTCCACATTGTAGGTGCCGCAAACATAACAGTAACCTTCTCTTTTTCAATTGTTTCAAGAACATTCTTTGTATCGAAATGGTGTAGAATAATATTCGCACCACCGCTATGTACCCTTGGAATGAAGCAACAATGCAGCTCTGCACAATGAAACATCGGCGCTGTTACAAGGCCACGACTATCTTCGGTGTAATGTAAATATGCGATTCCCAGCAAACTTTGATCAATAATTTCTCGGTGACGGTGAAGCACTCCCTTTGGATAACCGGTTGTTCCACTTGTATACATAATGGAACAAATATCATCTTCTTTTACTTCTACTGCTTCAAATTGTGGTAATGCATTGGATAGTTTTTCTTCATATGAAATAGAAAACGACGGATGATTTTGATCAATGTACCAGAACTGAATATGAGGAAATTGTTTATGAATGCTTTGTACTTGAGAGGATAATTGCTGTTCAAAAAGTACGATTTTTGGAGAGGCATCTTCTAATATATAACTGAGTTCTTGTGGTTTTAATCTAAAATTAATTGGGTTAAACACGGCGCCAATTTTTGCACAAGCAAAACATGTAGTTGCTAGTTCACTACTATTAAAGAGAAATGTCGAAACGCGGTCACCTTTTTGTATACCACTTTTTTGAAGAGCGTGAGCTAGCTTATTTACCTGTTCATTCCATTCTGTATACGTCCAGCGAATATTTTTCTTCGGCTCAACAATCGCTTCTTTATTTGGATAACTTTCAGTAGTCAACTCAAGCAATTTTCCAATCGTTATATACAATATATTTCCCCCTTTTCGAATAAAGTGAAACTTTAATCAGTGGGGGTTTTCTTCACCCCCCACCTATCTTCCCCGTTTCCCTCTGAATCTTGAGGTGAGGGGCTTACTGCCCGTTAATGCGGGATAAAACGCTTCTCATATAGAGCGTGTAATAATGTAGTAACTCAGAGATATTATAGCAATTTTCAGAATATTTTAAAGTTTATTCTTTCGACAAATCCTGACAACTAATTGACTTACAATTAAAGGAGAACATAAAAATCTTACTTTTTTAGTGGAGGGTCACCCCTCCACTTCACAACTCTTCTAACTTTCTTACACTTCACTTGGTACATTTGTCTTTTTTCGTTCTACTCTCTCTATCATATTCCCTTCCTCATCCCACTTCACAGCGCGGTAATACGCATCATGGTAAAATGTAAACCATGCCTTTTTCTCCACTCCGTACTTCATCCACTTCTGCTTATGTTCAATAGATGTCATTGGGTAATCATCATAAGCCATAACCCATAATACATTTTGATGTGCATGCGTTGGTAATAAATCTGCCAAATGCAGCATCGTTTCCCCCTTGCTTTCAAGAACAATCACAGCATGACCATCGCTATGTCCGCCTGTATGCACCATTCTTACTTCATCTGAAATTTGTATTTCTTCTTTGAAGGTAACAATTTGCTCTACAATTGGCTCCCAATTTTCTTTCAAGTATGTATTACGAGACCGAATATTAGGATTTCTCATTTCATTCCATTCTGTTTCTGACACATATACTTTTGCATTTGGAAACGTTGGAACAAGCTTACTTCCTTCCCATTTCGTTAATCCTGATGCATGATCAAAATGAAGGTGCGTCATTAATACGTAATGAATATCTTCCGGCTTTAAACCACGCTCCGCTAGAGAAATTTCAACTGACGATTCTGCCGTCACACCTTGATTTCTCTTCATCTTTTCATTCATTTTATCATTACCAATGCCTGAATCGATAAGCATGTTCCCATCTTTTGTTTGCACAAGCAATGGGTCTGTCCGTAAATAAATATGATTTGTATCATTATGTTTATATTTGCGTGACCATAAAACTTTCGGTACAACTCCAAACATTGCTCCCCCATCTAAGTGAGTATTCCCACCGCAGAGCCATGTGACTTTGATTTCTCCAATGTTTAAAGATTCCATTCCATATTCCCCCTTTTTCACTTCAATTTTAACATAAAATTCAGATTATTTTTCCACATAAAAAAACCTGTGCATTACTGCGCAGGTTCTGTACGATATTTCGCTTCAACACGATAAATACGATGTCCTTTACTAGAAAACTTCTCTTCGTATTCCGTCATAATGTTACCTTTAAAATCACTATTATGAAGATCTAAGCTAAGGAATGTGAGTAGCATACCATATTCAGCCATACTCATAAGAGAGTATTCAAATAAACCTTGGTTATCCGTTTTAAAATGAATTTCTCCGCCCGTTGCTAACACTTCTTCATAATTACGTAAAAACGTTTTATACGTTAAACGACGCTTTGCGTGACGGTTTTTTGGCCATGGATCTGAGAAATTTAAATACACACGGTCAATTTCTCCTTTTGCAAAGAACACTGTTAAATCTTCAGCATCTTTATTCATTAATTTTAAATTTGGTACTTCTTCTTCAATTAACTTATCAAGCGCATCTACGATAACACTTGTGAATTTTTCAATTCCGATATAATTAATATGTGGGTTTGCTTTTGCCATCTCATAAACGAAACGGCCACGACCTGTTCCTACTTCAATATGAATTGGATTGTCATTTCCAAACACTTCTTGCCAATTGCCACGACGCTCCTCTGGATTTCCAATTACAAACTGTGAGTACTCATTGATTCGATCCATTGCATATGGTTTATGTCTTAAACGCATATATGTCTCCCTCTCTTTACCAAACTATTTTTTGAAGGTTCATTCCTTCTTTCTTTTTAATCAATCTATCAAACAAAAAACCAAGTACGTACGAGCACTCGGTCCGTTTCTTTCAAGTATAAGGTGTACCATTTTGATACAAACTACAAAGAGCATAGAACGAAACTTTCATTTCTGTAGAAAGGTTTCGTTAGCCACTGATTAGCTACTCCATGACGAAACAGAAAATTTCTCTTACTTGTTCACATTGAACAACAATCGAAAGGATGATCCAGTCATGCCGATTAATCAACAACATCAATTAGAAGTTTTAAAAGATATTTTAATCAATCACCAAAGTGATTGCTGTGGAACGGTTTCTGAGTGCGAACAATTAGAACGGCTCATACAATCATTGCTTGCAAACGATAACGTGAACAGCGACGTAAAAGCAATGCTAAACGATGTATATTACTATAGTCAATCGGGTAAATATTCTCCTGATTTAGACAATCATATTTCTAGTAATCAAGAGCAACTCACGCAATGGATTTCTGGAATGGACAATTTCTCTTAATTCTTTACTCTGAAGCAAGTAGTTGCTGTAAATATTGATGCCAATATTCAGCTTCTGCTTGCTGTTTTTTTGTTGTATGCCATTGAACAGATAAAATAGTTTGTGCTACTACATACCACTTCATACGACGAATCAATGATTCATTCATTTCAATTCCATAATACGCTAACCACTCGTCCCATTCGTGCCGCGGAACATACCAATGTAATAACATGCCAAGATCGAGGGCAGGATCTGCAATAACAGCTCCGTCCCAATCAATTAAAAATAATTCATCTTCATTCGATAATAACCAATTGTTATGATTCACGTCACAGTGACATACAACAAATTCATCATATTCAATATCCTTCAGTGTAGCTTTTAAATACTCCAGCCCTGTCTGAATTGTTTCATCCGTTCTTATGTCTCCTCTTAAAATAAAATACAATTGTTCTAATAACTCCTGTGCATGCAGCGGCTGCTTTCCAAGCCTTTGTATCATTTGCACAAGTGCTTTAGATGAATGTATTTTTTTTAAAAGCTTCGCAACACGCTCTAGTTTCATATCCTCTGGCTCTAACTTTTTCCCTGGAAGCCACTTTTGAGCCGAAATTACATCGCCGTTTGTCACTCTTCTTGTCCAAAGTAATTTTGGAACAATTCCTTCTGCCGACAATACCGCTAAAAAAGGCGATGTATTCCGCTTTAAAAATAGCTTTTGTTGTCCATTTTGCGCAATATACGCATCGCCTGTTGCCCCACCAGCTGGTATAAGACTCCACTCTTCTCCTAATAATTGTTCCAACCATTCCATATTCATTACCCGTTAACAAATCCTTATCTTTTATAGTTATGAAAAGAAAAACCGCAACACCTTTTGAACATGTTGTGGATTCATATATTTTTTTACTGTAATTAAATGAAAGAAAACTTGGCATAAGCCAAGAGATGAGGACAAACGAACCGCCCATCCTTTTACTTTATTGTACAAAACCAATATTAGAATGACATTTTATCAAAATCGTCACCTTTGTCAATTCTACATTTATTACATTCTCATCGTCAAGTAGCGATTTGTCACATTATCGCCAATATATACGAGCTAATCGGGGCCACTTGAAATTCACTTCCTTGAAATGAAGAAATTGGCTGTATTTTTGCTTTTGTATCATCGGCTAATACGTACCACATGTCATGTTTTGGCAACGAAATCGTTTCTAATTGCACACCATTATGAAATAAAACAACGATTTCTTTCCATGGACCGAACTCTCCTACATTTTGTAAATGATACGCAACAACAGTAGGAGGCGCTTGTAAAAATGTCATATGCTTCTTTATAAGATGAGCCGCCGGCAAGCGAAACGCTCTATGCGCCTTACGAATCGCAATCAAACCTTCTATATAAGAAGTTGTTTCCATTTCCTTCTCTTTTTGATCCCAATCAAGCTGATTAATTTCATCAAGCGCATTATAACTATTTTCATTTCCTTTCTTAGAACGATAAAACTCTTGTCCTGCATGTAAAAACGGGATTCCTTGTGAGAGCAATGTCATCGCTGTCGCTAAACGATGGCGCCTTTTTTGTACTTCTTCCGTTTCCTGATTGCTACGCACGAGTTTATCCCACATCGTCATATTGTCATGACATTCCACATAGTTAACACTTTGAATGGGCTCTAAAAATAACCCGTCTCCTTTTTCATTTACAAGACTTCCTGTTAGCACATATTGTAAATGAGCGGGGTCTACACTTCCTCCAAACGCAAAACCACGCTTACTTACATCAAACGTACTACCTTTTATCGCATCACGGAATTGATCGTTGAACTGTGCAATTCGTGGCATTTTGTTTGCATTGTTAAGCGTCGCTTTCTCCTCTAGTGGAAGCGGTGTTTGCAGCTCCCATCCTTCCCCCAACAACAGTGTATCCTTTTTTATTTTCCTGACTTCCTTTTCTAATTCATTCATCGTTTCCACATCTAAAACTCCCATTAAATCAAAGCGAAAACCATCAACGTTATATTCAGTAAGCCAATATAGAACAGAATCAATAATAAATTTCCGCATCATTTTTCGTTCTGATGCTATATCATTCCCAACTCCCGTTCCATTTGATGGCATGCCATTTTCATCATGTCTGAAATAATATCCTGGTACAAGCTTTTCAAAAGATGACGTTTCTCTTTCATATACATGGTTGTATACAACATCCAAAATCACGCGGAGTCCACGTTCATGAAACTTCTCAATAAGTTGTTTACAATCCTTGATTCGATTATAAGGATCGGTAGGATCACTTGCATACACACCTGTTGGGACGTTGTAATATAATGGGTTATAGCCCCAGTTATACGCTGCAAAAGGACGCATTTCATCTACTCCAGCAAAATGATGAAGAGGTAAAATTTCAACATGTGTAACCCCTAATCCTTTTATATAAGAAAAGGCCGTCTCTGTCCCAAGTTTCCCCTTCGTATTCTCTTCTGTTAATCCCACATACGTCCCCTTTTTTGCCACACCACTATTTGGATGCATAGTAGCATCACGAATATGGACTTCATAAAGAATTGCATCGGTAAAAGAATCTAGTTTCGGCAACGCATTTTGCTTCTTTATATATGTCTTCTCAAGATCAACCACAATTCCATACTTACCATTAACTGATACGGATTTTGCATATGGATCTACAGCTTCATTCCATATCAAATTAATACAAACGAGAAATGTGTACTGCGCCCCCTCAAAATCTCCTTGTAAAACATGGGACCAAACACCATTCTCTTCTCTTTTCATCTCATAATCCATATACTCTTTATCGTTTTTATAAATTCTTACTTTCGCAAGTCTTGCAGTTGGTGCCCACATCTTAAAAGTTGTTTTTTCCTTTCCATAACAAACTCCTAAATCGCTACCATCATAATAATATTTTTCATCAAATACAGCTGTTCGAATAACCGCTCCAATTTGTAAATCTGTTTCTTCATTTCGCTCATCTCGCACTGTATAATACTTTCCCACATCGAGTGGATATTCTATATAACATTCATACTTTGTTACATCTGGAAGAGATATGATTTGAGCAATCTTAAGCTCCCATACATGATTTCCTTCCTGTATAAAAAATGTCCGGCTTGTTCCATACGTATGCGGGAGCAAGATTGTAATTTTATTCATTTCATCTAAATAGGCTTCAAATGGACGCTTTACTTTCAGCATAAAAAATCACCATCATTCTCGAAATTAAAATGAAACTCCCTTTTACAAATAGGTACTCCTAAAGATGAATCGCACGCTACACACAAACTTACCATTTTCTATAGTATATTCACATTCATAAGAAACGTTTTTTACACTTTAAAGTTCTGTAACTTTATTTCACAAATTGATCTATACTTCGGAGTTTGATGGACGTGAGACTCGTACAATGTAATGGTGTTAGCCTGAAACAATACCGCATCCATTGGTTTCAGGGTTGTAGGATTAAATTTTTCTTCTCCCATCCACTTACGGGCAACAGTAATATGCGGATGATACGGACGTGTTTCAAGTGAAAAACCATTTCTCTCACAAATCGCATGCACCTGTTTTTGCAAATCAAATAACGCTTGATTTTCTTGCAATCCAGCCCAAAATATACGCGGGCTCTCTACTAGGCCGAATGTAGAAAAGTTTTGCAGCGTGAGATTTAACTCTGGTGTATTCACAAGGAGTTGTAATCCTTTCTCTATTCCTTGCAGTTGTTCCTGCGTTGCACTCCCTAAAAAGGCGAGTGTAATATGATAGTCTTCTTTATGTACCCATGAGCGAAATGGTAACTTGTCTTTCATTTCCTCTTTATAACTCGCAAGCCTTTCTTTTATATGATTTGGCAGGGTAACTGCTAAAAAATAATGTGGTACCATTTATATCTTCTCCTTTTTATTATTGTTGCTTTTCTTTTGCATCTCATTCCAACAATATAAAGAAACCCGCCCTCCAAATAGAGAGCGGTCATATTTCAGCATACAATCAACCTATTTCGCTAATTCATAAATTGCTTGTGCATAAATTGCTGTCGCTTTTAGTAAATCTTCTATTTCAATATACTCATCCTTTTGATGGGCAAGCTCTTCTTTACCAGGGAATAGCGGTCCGAATGCGACACCAGCTTTTAATGAACGAGCATATGTACCACCGCCGATTGCTAATAACTCTGCTTTTTCTCCTGTTTGTTCTTCATATACACGTTGCAATGTACGAATTAAAACATGATCTTTATTAACATGATGTGGACGTGAGTTAGAGTAATCGGCTACTTGGAAGTCGTTCTTGCTGGCATAGTCTTTTAGTTTCTGCACTGTTTCTTCAAAATTTGTTGTTACTGGGTAGCGTACATTTAATCCTAAGTTTCCGCCTTCTTCTTTCGTATAAGAAAGGCGACCCACATTCACTGTTAACGGTCCGCTAATTTCATCTTTATAAGCGATCCCTGCTTTTTCTCCAAGCGTATCGTTCGTAAATGTTTCTGCAACAAATGCCGCAAATGAAGCACCTTTACAGTCAAGAGCAATTGTTGTTAAAAAGTTCGCTAACAAGAGACCAGCATTTTCACCTTTTTCAGGAGTAGAACCGTGAGCAGAAACTCCCTCTACTTGTAACGTCACAGTATTCCCTTCTACATTTGCTGTCCCTGTTTTCTTCTCATCTTTTAAGTATTGTTCGTAAGTATCTTTAATCGTCGCTGCTTTTTCAGTCGTAACCACTGCTTCTGCGAAATCAGGAACCATATTTAAACGGCGACCTGAAGAAAATGAAACAAGCTCATATTCTCCGCTTTTTGTTTCACTACTCTTTTGCACAACTTGTATATCAGAGATCCCTTTTTCCGCATTAATAATAGGAAAATCAGCATCTGGCGCAAACCCCATTGTTGGCATTTCTTCATTCTTAAAATAGTGATCAACACATTTCCAGTTACTTTCTTCATCCGTTCCTAAAATCATACGTACGCGTTTTGAAAGTGGTAATCCTAATTCTTTTACAATTTTCATCGCATAATAAGCTGCCATTGTCGGCCCTTTATCATCAATTGCACCACGTGCAAAAATCTTTCCATCACGAATATCAGCGCTGTATGCAGGTGTTGTCCAGCCATCTCCTTCTGGTACAACGTCAACGTGACAAAGAATACCCACTAATTCTTCTCCTTGTCCCATTTCAAGATGCCCTGCATACCCTTCTAAATTTTTAGAAGTAAATCCTTCTACTTCCCCTTTATGTAGCATGAACGAAAGTGCTTTCGCTACACCTTCTCCAAACGGTGCCCCTTCTTCTGCTGTTTCTTCTTCCCATACGCTTTTAATTTGCAGAAATTGTTGCGCGTCATGAATTAATTCTTCTTTTCTTTTCTCAACTTCTTCTGTCCAATTAATTGCTGACATAACTCATTCACCTCTTCTATGTTCTCTCTTTTATCATAGCAAACGAAAATCCGATATGCCAACAGGAGAACACCAAGTAACGAACAATTTCAATATTTCAGACATTTCATATTAGTTTTTCTTTTGTTTTTCTAAAAAAATTTGCAGGAATTTGACGGTTTACGTAGAAATTTATGTGGTAGTTGATAGAAGAGACATAGAATGTCAACTACCAATATTTTTCTATTTTATTATTTGTTAAACTTTTGTAAAATTTAACTAGGTTAAAGCATGAAATTTGTCATGTGGAGTACAATGGTAGTAAAGACCTTCTTTCCTGAATGGGGTCAAAAAAACTAGTAGAGGAGTGGTTTTCTCTTGAAACCTACAACTACTCGTATGCTAACACGCATTAAATCAATTTATATGTACATCAATGAGAATGGTACGGTAACGACGAAAGACCTTGTAGATGAGTTCGGGATCACACCGCGAACAATACAACGTGATCTGAATGTGTTGCAGTTTAATGAGCTCGTGTATAGCCCTTGCCGCGGCAAGTGGACAACAACAGGAAAGAAAGTGAGAATGACCTCATAACGAAAACAATTGTATCTAAAATATAATACATACCCCTTTCTGTGAAATCAGAAAGGGGTTCTTTCTATTTTTTGGAATCGGTCTCAATCTTGATTCTCTGTTTGAACTTGATATGTTTTTAACATGTCTACTTCTTCATCTGTTAATTCGCGGTACTGACCAAGTTCTAATTCTGCATCTAATACTAAAGGTCCCATCTCTGTTCTCTTTAAGTAAACAACTTTTTTCCCTACCGCTTCAAACATGCGCTTTACTTGATGGAATTTTCCTTCTGTAATGACAAGCTCAATTTCAGACACATCGTCGCTTTTCAAAATTGTAAGTTCACCTGGCTTCGTTTCATAGCCATCATCTAAAATTACACCTTTTGCAAATTCTTCTACATCTTTTTCTGTTACAACTCCAGCTACGTGTGCATAATATTTTTTCGGCACGTGTTTTTTCGGAGATAATAGCTGATGAGCAAGCTTCCCGTCATTTGTTAACAATAGGAACCCTTCCGTATCAATATCTAGTCTTCCAACTGGAAACGGATCGAAAATCGCATCTTCTAATTCTAATAAATCAACAACTGTTTCATGATTATCATCTTCTGTTGCCGAAATGACACCTTGTGGTTTATGCATCATTAAATATACAAATTCCTTATATTCAACAATTTCACCGTGAATCGTAACCTCTTGTTCTTCTACATTCACATGAAACTTTGCATCTTTGACTGGCGCCCCATCAATTTTCACAACGCCGTCCTTTAATAATTTCTTTACTTCTTTTCTACTTCCGTATCCCATATTTGCTAATAATTTATCTAATCTCATTCTTTCACCTTCTTGTATTTATCATAGAAAAGGGGACGTCTATTACGCCCCTTTTGATTTTATCTTTATTTTCAGCTTACTACCAAGCTTACGCTGAATCTTCTCTACAGCTTCTCCGCCAAATACTCTTTCAAGTACACCTGTGCGAATTGCTAAAATTCCGTAAGTAAGGCCGCCAATCCCTGCACAAACCGCAACTGTAATGAGTGCGCCAAAACGACCATCAGGCGAAATTACAAAGGATAGTAGTCCTTGTGATAGTTTTACTACAACTACCATCACAAGCGTTAATACTGCAATTTGGAAAGTTCTCTTATATACGACACCGAATGAATAGTGTGCATGTTTTCGAATCTGTTTATTCGTATACCAAACGGAAACTAAGAAACCGACAGCTGTTGCTAAAACAGCTCCAATTGTACCGAAGTAACGAATAAAGATTACGTTACATAAGAATTTCAAAATAACACCCATACCAAGCGCAATAATTGCATGTTTTTGTTGGTTAATTCCTTGCAAGATGGCTGAAGTTACTGTAAATAAAGCAAATAGTAACGCGACTGGCGCATACCACATCAGTATTTGTCCACCTAATGGATCCTTTTCATAAAACGCTGTATAAATTGGATACGCAAGCGTAGAAATACCAACTACCGCCGGTAATGTTAAAAACATATTTGCCTGGAATGTTTGTGTAATTTGCAGTTTTAAATAGCGATATTGTTTTTCTGTAAATGATTTTGTAATTGCTGGAACAAGCGTTAAGCTAAACGCCGTCGCAAGTGAAACAGGAATCATAATTAATTTATGCGTCCACATTGTGAAGATACCGAGTGCTCGTTCTGCAATATCCCCTTGTCCAATTGCTTGCATAATAGAGTTAAATGTTAATGTATCAATCTGTTGATATAAAGGAATCGTTAACCCAATAACAACATAAGGAATTGCATACGCAAATAATTCTTTAAATAATTGAATTGTACTTACTGTTGATTCTGGGACAGTTTGTTCAATTAAATATTGATCGAGATGCTTTTTGCGTTTTAACCAGTACCATATTAACACACCGAGCGCCCCCACAGCTGAAACAAACGCTGCGAAAGTTGCCACTCCAACTGCTTCTGCTACTGATCCTCCTATTACTTTAATGACAATAAAACTACCCGCTAATAAAAAGACAATACGAATAATTTGTTCAATAATTTGTGATACCGTAGTTGGTCCCATTGATTGATGACCTTGGAAATAACCACGAATTAAGCTTGCTGCTGGTACAACAATAAGCGCAAAACTTACGAGGCGAATAACCATCGTAACGTCTTCTATACTATTGTGTACACTTTGTTTACCAAGCATTGCCTCAGCAAATAATGGCGCAGACATGTAAAGAACGAGGAAGGAAAGGATTCCTGATATAATCATCATAATTATTCCTGAGCGGAACATTCTCCGGCTCGTCTTATAATCTCCAAGCGCATTATATTTAGAAACAAACTTTGAAACAGCAAGCGGCACTCCCGCCGTTGCAATACTTAAAAAGATCGTATATGGAATATATCCATACGTATAGAGCGTTCCGCCTTCTGTGCCAACTAAGGCATGAAATGGAAAGACATAAATCATGCCTAAGAACTTAACTAAAAAAGTTCCTAACGTCACAATAAGCGTTCCGCGCAGAAATTTTGAATCAGACATAGATGATCCTCCTACATATATAACGCTGAACTCTAACCTTTGTATTGTACCACAATTCTTCAGTGAAACAGTACCTCACTGAATTTTTCTTTTCTACGAAAACATGCTATTCTTTTAGGCAGGAAATGTAGAAAATGAGGTCGATATACTATGCATTATGATGTTATTGTCATCGGGGGAGGCCCTTCAGGTTTAATGGCTGCAATCGGTGCTGCTGAAGAAGGCGCACGCGTCTTGCTTCTTGATAAAGGAAATAAACTTGGACGTAAACTTGCCATTTCGGGTGGTGGCCGCTGTAACGTAACAAATCGCTTACCACTTGATGAAATTGTCAAACATATACCAGGAAATGGTCGCTTTTTATACAGTGCTTTTTCTATCTTTAATAATGAAGATATTATTACATTCTTCGAAAAACTTGGCGTGAAGTTAAAAGAAGAAGACCATGGCCGCATGTTCCCCGTCTCTAATAAAGCTCAATCAGTTGTAGATGCTTTATTAACGAGACTAAACGAACTAGGCGTTAAAATCCGTACGAATACACCTGTTGAAACGATTGAATATGCAGATGGTCAAACAAAAGCAGTTGTTCTTCAAACAGGTGAGGTTTTGAAAACAAATCATGTCGTGATCGCTGTTGGCGGGAAATCTGTTCCTCACACCGGCTCAACTGGTGACGGTTACGCTTGGGCTGAAAAAGCTGGGCATACCATTACTGAACTGTTCCCAACGGAAGTTCCAATTACTTCAAGCGAACCATTTATTCGTGACCGTACACTGCAAGGGCTCGCTTTACGCGATGTAAATGTAAGCGTACTGAATCCAAAAGGTAAAGTTGTCATTTCTCATAAAATGGACATGCTATTTACCCACTTTGGTATTTCTGGTCCAGCTGCTCTTCGTTGCAGTCAATTCGTCGTAAAAACGATGAAAAAATTTAAAATGCGTGCGGTAGAAATGAGCATTGATGCATTGCCGGAAGAAAATGGCGAACAACTCTTCCAGCGCATGATGAAACAAATGAAAGAAGAGCCAAAAAAAGGAATCAAAAATGTTTTAAAAGGATATGTTCCTGAGCGTTACTTCTTATTCTTATTAGAAAGAAACGGAATTGACGGTAGCGAGCAAGCTGGGCAAGTTTCTCACGAAAAGATTCGCGCACTTGTGAAAGACTTCAAAGAGTTTAAAATAACAGTAAACGGCACACAACCTCTCGAAAAAGCATTCGTTACAGGCGGCGGTGTTTCTGTTAAAGAAATTTATCCGAAAGAAATGGCTTCTAAATTCATGAATGGCCTATACTTCTGTGGAGAGGTTCTTGATATTCATGGCTATACAGGTGGCTATAATATTACTTCCGCTCTTGTTACAGGCCGAATTGCCGGAACAACTGCAGGACAAAACGCGAAAGTGTAGTACTAAAAAAGAAACATGGGTGGATTCTTTCCACTCCTGTTTCTTTTTTGTTGCTTTATATAGCTTAGTAGCTTTATATTTTATAATGTTGAATAATTGAAACAAAGGGGAAAACATATGCGAAAAAAAGTCATGATATCTTTAATGTTAATGACGTTTCTTTCCGCTGTGGAAGGAACGATTGTAAGTACGGCAATTCCTCGTATAACGAGTGATTTAGCTGGAGTCGAACTTGTTAGCTGGGTGTATGCAATTTATATGCTCGCAACAGCTGTCTCAACTCCCATTTATGGGAAATTAGCCGATTTATTCGGGCGTAAAAAAGTACTTCTCATTGGTGCAGCCATCTTTTTAATTGGTTCTGCACTATGCGGAGTCGTGACATCAATGGAACAATTAATCATCTTCCGTGCTCTTCAAGGTATAGGTGCTGGCGCTGTTATGCCAATTACAATGACGATTATCGGCGACTTATATAGCGAAGCGAAAGATCGTGCAAAAGCACAAGGTTGGATGAGTGCTGTTTGGGGCGTTTCAGGTGTTATTGGGCCGCTAGTAGGTGGATTCTTAGTTGACTCTCTTTCTTGGCGTTACATCTTTTTCTTAAACGTTCCATTTGGAATTCTTGCTTGTGCGATGATTGCCATTTCTTATAAAGAGTCTATTAAACCAGCGAAACATCATATCGATTATCCTGGTGCAATCATCTTCTCACTAAGTACAATTGCGTTACTCTATGCACTTCTAACAGGAAGTAGTAAGCAAAACTGGGGCGACATTACAATTATCGGCCTCTTAATCTTTGCAGCTGTTTCATTCATTATCTTCTTATTCGTCGAGAAAAAATCTCCGGAGCCATTAATTCCGTTAGCACTTTTCTCTAATCGCACATTATCAACAGTAAACATATTAACACTGATTGCTGGTGCAATGATTATTAGTATTACAATGTACCTTCCAATTTGGAGCCAAGGTGTATTAGGAAAAAACGCAACAGAAGCTGGACTTATTCTTATGCCAATTCCTGTTATGTGGACATTCGGTGCGATCTTTTCTGGAAATTTAGTTGGTAAATTACAAACGAAACAAATTATTTTACTTGGAGCTAGCATTTTATCCATTGCTACCTTCTTATTATTTACATTGTCAACTCATTCACCAGCATTTCTTATTTATGTTGCTGTCGGACTATTTGGTTTAGGAATGGGCCTTATCACACCAATCTATATGGTAACCATTCAAGCGGCTGTCCCAGCACATACACGCGGAACAGCAGTTGGCTTAAATACATTTATTAATACATTTAGCCAAACATTAAGTGCTGCTATCTTCGGAACCATCTTTAATACGATGATTCACGCGCAAGGCATGCAAAATGTTGATCTTGTCTCAGGTGGACATGGCGGCGCAGCAAATGTAGTAACAAAATCACAAGAGGCATTAGCTTCTAGCGTACATGTTATTTATATGAGTACATTTGCGCTCGCACTGCTTACACTATTTATCGGCTGGCTTCTATTAAAGCCAGGAAGGCAGACCGCTGAACAGTAAAAATAGAGGCTGATCGCTTATAGCGATCAGCCTCTTCATGTTGGGAAACAAGAGCCAGCAGACTCTTGTTTTTTGTCATTATTTGTTGAAAGGTCGATATCCTTTGTCGAATCGTCGATATATTCGAATTTGCGTCGATATATTGGAAGAATCGCTGATATAATTTCATTTATCACTTTATACCTTAAAATCCCTCATATATAGAACAACACTTACTCTTCATTTTCCACCACATATTTCAGCATGGACAATTTATTGTTCCAAAACTGTTCATAATAAGAAAGCCACTGCTGCAATTCAGCTAACGGTTCGGGCTGCAAACAATATATCTTTTCCCTGCCAACTTTTCTTCCGCTTACTAATTTCGCTTCTGAAAGAATATGAAGATGCTTTGCTACAGCTGTACGGCTTATCGGAAAATGATCTGTTATTTTAGAAATTGGTAATTCTTCTTTTGTTAATAATTTAAGTACTTCTCGGCGCGTTGGATCAGCAATTGCTTGAAAGACGTCATATTTCGCTGCTGATGAGGACACTTAGCCTTCAACAACCTTTTTCAATTTTTCATTCACAATCATTGCCCATCCGCCTGCCATTCTATCACGAATAACAGAAGCTTTCTCGTTCGCTTTCGAAATCTTCTCATCAGACTGTTTCCATCCGCCGTGGATAAGAGTGAACTCTGTTTTGTCACCTAGATCCTTTAAAATGAACGAAACAACCCAGCCATCAGTATCCCACGAAAAAGATAAACGATGAGGCTCATCGATTTCTAACACTTTGCATGGTGATGGGCCAAAAGGTGATTGTACATGAAATTCATGCCCTACTTTTGGTTCAAAGTCATTTGGCATAAACCAAGATGCAATTCCTTCTGCAGTGGATACTACATTCCATACCTTTTGAATAGGCGCTTCAAAAAGAACTGTCTGTGTAATGTCTTGTAATGTATTTTGCTGATTCATATTATGTCTCCTTTATAAGGCGTTAAAATACAACACCTTTTGGTTTCGTCTTTCATAATATAACACCTTTTGGTTTTATGTCAACTTATGTAATCCATACTTAAAAACATAAAAAAGAGCTGACTCAGCAGCTCTTTTTTATGTTTTATATATAATCATCGCCGAAAAACAATAAATTTGATTTTCATCGTCATTAATGGATACACCAACTTGATATTTAATATCTACAAGCTGTTCTTCATTTAGCTTCTTCAAAAACACATTTACAGAGTCTTCCAAGTCCTTTTCATGACTTTCATCAAACATCTTGACTCGAATCATTTTAACACCATCCTAGATCGCAGCCCTCCGCCGCTTGATTATTGCCACGGTGCGTATCTATGATGCGGTAAAACTTACCATCTTCATATATATATCCGTCTTCTAACACATATTTCTTATCTTCAGTATAGACATAAAACTTACCTATCATAAATTTACTTGTATATAATTCTAAATAATTTGCTTTAAACCTTGCCACTACTTTATTCGTAATATCAATTTTAATTGTGTGCCCCACCTTCTCTCCCCTCCTTTAAAAAGAACGGATTTAGGTATATTGTATTAGCGATTTTACATTTTATGATTAAAAATAAGTGGATATGCTTTGCATTTTTCACCAAAAGTCCCTCAAGACACCCTACTTTTCATTTACAACTCTTTCAAAAAACGCTGTGTTTTTTCAGATAAAAATAGGATGAAAATTCCACCTTAAATTATTGACACGGATACATAACATATGTTAATATAATAAATTTGATATTTTTCTCCATATGTGTTATCATTACATGTAGTTACCACATATGGAGGTGGATGATTTGTTTCAAATCGGTGATAAAATTGTTTACCCTATGCACGGAGCAGGAATAATCGAAGCAATTGAGGATAAAGAAGTGTTAGGAAAAACGCGTCAGTATTGTGTAATACACATGGTGATTAGCGATATGCAAGTGATGATCCCTATGGATAAAGTAGAAAATTCAGGCATTCGTTATGTTGTCGACAAAAACACATTAAATGATGTATTAGTTGACTTTCATAATGGTGAAGCTGACTCCTCACTCTCATGGAAACAAAGATATACCATGAATATGGAGAAAATGAAAAATGGGAATCTCTCAGACGGTGCTGAAGTTGTTCGTGATTTAATTCGCCGCAATAAAGAAAGAGCATTAAATGCGAGTGAAAAGCAAATGCTGGACAACGCACGGAGAATTTTAATTAGTGAAGTTGCACTTGTTCAAAATGTTTCAGAAAATCAAGCAACTGATTTCTTGCAAGATACAATTAATCATTAACATAAAAAATATATTCAAATTTAAAATAGCTGACCGCTATTTTTTTTTACAAAAAAATATCTATATAAATACAAATTGAAAACCCAATATAAAAGCTTTCTTTTTAGATGGAAGAGAGGATCCGGCCATGCGTAGAAGCGGTCAGTGCCCTTTTTAGCCCCATGCCAAGTAAAGACAAAGGGAGAAAATGAGTGGAGATTTCCTTTTATTTTCATAGCAGTGACTAGTATGCTGAGAATCAAAATAGAGATAAAGTGAAACTTTAATCAGTGGGGTTTTCTTCATCCCCCACTGATTATTAGTTGAACCAATCGGGCTTTTACGGGCAGTTGATCCCCCACCTACCTTCCTCGTTTCTCTCTAAATCTTGAGGTGGGGATCTTACTGCCCGTTAATGCGGGATAAATACAAATTGAAAACCGACATGTCCTCTTTCTGCCCCATTTAAAGTGAAAAAAACGAGTATAGATTACCTCGTCTTCTTTCCTTCAAACCAATACAAAAAGCAGCATGACTCCAGTACAAAACCTAGAATCATGCTGCTTTTTTCTATCTTTTTTAAGAACCAGTACAATTATTTCCTCTATTTATGATTCAACATCATTAACAGCTTCTCTTGGCTATACATCCAAACTGTAATAATTAAACAAGCAAGCGCTACTTCTGAAAGTGCCATAAATCCGATTGCATAATGACCTGTTAGTTGGAATAGTAACGTTAAAATTAACGGCGGGAAAAAGCCTCCTAAACCACCTAAAGCTGCGACAAGTCCGTTTACAACCCCTGCTTGCTCTGAAAAGTACATTGGTACTAATTTAAAGATCGTTCCATTTCCAATTCCGGCGCAAAATGCCACCAGTAAGCAACCGAATGTATATACATTCATACTTGGCATAAACGATAAAATAATGCCAGATAGTGTTAAACCGATGAATACAAAAATTAAAATTTTAAATGGGTTAAATTTATCACCGAGCCAACCACCAATTGGGCGCATAACTGTTGCTAAGACGATAAAGCCAGCTGTCCGCATACCTGCATCTACCTTGTCTAATCCAAAGTGAGATACTAAGAAGTTTGGTAAGTATACTGTAAATGCTACGAACGAACCGAAAGTTAAGAAGTAAAAAATACATAAGAACCACAATTTTTCATTTTTGTACACACCTTTTAATTGTTCCATTAATGGTGTATTCACTTTTCGTTCCTTACGATCTCCTAATAAAAAGTTTAGAAGTGCAAAGACAGCAAGTAAGATTAAGAACGATTGGACAGTTGCTCTCCAGCCAAATGAAGTTGCGATTACAGGTGCTAAGAAAGATGTAACCGCTGTTCCTGCATTACCAGCACCATAAATACCATTTACAAAACCGTGACGCTCTCTCGGATAATATTTTGGCAAGGACGTTACACCTACGGAGAACACAGCTCCGCCAACCCCTGCAAATAAACCACCGATAATTAAATCCATCATAGAGTTCGCAATACTAATATAAAAGACAGGGAATAATAAAATGATAAAGCTTATAAAGAATAATTTTCTTGCGCCATAACGATTGGTCCAATAACCAATTGGAATCCGAAGCACTGACCCTAAAATAACGGGTACTGCTGTAACAAGGGAAATCTGTCCTGCTGTTAATGCAATATCCGCTTTAATAAATGGCATTAACGAAGATAAAATCACCCATACCATAAAACCAATAACAAGATTAGAAGTTTGTAAACCTAATTGAAAATTCGGACTTCTCATCTTTTCCGCCTCCTATTTTGCTCATTATTTCACAATATATATTAATTCCCTCCAGTCTAATCACAGATTTCCGTGATTAGACTGAAAAAAATCAACCACCGCTCACTGGCGGAATCAATGCTACCACATCACCAGACTGTATTTTGTCATCTTCATTTGCATATTCTTCGTTAATTGCGATCATAATTTGCTCTGAAACTGCGATATGATGTTCTTTCGTAATGATACCTTTTAATTCTGCAACAGTAATATTTTCACAGTCTAGTTTCAGCTCGTTTGTTCCCGCTTCTTCTTGTAAATGTGCAAATAATAATACATGAATCATTTTCCCATCTCCTTTCCAGGTTCACCATTTGGATACGGTGTTTTTTCTAACTGGTCACCAATCCAGGAATCGCCATCTTCCCAAAATTCTTTTTTCCAAATCGGAACAATTTCTTTAATGCGTTCCATAATGTATTCATTCGCTTCATACGCAGCTTTTCGGTGCGGTGTTGATACAGCAACGACAACGGCAATATCAGAAATTTGCAGTGTACCGATGCGATGTGTAATCGCAACATGCGTGCCAGGCCACTTCTCTTTCACTTCATCTCCAATTTTTGCAAGCATTTTCTCAGCCATTGTCTTATAGGCTACGTACTCTAAATATAAAGTACGGCGTCCTTTCGTAAATTCTCTTACAGTACCAATGAAACTTATCACAGCACCACATTCACGACGAATGACTTTATTTGTTACCTCTTCAATTGAAATTAGTGTGTCGATTACTTCATAATACGTATGTGTCATCATGCACCTCTTATTGTTTGTACGAGCCATTTTATATATAATTCTTCTTCTGTTATATGAAATGTTTTATATGTTTCTTGTAAACTTTGCACAGCATCATTCCATGTAATAACCGCTATCACATTCTCTACTTTATCTAGTAAAGCAATATCTTCATTCGTCCGAAGTAAAACCACTTTTGGATAATTTTCCGCTTTATATCCCTCAATTAAAATCATATCCACTTCAAAAAAATCATATAAACGAATTATTTCTTGTAAAGACCATTCATCCCGAAGAGAAGAAAGAGATAATAATCCTGCTCCTTCTACAGCACTTACAACAGCACCCGCTTGCCTATGACGCTCACTATCTTTTTGTGGTACTTCTGGATATCCACCATGCCCGTGATGCTTAATTGTAGCAACTTTCATGCCTTTATCTGAAAAAGCTTGGATCAGTTTCTCCGTAAGCGTCGTTTTCCCGCTATTTTGATAGCCAACTATTTGTAAGATTGGAGCGGTTCTGCCCATGGCCACTCACTTCCTTCATTCAATTCTAACAATAGCACGGAAACTGTCATTCCTGCTTCGAATCCTCTTGTTCCTCCTGGTAGAACAATAAAAGCATTGCTATCTGCAAGGGAAGAAATCGCACTCGACTTATCAAGTCCTACTGGCATAACTTGCAATTGTCCATTAACAAACTCTACTTTTCCTCTTACAAATCGCGTAAATGGATTTGCCTTTAGAAAATCCTTCTTTAAAATTGCATCAGCTCGATATGCATGTGGTTCTTTCACATGCAGGAATGTTTGAACAACTGGATGAACGAGTAACTCAAAACCGACATAACAAGCAGACGGGTTACCTGATAATCCAAATAACAATTTCCCATTTACTTCAGCTACTGTTGTGACACTACCTGGTCTCATCGCGATTTTATTAAACAGGACATTCGCATGTAACTTTTCGTAAATTGCAGGCAAGTAATCGTAATCACCTACCGAAACACCACCTGTTGTGATTAAAATATCCACTTCATTCATCGCAGCTTTCACTGCTTCATAGCAATTTTCTAAGTCATCAGCAAGCTGTCCATAATACTTCACGATTCCACCGGCTCTAGCAATTTGAGCTGCGATCATATAAGAGTTACTATTTCTAATCTTTCCTGGCTGAAGTGGTTCATGCACTTCTAACAGCTCACTTCCTGTCGTTACGATTCCGACAACTGGCTGTTTCATAACCTTTACTGAACTGTAACCAAACGTCGCTAACAGTGCTGCTACTCCCGGATTTACCTTCGTTCCTTTTTTTACAAGTATTTGATTTTGTTTCACATCTTCACCTTTAAACGAAACATTATCACCGGTTTTAAAAGAACGCTTTAACTTCATATACGTTTTACCGTTATGCTCAAACCCTTCCGTCAGTTCTAACATGACAACTGCATCACAACCTTTTGGAATTGCTGCACCTGTCATAATCCGAACCGCCTCGAAAGCCTTTACTTCATCTATAAAAACAGAACCAGCTCCAATTTCTCCGACTACTTCAAATTCAATTGGATGATCTTGACTCGCATCTTTTGTATCTTCCGCTCGAATCGCAAATCCGTCATACGGAGAACGATCAAAATGCGGTACATCATGATCTGCTACAACATCTTCTCCAAGAATTCTTCCATAGCTTTCTGTAATAGAAACTGTTTCTATTTCACCTTGCCGAGCGTATTTCATAACCTTTTCTACTGCTTCAGCAACTGGAATTGGCACTCGTTTTTCTAACATCTTTTTCACCCCATATTTGCAAAATATCACATCTTGGTTACACTTTATATTGTACAATGCTAATCATAATAGCAATTACTTCAAGGAGGAATTCCATGTCTTCATTTACTCATTTTAATGACCAAGGCCGTGCGAAAATGGTCGATATTAGCGATAAAAAAACTACTGTCCGAACAGCAATTGCTCGCTCTAGCATCTTAGTTATGAAAGAAATTTATGATAAAATCGTTCAAAACGAAATTGGGAAGGGCGATGTATTAGCCGTGGCACAAATTGCCGGTATTATGGTTGCCAAGCGCACCTCTGATATTATCCCAATGTGCCATCCTTTACTTCTAAAAGGAGTAGATGTCTCCTTCGAATGGGAAACAGTGAAAGAACAATATCGTTTACTTATTGAAGTAAAAGTGAAAACAGAAGGCAGTACCGGCGTTGAAATGGAAGCTTTAACAGCAGCTTCTGCAACTGCTCTTACCGTGTATGATATGTGTAAAGCCGTTGATAAAGGTATGATTATTGGCGAGACATACTTACTTAAAAAAACAGGCGGGAAGAGCGGAGACTACGTTAGAAATCCGCAGTCCTAATCCCTTGAACCTAAAGGTTTTCCTTTAGGTTCATCCTATATATCTCGCATACAACCCTTTCGCCACCTTTATATCATTTGTTCCATGAATAAATGCCCTGCCATCTGTAAATAAAACAAAACGATATTCATTAATTAGAAATGACAATAAATATGGCGTCGTTTGCACATCTACACTTTTTTGTAAGCGCTTTTTAATTTCTTCTAAGTTAAGAGTTTGCGGCACTCCTGGACGGATTTGCACCGTATTTCGGCCGCATAACACTTCTGTTTTCATTTGTGATTCAAATGCTAAACTCGGGTACGTGCGCAGTTTTCCACAAGATGGACACGTATCTTTTTTCTGCCTATTTACTTTAAACGCCATATGCTGATTGTTCCAAAGATCAAATGACAGCATCGTTTCACGAAGCGCTCCAAAATCTTCTACCAATATTTTAAGGGCTTCTGTCACTTGGTGACTGGCGACTATTTGTACAGCTGGTTGTATAATTCCCGCCGTATCACATGTCACGCCGCTTGATGGATGCTCCATCAGACAACGGAAACACGGTGTTTTCCCCGGAAGAATTGTATATGTGACCCCGTAGCTTCCAACGCATCCCCCATATATCCAAGGAATATTGTATTTTTGCGAAATATCGTTAATAAGAAGACGCGTTTCAAAGTTGTCAGTCGCATCTAATATTAAATCCACATTCTGAATTAACTCTTCCATTTCTTGCACCGCTACATCCGTTATAACTGGTACAATCTCCACTTCAGAATTAATCTGCCTTAAACGTTCAGCCGCTGCAACTGCTTTCGGCTTATACTGCGTTGCATCTTCTTCTGTATATAACTGCTGCCTTTGTAAGTTGCTCCACTCGACATAATCACGATCAGCAATCGTCAGCTTTCCAATTCCAGCCCTTACAATTGCCTCTGAACTTGCTGCCCCTAATGCACCGGCACCGATTATGAGCACATGCTTTTCCCTTATTTTCCTTTGACCTGTCTCGCCGATTCCTGAAAATAACATTTGTCTTGAATAACGCTCCTGCACATGTCTCCCCCCTTCCTTATCCCCCAATATAAGACATTTCAATTTTCGGGCGGTTATTTGCACTTTCTTCAGTCCGCTCATCAGAATACCGATCTTTTCGATATTCCCATACGTTTTTGATCGCCTTTAATAAATCGGCATCCGAAATATTCTCTCTAAGTAAGCTTCTTAAATCTGTTCCTTTCGTTGCAAATAAACAAGTATAAAATTTACCGTCTGCCGAAATCCGTGCTCTCGTACAAGAAGAACAGAAAGATTCAGAAACTGAAGTGATAAATCCAACTTCCGCATTACTGCCGACATAACGATAACGCTTCGCAACTTCTCCGAAATAATGGGGATCTACAGGTTCAATCGGATATACCTCGCTAATCTTCTCAATCAACTCTTGCTTTGTGATGACTTGCTCAAAATTCCAGCCGTTCGTACTGCCAACGTCCATAAACTCAATAAAGCGAAGTGAAATCCCCTGTTCTTTAAAATAAGTGGCCATCGGAAGAATTTGACTATCGTTCATTCCTTTTTTCACAACCATATTTACTTTCACATCGAGTCCTACTTCTTTTGCTGCGGTAATCCCTTTTAGTACCGGTTTTGTACTAATATTCCGGCCATTAATTTTGCGAAACACATCGTCCTCTATCGCATCTAAACTAACATTCACTCGGTGTAATCCAGCTTCTTTTAACGCCTTTGCTTGCTTTGTTAAATGAATCCCATTTGTCGTAAGTCCAATATCTGTTAAGCCATCCAACTTTGCAAGCCGTGTAATAAGCTTTGGCAAATCTTTACGTAGTAATGGTTCTCCGCCCGTAAGCCTAATTTTCTTTACACCCATGCCGACAAATAATTTTGCTAGTCGTTCAATTTCATCAAATGTAAGCAAAAATTCTTCTTGTAAAAATGCATACTCAGGCCCGAACACTTCAGCCGGCATACAGTATGTACATCTGAAATTACAACGATCAATGACAGAAATGCGTAAATCTTGAAGTGGACGCCGCAAAGAATCTGTAATCTTCTCGCGCATCGTTATCCCCCCTTTTCTGCTAAATTCTATCTGTCTTCATTCTATTATAATATATTTTTAAACTGCGATGTTTTTGCTTAAGCTCTTTATTCACTTTCTATGTTTTTATTTGCCTTCATCATAAAAAAGAAGAAGAAGGCACGTTGTGATATTTCTCACATCGCCTTCTTCATTCAAAAATTCTTCACAAATTTGTTCAAATTTTATTCACATTTCAGTTGGAGTTACTTTATTTGCGCACGATACTCATTTCCCCACTCACGCATAAGTGCGATAATTGGTGTAAGAGACCTTCCGAATTCCGTTAAAGAATACTCCACTTTTGGCGGAACCTCTTTATATACTTCACGATGAATTACTCCAGCCGCCTCAAGTTCTCTTAACTGCCTCGTTAGCATGCGTTGTGTAATGCCGGGCATCAATCGTACAAATTGATTAAAACGAATCTCTTTGGCATTCATTAAATGAAATAAGATAACTCCCTTCCATTTCCCACCGATTACATCTAACGTTACTTCAACCGAACAACGATTTATATCCTTCTGTTCCATTTTGTCACTCTCCATTAGTATACAAATTGATACTATATGCTAAAAATGTGCGTACTTACATCTTTTATTTTACTATTGTAGAATCAATTTTGTAATCAACTTACTATAAAAAAGCAAATTATTAAAAGGTGGTTGTTTAAATGAAACATACAAAAGAAGAAATTTTAAAAGCGTATCAATTTAGACATGCATGTAAAGAATTTGATGTAAATAAAAAAATCTCTGATGAAGATTTTCATTTTATTTTAGAAACTGGCCGACTTTCTCCAAGTTCATTTGGTTTTGAACCTTGGAAATTTGTTGTGATTCAAAATCAAGATATTCGTAACAAGCTTCTTCCTGTATCTTGGGGGGCTCAAAAACAATTACCAACAGCAAGCCACTTTGTCGTTATATTAGCTCGTAAAAAAGAAGAGATGATTTATAACTCATCCTATATTTCTAACTTTATGAAAAATATTCAACAACTTCCTGAAGAAGTTATAACAATGAAACGCGGTTTTTATAAAGAATTTCAAGAGTCTGATTTCCAATTATTAGAAAGTGATCGTACCATGTTTGATTGGGCTTCTAAACAAACTTATATTGCTCTTGGCAATATGATGACTGCCGCTGCTCAAATCGGGATTGATTCTTGCCCAATTGAAGGGTTTCATCAAGAAAAAGTAGATGCGATTTTAAAAGAAGAAGGAATTATTTCAGATGATACATTTGGTGTGTCTGTTTTAGTTGCTTTTGGCTATCGCGCAGAAGAACCAAAACGTGATAAAACTCGTCAAACAATGGATATGGTTGTGGAATGGATTAAGTAATGTAAAAGAGTGTCTACAAAAGACACTCTTTTTTTAAGTATGAAATGTGCGCTTGTTCACAGCTAAGCACGAACTTATAACCTATAATAAAAAGATATTTCTTGCATTTACACCATGTTTACATCCACAATAAGAAGTAGACTGCTTTTAAAAGAAAGGTGATTGCTGTGACAAACCGTACGGCATTATCAGAAGATTTAAAGGAATTGCTTGCATCTGTTGAATATAAAATGCAGATTAATAAAGGAAGTTATATTTTCCAAGAAGGTGTGGAGGCAAAAGAACTCTATATTGTTCGCTCTGGAAAAGTGCAGATTAGTAAAATTAGTGCTGATGGACAGGAGTTAACGCTTCGCATTTGTTCAACGCATGATATCATCGGAGAATTAACATTATTTACGGACAATGCAAAGTATTTATTAAATGCGAAATGCCTTGAAAATGTTGAGGTTGGCGTAATTAAACGAGATGCTTTAGAGAAGACATTGCTTGAAAAACCAGCCCTTGCCTTTGAATTTATGAAATGGATTAGTGAGCATTTAAGAAGAATGCAAACGAAATTCCGTGATTTAGTGTTACATGGTAAAAAAGGTGCTCTTTATTCGACTCTTATTCGTATGACGAATAGTTATGGCGTATTAAAAGAAAACGGAATCCTTATCGATCTACCTCTAACAAATCAAGAGCTTGCGAATTTCTGTGCAACCTCACGTGAAAGTGTCAACCGTATGTTAAATGATTTAAAAAAACAAGGAATTATTTCTATTCATAAAGGAAAAATCACGATTCATAATTTGCAATTTTTAAAGTGCGAAATTGCTTGTGAAGATTGTCCTGCCTCTGTTTGTAGTATTGAGTAGCCTCTCTATTTGAGATGCTACTCTTTTTTCTTTCTCCTTTACTCTACAAAAAAGAATCGCTCTTCGATGTGAGAAATGTCACAACTTCCCAAAAAATGTTATAAAGTGAAACTTTAATCAGTGGGGTTTTCTTCATCCCCCACTGATTATTAGCCCTCACCAATCGGGCTTTTACGGGCAGCCCTACCCCCACCTAACTTCTTTAGAAAAACGGAAGCGGCTCGCTCAGAATCGCAGGACGTTGGAGCCCCCGACGACAGAGAGGCGCTTTTTGCCTCGTCCGAGGGGGTGAAACGACCGGAGATTCTAGCCGCTAGAGCTGGACATTGCTTTCGCTGAATTTTGAGGTGAGGATCTTGCTGCCCGTTAATGCGGGATAAATCTGAATCTTGACAATCTGTTGAACTGTGATAGATATCACATCTCTATTTGATGCGCTCTCTTATATTGAAAGTAAGCAAGAGAGACGTAATAAAGGAGTGAACAGTATGAAAAAGAAACCTTCAGCATTAATGAAACGTTTAAAATATTTTTCTCCAATAGATCGCTATAACAACAATCATACACAAGAAACGTATGAAGATCGCGAATGGGAAAACGTGTATAGAAAACGCTGGCAACACGATAAAGTCATTCGTTCTACACACGGTGTAAACTGTACTGGTTCTTGTAGCTGGAACATCTACGTAAAGGATGGAATTGTAACTTGGGAAGGCCAAGAGTTAAACTATCCATCAACCGGCCCTGATATGCCAGACTTTGAACCACGAGGATGTCCGCGCGGAGCAAGTTTTTCTTGGTACATTTATAGTCCACTTCGCGTGAAATATCCATATGTACGTGGTGTACTTTGGAATATGTGGCAAGAAGAACTTCAAAACCACAAATCACCGCTAGACGCTTGGAAAAGTATCGTGGAAAATCCTGAAAAAGCACGTGCTTATAAAGGGGCACGTGGTAAAGGCGGATTCATTAGAGCAAATTGGGATGAAGTGTTACAACTTGTGTCTGCTTCTCTACTTTATACGGTAATCAAATATGGCCCAGACCGAAATGTTGGCTTCTCACCAATTCCAGCCATGTCGATGTTAAGCCATGCCGCTGGTAGCCGCTTTATGCAACTCATGGGCGGACCGATGCTTAGTTTCTATGATTGGTACGCTGACCTGCCACCAGCTTCTCCGCAAATTTGGGGTGATCAAACAGATGTTCCAGAAAGTAGTGACTGGTATAACTCTGGTTACATTATGACATGGGGTTCAAACGTACCAATGACAAGAACACCAGATGCTCACTTCTTAGCAGAGGTGCGTTATAAAGGAACGAAAGTTGTTTCCGTAAGCCCTGACTTTGCTGAGTCTACAAAATTTGCTGATGACTGGATTAGCGTAAAACAAGGTACAGACGGAGCTCTTGCAATGGCAATGGGGCACGTCATCTTACAAGAATTTTACGTGGATCAACAAGTAGAATACTTCACAAATTATGCAAAGCAATATACTGACTTCCCGTTCTTTGTCACATTAAAACAACAAGGAGACCAATTTGTTGCAGATCGTTTCTTAAACGCCAGTGATATTGGCCGTGAAACAAAGCTCGGTGAATGGAAACCTGTTCTTTGGAACGATAACACGAACGATTTCGCAACACCTCATGGCACAATGGGGTCACGATGGGATAACGAAAAGAAATGGAACTTACGTTTAGAAGATGAACAAACAGGCGAAAAAATCGATCCACGCCTTTCCTTACTTGGTATGGAAGATGCGGTTGAAACTGTACAAATTCCGTACTTCTCTGATGATGGAAACAAAGTATTAGAACGCACAATTCCAGTGAAAAAAATCAAAACAGAAGATGGCGACATTTTCGTTACAACTGTATACGACTTAACGTTAGCAAACTACGGTGTTAACCGTGGACTTGGCGGGCAAGAACCGAAAGACTTCAATGATGATATGCCATTTACACCAGCATGGCAAGAAAAAATGACCGGCGTAAAACGAGAACTCATTATTCAAATTGCTCGTGAGTTTGCACAAAATGCGGTTGATACAAATGGCCGCTCGATGATTATTGTCGGCGCTGGTATTAACCATTGGTTTAACTCTGATACGATTTACCGCGCAGTTCTAAATCTTGTTCTTCTCGTTGGAGCGCAAGGTGTAAACGGCGGGGGCTGGGCACATTATGTTGGGCAAGAGAAACTACGTCCAGCAGAAGGTTGGCAAACGATCGCAATGGCAAAAGACTGGCAAGGTCCACCGAAACTACAAAACGGTACATCTTTCTTCTATTTCGTAACGGATCAGTGGCGCTATGAAGATACACCAGTTGGGCACCTAGCATCACCAGTTGTCGGCAACTCACGCTATCAACATCACGGTGATTACAATGTATTAGCTGCTCGCCTTGGCTGGCTCCCTTCTTATCCAACATTTGAGAAAAACGGAATTGAATTATATAAAGAAGCTGTCGCTAGTGGCGCAACAACCCAGGAAGAAATCGGAAAATATGTTGCGCAAAAACTAAAAGAAAAAGAACTGAAATTTGCAATTGAAGACCCAGATAACAAAAACAACTTCCCGCGCAACTTATTCGTATGGCGCGCAAACTTAATTTCAAGTTCTGGTAAAGGACATGAATATTTCTTAAAACATCTATTAGGCACAACAAACGGATTAATGAATGATGATAGCGATTCATTACGACCAGAAGAAATAAAATGGCATGAAAAAGCACCTGAAGGGAAACTTGATTTACTCATTAACCTAGATTTCCGTATGGCTGGAACAGCGCTTTATTCTGATATCGTCCTTCCTGCCTCAACTTGGTATGAAAAACATGACTTAAGTAGTACAGATATGCATCCATTCGTGCATCCATTTAATCCAGCAATCGGTTCACCTTGGGAAGCACGCTCTGACTGGGATATTTTCAGCTCTCTTTCTAAAGCAGTATCTAAGTTAGCAACAGAACTTGACCTTGAGCCAATGAAAGAAGTTGTCGCAACACCACTTCTTCATGATACACCACAAGAATTGGCACAGCCGCTTGGCAAGATTAAAGACTGGAGCAAAGGTGAATGCGAACCAATCCCTGGAAAAACAATGCCGCAAATTCATGTTGTGGAGCGGGATTACAAAACGATTTATGACAAAATGACTGCGCTCGGACCAAATGCTGGGAAACAGCCAATCGGTACGAAAGGAATCTCTTGGTCAGCAGAAAAAGAATACGAACAATTAAAGAGTCGATTAGGAGTTATTCGCACTGATTCTATCGCAAAAGGATGCCCTGACATAACAGAAGCAATCAATGCTGCTGAAGCAGTGTTAACCCTTTCTTCTACAACGAATGGTCATATGGCCGTAAAAGCATGGGAAGCTCTTGAAAAACAAACAGATTTAAAGCTTCGTGATTTAGCGGAAGAACGTGAAGAAGAATGCTTCACATTCGAACAAATTACTGCGCAGCCAAAAACGGTAATTACCTCCCCTGCCTTTACGGGTTCTGAAAAAGGTGGACGTCGTTACTCACCATTTACAACAAATGTGGAGCGTCTGATCCCTTGGAGAACGGTAACTGGACGACAATCGTTCTACTTAGATCACGATATGATGAAGGAATTCGGTGAAACAATGGCTACATTTAAGCCAATCTTGCAGCATAAACCGTTCCGTAAATCACGCCCTGAAGTAGAAGGTAAAGAAATTACGTTGAACTATTTAACGCCGCATAATAAGTGGTCGATTCATAGTATGTACTTCGATTCCTTACCGATGTTAACGTTATTCCGCGGCGGTCCAACTGTTTGGATGAACAAAGATGACGCCGCCGAAGCTGGCGTAGCCGATAACGATTGGATCGAATGCTTTAACCGTAACGGCGTTGTTGTAGCGCGTGCCGTTGTAACGCACCGCATACCAAGAGGAATGGCCTTTATGCACCACGCACAAGATCGTCACATTAACGTGCCTGGTACGAAATTAACGAGCAACCGCGGAGGAACGCATAATAGCCCAACACGTATTCACGTGAAACCAACACATATGATTGGTGGATACGGCCAATTAAGCTATGGATTTAACTATTACGGTCCAACTGGCAACCAGCGTGACTTAAACGTCGTAATCCGCAAACTGAAGGAGGTAGATTGGCTTGAAGATTAAAGCGCAAGTCGGAATGGTAATGAACCTAGATAAATGCATCGGCTGCCACACTTGTAGCGTAACATGCAAAAACACCTGGACGAATCGTCCAGGTGCTGAATATATGTATTTCAACAACGTAGAGACAAAACCTGGTATCGGTTATCCAAAACAATGGGAAGATCAAGAAAAGTATAAAGGTGGATGGGAATTAAAGAACGGTGAACTTCAGCTCAAATCCGGTTCTAAAATGAAACGTCTTATGAACATTTTTCATAACCCAGATCAACCTACTATCGATGATTACTTTGAACCTTGGAACTATGATTATGAAACATTAACAAACAGCCCGCAGCGAAAACATCAGCCAGTAGCTCGCCCGAAGTCAGCCATCACTGGCGAGTTTATCGATAAAATTGAATGGGGACCAAACTGGGAAGATGATTTAGCAGGCGGACATATAACAGGATTACAAGATCCGAACGTCAAGAAAATGGAAGAAGAGATTAAAACAGACTTTGAAAATGTCTTTATGATGTATCTCCCTCGCATTTGCGAACATTGTATGAACCCGTCTTGCGTCTCTTCTTGCCCATCTGGTGCGATGTATAAACGTGAAGAAGATGGCATTGTCCTTGTTGACCAAAATGCATGCCGCGCTTGGAGATTCTGTGTATCTTCTTGCCCATATAAAAAGGTGTATTTCAACTGGCAAACAAATAAAGCAGAAAAATGTACAATGTGCTTCCCGCGTATTGAAGCTGGTATGCCAACGATTTGCTCTGAAACATGCGTAGGACGCATTCGTTATATCGGAGTTATGTTATATGACGCTGACAAAGTACAAGAAGCGGCTTCAGTAGAAAACGAAAAAGATTTATATGAATCTCAGCTTACTGTTTTCCTAGATCCAAACGATCCAGAAGTAGCGGCTGAAGCAAAAAAACAAGGTATTCCTGAAGAATGGATTAAAGCTGCTCAAGAGTCACCGATTTATAAAATGATTATTGATTGGAAAATCGCCCTTCCTCTTCATCCAGAGTACAGAACAATGCCAATGGTTTGGTATATTCCACCGCTTAGTCCGATTATGAACATGGTGGAAGGAAAAGGAAGCAACTGGCAAGCAGAAGAAATTTTCCCTGCTATCGATAATATGCGTATTCCAATTCAATATTTAGCTAACTTGCTCACTGCAGGCGATGAATCACACATTCGTCTTACATTGAAAAAAATGGCTGTCATGCGAACACATATGAGAGCACTGCAAATTAATAAAGAACCTGATGAAGCTGTCTTACAAAACTTGGGCTTAACGAAAGAAGATGTAGAAGATATGTACCGTCTTCTTGCTATCGCAAAATATAAAGATCGCTTTGTCATCCCTACGTCTCATCGTGAACAAGTTGCAGATTTATATAGTGAGCAAGGAAGCTGTGGCCTTTCCTTCGCAGGTGGTCCAGGTTCTTGTATGACAATCTCTTAAATAAAGGAGGCAGGCAAATATGAAACAGAGTTTACAAACCGCTTTTTCTTGTTCTTCCTTTCTTCTCTCCTATCCTGAACTAGGTTGGAGAGAAGCTTTACTAGAATTACAGGAAGAGATTCAAACGATTGAACACGAAGAAATCCAAGCATCACTTACAACATTTATAAAACAAGCGCTAGAAAAAACAGACGATCAACTCATTGATTCTTACGTATATACATTCGACTTTGGAAAGAAAACAAATATGTATCTCACTTACATGAACACAGGTGAACAAAGAGAGCGCGGTATTGAATTATTAGAGTTAAAACAGCACTATCAAAAAGCTGGTTTTGCCGTAACAGATAAAGAATTACCTGATTATTTACCACTTCTACTTGAGTTTCTTGCAAACGCGAATGAAGAAGATAGCGAACCGATTATGAGTAAATACACGAAAAATATACAAGCATTGCACGGACAGTTAAAAGAAGCAAATTGTATGTACGAACCAATTCTTGCTGCCATTCTTCTTGCTATCGATGCCTGGGGAGTACAAGCGAATTAGAAAGGAGTGTCGTCAAAATGATGGATCAATTTTTATGGGTGCTATTTCCCTATATCATTTTCGCAATCTTTATCGGCGGACACATTTTCAGATACAACTATGATCAATTTGGATGGACATCAAAATCTAGCGAACTATTAGAAAAGAAAATGCTCCGAATCGGAAGCTTGCTTTTTCACTTTGGCATTATGTTCGTAATCGGTGGACACATCATGGGAATATTAATACCAGAATCTGTATACAGCTCTTTCGGTATTTCTGAGCATATGTATCACATAGTTGCTATCAGCTTCGGTCTTCCAGCAGGGATTGCTTCTATTGTTGGGCTAGTAATTTTAATGTACCGCCGCTTTACAGTAAAACGCATTATCGCAACAAGTACAAAAGGTGACTATGTTGCCCTCGTCCTATTATTCGTTGTAATGTTAGCAGGTCTATCCTCTACGTTTTTAAATATCGATGCAAAAGGATTTGATTATCGTACAACAATTGGCCCATGGTTCCGCAGCCTCTTTGTTTTCCAGCCGAAAGCGGAATATATGGCAGAAGTACCTCTTTGGTTTAAGATTCATATTATTGCAGCGATGGGGCTCTTTGCAACGTGGCCATTTACAAGACTTGTCCATGTCTTTAGCGTTCCTGTGAAATATTTACGACGTAGCTATGTTATTTATCGTAAAAGACAGCCTGTCGGATCTAGCAAAATAAAAATGTAATAGAAAAATAGCACCTATCCTATAGAAATAAGATAGGTGCTATTTTATCTGTCTGCTAATCTTCCATATTCACTTTACTACTTGTTCGGATTCCAGGCACCATTACTTTCAAAATAGTACTTTGCTCCATTAATTAACTGCCAACCTGTTTGCATTGCTCCACTTCCATTGAAGTAGTACCATTTTCCATCAATTGCTTGCCAACCCGTTTGCATTGCTCCATTCCCACCTAAGTAGTACCATGCTCCACCAATTGCTTGCCAGCCTGTTTGCATTGCTCCACTTCCACCTAAGTAGTACCACTTTCTATCAATTGCTTGCCAACCTGTTTGCATTGCTCCACTTCCATCAAAGTAGTACCATACTCCATTTACTTGTTGCCAGCCTGTTTGCATTGCTCCGTTTCCACCAAAGTAGTACCACGCGCTTCCTACTTGTTGCCAGCCTCTAGCTTTTGTACCATTTTGATCATAGAAATACCATTTTCCATTCACTTGTGTCCATTTGTCATGATAATGGTATTCTCCCGTTTCCAGTCCATATTTCCCGCAGTTTGTCCGACAGTGATGCCCACCATTTTTATCCAATCCACCAGGACTGGCATAGGCAGCTGTCGTTGATCCCATCACAGTTAACCCCACTGCCATAGCTAAAATTTTCATATTCTTTTTCATAAATCCCCATCCCCTTTTCTCCCTATCTATGTATCTATCAAGCATTATTATATGATAACTGAATGATATTAATAAAGATTAATTTTCATATATTAGGCCATCCAACTCTTTATCTATTGAATGATTTCTCTACAAAATTATTCGATTATAACAATAGCTTCTTTGTCAAAAATGATGTGGACGAGGTACCTTGTCTATCTCGTCTACATTTCATATTACAAATCAGTAGTTTTTACCAACTACCTTTTTCTATTTTTTAACACAAGGAACTCTACTTGTTGCCTAACATTAAAACAAATTTGTGCAATATATAAAGTGAAACTTCAATCAGTGGGGGTTTTCTCCATCCCCCACTGATTGTTAGCCCTCACCAATCGGGCTTTTATGGGCTGTTTATCTCCCACCTAAACTTCTTCGCATTTTCTTAAGTTTTGAAGTGGGAGTATTACAGCCTGTTAATGCGGGATAAAAATCGTTGCGAGTATCCTCTCATGTTGTTATCCTGTTTTCCTTGTAAACGAAGCATACGAAAACGATGATATGTTATAAGTATGTGAAAAACCCCCTGCTTTTGACAGGGGGTTTTCCTATAAACCTGGCGCTGAATCAAAATCATCCGTATTCGGTGCAGCCTGCAAAGTACCAACTGACCTTGCACTTGAATCATTATTTGCATCAGTTCCTACTTGTGCCCCTCTCGTATATGTCGTCGTTACCGTATCTCCTGGTCTTAAACAAAGCTTCGTTGTTGTTCCAATAACTGTCACAACATCAATACAAGTTGGTCCTGTCGAACCGCTATACATTTTAGATGCAGTAAATGAATTATCCCTCAAATTGTCTCCTGTAAATAAATTCCCATAATTATTCACAATCACAAATTCTTTAATATTAGCAGGCATTTCTATTCAACCTTTCTATCAGGAACCTAATGTCACTTCACTTGTCTCTAAAGGAGGAATAAATACCGTCCCTCTTGGTACAACTGCTGGCATACGTTTTCCATTTAGGAAAGTAGCAAAACTTGAACCTCCAGCACCAGTGTATACCTTCGCTACAGTAACTGGTTCAATGTTATAACAATCACCTACATTTACTGCCCCTTGATTATTTATAATTTTTATTCTACGAAGAAATGCGCTCATAAGTCCCCCCCCTGTAAGAAATTGATTCTTTTGTACACTGTATGCAAAAGAAAAAAACTTGAAACAGACACGTTTCAAGTTTTAAGCATAAATTATTGAATTTCACCTTCATATTGCAGCATACCGCCGATCATATTCACCGTTTTAAAGCCTTGCTCATTTAAATAATGGCACACATTTTCACTGCGCATTCCTGATCTACAAATAAAAATATATTCATTTTCTTTATCAAAGAATTCCACTTTATTTGGAATATCACCCATTTTAATATGTACAGCTTCTGGAATTTTTCCTTGTGCTACTTCCTCATCTTCACGTACATCTACTAAAAATAACGTTTCTCCATTTTCTAAACGCTTTTGTACTTCTTCTGTTGTAATTGTTTTTACTTCAGTCATATTCACAATTCCTCCTTATATACAATAAAACTTTAAGCAATAATTTTTTTAGCAATCTATTCATCACCAATTTTAGCATGCAAAAGTACGAACGCAAAGAATTGAAGCTTCTTACATTTTTATTTTTTCTCAACACAATTGCAATTTAATCTATTTACAAATCTAGCTTTTACATTGTATCCTCAATATACTTGTTTTACGAAAGGAGTCGATTGACATGACATTTTTTCTTTTCATTATAAGTCTCATTTTTTTAATTCTCGCTATCATTTCAATTGGTATATTTAATAAAAGAAAACCTACACCATCTTCTCAAGAGCGATCATTCATTTATTTATTAATCAGTATTGCCTGTCTTGGATTATGTATTGCAACATACGTCTTCCGTTTAAAAATCACCTAAAAAAAGGTGCCAGCTTAGCGACTTGCACCTTTTCTTTTACACACGGCTAGACACTCTTCTCCCTAAAAACTCATCTATTTTCTTTTCAAATAAATGAATATCTACTACACCAGCCATATGGCCATTTATACTTTCAATCTCATAAACTTCCACATACTTGCCTTGTTTTCTAAGTACCTCTACCATTTGATAATTATAACGAGAAGGTTGTAGCAAATCTTGCTTACAAGGGATCATAAGCACATCCGCTTCTATTTGAAAAAGTGCTTCTTCTAAAGAAGAAAAACCATGAGCAAGGTCATGCAATAATGTTGCCTTTGCTGTATACATCCATGAATTTGCATCGACAAAAGCGATGTTTTGAAGTGTCAATGTATCTATATTTTGTTCAAATGATGTCTGCGCTGAGAAACTCTCATAATCTGCGGCTTCTATGCTATTACGCGGAAATGTCGTTTCATAATAATGAGCATCAAATGCATTTATAAACATCATCTTACCAGCCAAATGTAATCCTTTTGTCGGTTGTTCCTCCCCATAATTTCCACCATTCCACTTCGGATCTAACTGAATAGCTTCAATCGCATTTTGCAATACATTCACCGATGTCACAACCGGATTTTGCGGGTTTGTAATGACCCCAATCATTCTCTCTACCATATGCGGATAATGAACAGCCCACTGCTGCGCAATCATTCCTCCAGCCGATGGGCCTATGACAGCATGCAGTCTTGTAATTCCCATTGCCTTCACTAATTCGTATTGCACACGTGCTACATCTAAAAATGTAAATACCGGAAATTCCATTCCATATTCAAATCCTGTTATTGGATTAATTGACTTTGGACCTGTTGTAATCACATAAGGATTTTTCACTTGTACATTACAAAGATTATCGGTACATATCACAAAATAACGGTCTGTATCAATCGCTTTCCCTGGCCCAATCAGTCCATCCCACCAACCAGGAATGATATCTTGTTCCGTATATTTTCCTGCCGCATGGCTCGTTGCACTAAAATAATGACAGACTAAAATCACATTTGATTTTTCTTTATTTAACTTACCGTACGTTTCATATCCAATCTGAACAGGAATCTTTCTTCCATTTTCAAATGTGAATTCTTTAAAATGGAAGCTTTCCTTTTTCACTTGTAGCATAAATTTTCCCTCCATTGTAAATACGTCATTATATATCAATCTTCCATAACAAATCGATTCCGTTTACCAAAACAATTATACGTTTCCAAAAGAAACCCTTCTTTTAACAAAAAGGATTTTCGTTCCCACTTGAACATGTGCATAATATACAAAATAAACCACAAACTAACATTATCTTACATAAATTAAAGAGGGACTACTTATGATATGGAAATGGTTTAGAAAGGAAAAAAAATCAAATAAAACAGGCTTAGAAGAACAGAATCACACTACTGAAAAAGAGAATCCTACACAAGGAAAGCAACATCAGGCTGCTAAACAAGACGTACAAACACAAAACAAGCAACACCAAACTGGTCAAACTGCTAAACAAGACACTCACACACAAAGCAAGCAACATCAAGCTGCTAAACAAGACACTCACACACAAAAAAAACAACATCAGGCTACTCAAATTACTAAACAAGACACTCATGCACAAAGTAATAATAGAAATAGCATTTATGATTTCAGTAAACCTGAGAAAGAAAAAATTCACTCTCTTCAAGATTTATTAGAAAACCTAAAAGCATCTAGTGATTTTGTTAGTTATCACACGTCAGATGATGAAACAATGCCATACTGGATCTCCTATTATCGCCCATCACTTGATGGAGAAAAGCTGCAAAAATATTTAATGCCAGCTTTATTAGAGCGGACCTGCTCTACATTAGAAGAATTGAAAGAACATATTCCGATGAGCGGAATTACGATTACAAATGATCTTCAAAAAATCGAGGATATGGTATTAAAAGGACACGCTATCGTACAGCTACATAAACAAGATCAAAAATGTATCTTAGCAAATATCACAATTGATAATTATCGGGCGCCATCTATTCCATTAAATGAATCGACAGTTATTGGTCCACAAGAGGGATTTGTAGAAGATATTGATACCAATATTAACTTAGTACGTAAACGCCTTCCAGTGTTAGCACTACAAACAAAGGAAGTTATCATTGGAACATTCTCTAAAACAAAAGTTGTCATCATGTATTTAGAGAATCTTGCTGAAAAAGACAGTGTTGATTATTTAGAAGAATCACTTCGTGCAATTGAATACGACCAAATTAACGACAGCTCCTATATCCAAGAATTGATGGGAGAAAAATCTATTTTCCCGTTATTTATTAATACAGAGCGTACGGACCGAGTAACAACGGCACTAATCGATGGAAAAATTGCTATTTTTACGGATGGTTCACCGAGCGTCTTACTTACTCCTGTTTCATACTTTGATTTTTTCGTTTCGCCAGAGGATTATAACGTATCTTGGCTATACGCTACGTTCTCAAGATTTTTACGGCTTATAGCTGTTCTATTTTCTATCTGTGCAACACCTCTATATGTTGCCATTTTAAGTTACCATTACGAATTAATTCCGAGCGATCTACTCGAAACATTAATTTTATCAAGAGCACAAGTTCCATTCCCTCCCTTAATAGAAGCTCTCTTTCTAGAACTTGCTATTGATTTACTAAGAGAGGCGGGTGCAAGACTACCAATGAAAGTAGGTCAAACACTCGGTATTGTAGGTGGTATTGTAATTGGACAAGCATCAGTAGAAGCAGGATTAACAAGTAACATTTTATTAATTATTGTCGCTTTATCCGCATTAGCTTCTTTTATCACACCAATTTACAAGATGGGGAATGCAATTCGCTTGCTACGATTTCCATTCCTTTTATTTGCAGAATTAGGGGGACTATTAGGAATTTCACTTGGATTTATTTTTTTATTTACCCATCTTTTCAGACTGTCTTCTTTACGAAAACCGTACGCGCTCTTTTATCCAGCAAGGCAACAAGCATTAAAAGACTCTTGGATTCGGTTTCCGTTATCTATGATTGATACAAGAGATATTCAAGCGAGGCCACAACACGTAAAAAAATCAGCAAATGGGATTTCAACAAAACATACATCTGATTTTGATGAATAAAAAAGCGAGGTGCATATATGAGTAAAGTCAAAACAAAATATCAAATATCCCCTATCTTTGTTTTCTTTTTAGTTCATAGTGCACAATTCGGTGCTGGCGTTCTCGGATTTGCTCGAATTATCGCGAAGGCGGCTGGATACGATGGGTGGATAGGCGTTCTTATAATTGGCATTATCATTCATCTTCTCGTTTGGATGATGTATTACGTATTAAGAAATACAGAAGGAAACATAATAGACATTCATCAGCAAACCTTTGGAAAGTGGCTTGGTAATGCTATTAACATTGTACTCATGCTGTATTTTCTTCTTGTCAGTATATCTGTTGTCCGAACGTATGTTGAAATTATTCAAGTGTGGATGTTTCCAACTGCGTCTACTTGGATGCTAACCATCTTTTTTTGCTTATTAGGTTATTACATCATTTCATCAGGATTTCGAGTCCTTACCGGTATCTGTGTAATCTCTGTCGGCGGAACGCTTGGATATATTTTTCTTAGTCTCTTTATTTTGAAATACGCACATTGGGAAAATCTACTCCCTATCTTTTCGCATTCGTTTCAAGATATTTTAAAAGCCGCAAACTTATCAATTTATAGTATGACAGGCTTTGAAATTCTTCTTATGATCTATCCGTTTGTGAAGAGACCTGAAAAATCTCATAAATATGCACAATATGGTGTATTATTCTCTAACGTTTTGTATTTATTTAGTACGATTTTAGCGTTCGCTTTTTTTAGTGAAAAACAATTATTAAAAACGATTTGGTCTCAGTTAGCAATGACACAAGTTATTAAATTACCTTTTATCGAACGTTTAGAGTATATTGCAATCTCAGGCTATGCTCTTGTCATTATTACGAGTTTTCTTCTTCCTTTGTGGGCTGCTACAAGGGGAACGCACGAAATCTTTCATGTGAAGCAAAAATATGTTTTACTTTCTTTCATGTTCATTACAATTATTGTGTCGCAACTTTTAACAAACAGGCATGATATTAACGATTTCATTAGTCATTCTTCCAAAGTTAGCTTTTGGCTTATCTATGTGTATATCCCAATCTTATTTCTTATTGTGTGGGTGAAAAGAAGATGGAAAAAATCAAGAAAAAACTAATGCTCCTTTCTTGTATTTGTCTGCTCAGTCTAACTGGCTGCTTACAAAAAAATATCATTGATGACGTACATTTAATTCAAGGTGCTGTTTTTGATTCAGCAAAAGATGATAAAGTAAAAGTAACCTTTGTTTGTCCGGTGCAACAAAAAGGGAATAAAGTACAAGTCTTTGAAGGAGTCGGTAATGCTGTCAAACAGGTAAAATCTAATTCTTCTTTAGAGTCGTCTCAACCATTTGTAAGCGGACAAATGCGTGTTGCTTTATTTACTACAAAAATTGCAAAAAAAGGATTAGCTACTACCTTTGATACATTGCTTCGCGATGTAACGATCGGGAACTCATTATATGTTGGATTATTAGAAGGGAATGGCCTCGAGCTATTAACAGGAAAATATACAACTTCTGCTAATGTAGCGATCTATATAAAGAAAATGTTAGAGCATAGCATGAAAACTGGTTCTGTACCAACTGATAACTTATATTTAGGAGCATTCCGATATTATCGAGATGGCCAGGACTACTTTATTCCTGTTCTCAAAAAAAGCAAAGATAAAATCAAAATTACTGGTATCGCTCTTTTCAAGAAAGATAAATATATCGAAAAAATTAATCAACAAGATATGTTTGTTTTTAAAGGATTGTTAGAAAAGCACCGATTGGACTCACACGAATTTAAAAGTAATGATGGGTATGTAATGATTAATAATATACATTCCAAACCAACATACATTGTAAATATAAAAGATGGAAAGCCTTCCTTTCTAATTAAAGTCAAAATGGAGGCACGCATTTTAGAACTTTCAAAACAAATAAATCTAGATAATAAAAAGAACACCAAAAAAATAGCAAAAGAAGTGGAAAAACAACTAGATGCCAAAGCTGCAAAACTGATTAAAAAATTTAAATCTCTAGATGTTGATCCACTTGGACTTGGAGCTAAATATAGACAACACTATCGACCATTCAAATTAGAAGAGTGGCAAAAAATGTATAAAGATACTCCCGTTACAGTAAAGTATAAAGTTGATATTACAAACTCAGGTGTAATCGAATAATATGAAATATAGCATCCTCAAAATGTAAGATTATGATTGAACTCCTCGCTCCGGCATGGTACAACGGAGAGAGGAGTTTTTAAATTACTTACAGAGAGAAAAAAGATATTTACGGGGGAGCTTATGTCTAAAAAGTTAGTAAAGCCTATTTTATATGGTATCCTATTTCTCAGCGTCTTTTTATTTGCTCATACATACTTAAAAAATGTTTCCTTTGTACGTTATTTACTTGTCGTCGTACCCATGCTACTGGTGGGGATGTTTGGGATTGATCTTGTTTTGTCATTTTTAATAAAGAAAGAGGAGTAGGGAAGGAACATCTTATGAATAAGATGTTCCTCCCTTTTTATGTTACAATGAAACTCGGCACAAAACGAGAAAGGATGAAACAACATGACAAACGAAAAGGGTTTAGATAAAGGATACGAACTTGTTGCAAAAATGCACGAAGTATTCGGACATCCTGTTACAAATGTACCAACTAAATTAACGGAAGAACGTGCAAAGATTCGCGCAAGCTTTATGCAAGAAGAATTAGAAGAATTTTTAGAAGCAGATACTGTAGAAGATCAGTACGATGCATTAATTGATCTTATTTATTTCGCATTCGGAACGTTTGCAGAAATGGGAGTTCGTCCTGATAGAGGCTTTGAAATTGTAAATAATGCAAATATGGCGAAACTATTCCCAGATGGAAAGCCACGCTTCCGCGAAGGAGACGGCAAAATTTTAAAACCAGAAGGCTGGCAAGCACCAGAACCACAACTTCGTGCTGAAATTGAGCGCCAGCGCCAAGAAGCATTGGCTAAAGCAGGGAAATAAATAGAGCAGTCGATATATGATGAAAAAGGAGCTATCTTGCTATAAAGATAGCTCCTTTTTGCTTATTTTTTCTTTTTCTCTACCGGTTGGCTTTGTTTAGCGAAATTAGATGAATCATCGAAATTCGGTTGCTTTTTACCAGCATTATTACTTCTACCTTTTCCCATATGTACACCCCCTCTACTACTTACTATTCCCAAAATAAAAAATCACCTTGCTTCCAAGAGAATTTTTTCAGTTGTCTCTAAAAAAAGAGCAGTCCTTTTGAGGACTGCTCTTTCGTATTAGTTTGCAACGATATTAACAAGCTTTCCAGGAACAACAATTACTTTACGAACTGTTTTCCCTTCGATTTGTTCTTTAATTGCCTCAAGTGCAAGTTGTTCCATTTCTTCTTTTGATGCGTCTTTTTTCATTGTTAGTTTTGCGCGAACTTTACCCATAACTTGAACAACGATTTCAACTTCATCTTCTACAAGTTTAGACTCATCAAATGTTGGCCAACTTGCATATGTGATTGTTTCAGTGTATCCAAGTTTGCTCCATAGTTCTTCCCCGATATGAGGTGCAACTGGTGCAATCATTTTTACGAAACCTTCTACATATTCTTTCGGAAGCGTTTCAGCTTTGTATGCATCGTTGATGAATACCATCATTTGAGAAATCGCTGTGTTGAAGCGAAGCTCTGCATAGTCTTCTGTAACTTTCTTCACTGTTTGATGGTAAGCTTTTTCAAGATCTTTGTTTGGTGCATCAGTAATTTTCTCACTTAATTCACCGTTATCTTGAACGAATAGGCGCCATACGCGGTCTAGGAAACGACGAGCTCCGTCAAGACCATTTTCAGACCAAGCAATTGAAGCATCTAATGGTCCCATAAACATTTCGTATAGACGAAGTGTATCTGCACCGTGGCTTGCTACGATATCATCAGGGTTTACAACGTTACCTTTTGATTTACTCATTTTCTCGTTGTTTTCACCTAAGATCATACCTTGGTTGAATAATTGTTGGAACGGCTCTTTCGTTGGAACTACACCGATATCATATAATACTTTATGCCAGAAACGAGCGTATAGTAAGTGAAGTACAGCGTGCTCCGCTCCGCCGATATAAATATCAACTGGAAGCCATTGTTTTACTTTTTCAGGATCTACAAGTGCTTCGCTATTGTTTGGATCGATGTAGCGTAGGTAGTACCAGCAGCTACCAGCCCATTGTGGCATTGTGTTTGTTTCACGACGACCTTTTTTACCAGTCTCAGGATCAACAACATTTACCCACTCTTCAATGTTAGCTAGTGGTGATTCACCTGTACCTGAAGGGCGGATGTTATCTGTTTTCGGAAGAACTAATGGTAATTCTTCTTCTTTCACAGCTGTCATTGTGCCATCTTCCCAGTGGATTACTGGAATTGGCTCACCCCAGTAACGTTGACGGCTAAATAACCAGTCACGTAGACGGTACGTTACTTTTTGATTTCCTGCGCTCGTCACTTCAAGCCATTCAATCATTTTTGCGATTGCTTCTTCTTTATTTAAACCATCAAGGAATGCTGAGTTTACGTGTGCACCATCACCTGTGTACACTTCTTTTGTAATGTCTCCGCCTTTTACAACTTCCTTCATTGGAAGATTGAATACTGATGCGAATTCATAGTCACGCTCATCATGAGCTGGAACTGCCATTACAGCACCTGTTCCATAAGTTGCAAGAACATAGTCAGCGATCCAGATTGGTAATTTCTCACCGTTCACTGGGTTTACTGCATAAGCACCAGTGAATACACCAGTTTTCTCTTTCGCAAGTTCTGTACGCTCTAGGTCACTCTTCATTTTTACAGCATTAATGTAAGCTTCTACCGCTTCTTTTTGTTCTGCTGTTGTAATTTCTGCAACAAGTGCATGTTCCGGAGCAAGTACACAGTATGTTGCACCAAATAGTGTATCAGGGCGCGTTGTGAAAACTGTGAATTTCTCATCTGTACCATCGATATTGAAATGTACTTCTGCACCTTCAGAACGACCGATCCAGTTACGTTGCATGTCTTTTAAGCTTTCTGGCCAATCTAGATCTTCTAGATCTTCTAATAGACGGTCTCCGTAAGCAGTAATTTTTAACATCCATTGTCTCATCGGACGACGCTCAACTGGATGTCCACCGCGCTCACTCTTACCATCGATTACTTCTTCATTTGCAAGTACTGTACCAAGCGCTGGGCACCAGTTTACAGGTACTTCATCAACGTAAGCTAAGCCTTTTTCAAATAGTTTTAAGAAAATCCATTGTGTCCATTTGTAGTAGTTTGGATTTGTTGTATTTACTTCACGATCCCAATCATAAGAGAAACCTAATGATTTAATTTGGTTACGGAACGTGTTAATGTTTTTCTCTGTAAATTCAGCTGGGCTGTTTCCCGTATCAAGTGCATATTGCTCTGCCGGAAGACCGAATGCATCCCATCCCATTGGATGAAGAACATTATATCCTTGCATACGTTTCATACGAGATAAAATATCCGTTGCTGTATATCCTTCTGGATGTCCTACGTGCAGGCCAGCACCTGATGGATATGGGAACATATCTAGTGCATAAAATTTTGGTTTTTCTGTCTCATCTGGCGTGCGGAATGTTTTATTTTCTTCCCAATACGCTTGCCACTTCTTCTCAATTTCTTGATGATTAAAGCTCATGAGATATCCTCCATTCAAGTTATATTTATTTTCACCGCCTAAAATACAAAAAACCTCTCATCCCTAGAAAGGGACGAGAGGTTATAGATTCCCGCGGTACCACCCTAAATTAATGTAATAAAAGATGTTCGAAACGTCCGGTAAAGGTCGTTAAACAAGTATCAATCTATACATTCGCTTAGATCCATAACGTGGATAAACGGCAATTGCTACTTTAGTTCACAACTGCAACTCAAAGGCGAGTTCATAACGAAACGTGGATTGACTTGCACCAACCGTCAACTCTCTAAACCAGCTTCTATTACTACTACTCCTTCTCACTGTTATTACAAATATAAGTTAATTTAAATATATTCTAAAACATGTTACATGTTCCGTCAAACTAAACTGCAATTTTTTCTTCTACTGTTTCTTCGACTTTTACTCGTTTGTCATACATGCTCGTTGCGATAAGCGCTACTACAAGCATGACCATGATTGCGATAAACAATACTTCCATATTGTATAAGTCAACAATTGCTCCGCCAACAACTGGTCCAAACATCTTCCCAACAGTCGCTGCACTATTTACAACACCTTGGTAAAAACCGAGCTTATCATTTGGTGCAAGGATGTTTGCAATCGTTGGAACCGCTGGCCATACAAATAGTTCACCAATTGTTAGTGTCACCATTGCGACAAGGAACATTGTAAATTCCTGCGCTTGACTAAGTACGATAAATGACACTGCAAAAATACCGATTCCGATCATAATTTGTTGCTTTAAAGAACGCTTCATCGCACGAATAATCATACTTACAAGTGGCTGCGCACAAACAATCATCGCCCCGTTTATCGTCCACAATAAACTATAATGACGAAGACTAATATTTAATTCCTGCATATGCGTCGCAATCGCGCCTTGCCATTGTACATATGTAACCCAGCATAAAGCATATGCTACACATACGATAAGAAGCGCCTTGAACCCTGGTGTAAGCGACCAACCTTTTTCCATTTTAACCGCTGTTTGTACACTTTTTTCTTTCGTATCTTCCATACCACGGAATCCAATAAAAGCAATTAAGAAGAAAATAAAGTATAAAATAAAGTTCGCTAAGAAAATATAATCAAAACGATACGAAGCGACTAAACCACCACACGCTGTCCCAACAGCGATTCCGACATTTTGACCAACGTACATTGCATTAAACGCTCTTCTTCCGCCCTCTGGCCAAACCGTACCAACCATCGCATACATCGATGGAAAGACCATTCCAGAACCTAAGCCAATTAATGCAAGCCACACAACATAAAGTGGCCATCCATGAAAGAACACAAGACCTAGAATCGATACGAGTGTAATGACAATCCCAACTAAAATCGACTTATATCCGCCCCACTTATCAAATAAAACACCGCCGAGTAAATTACCAATTACACCAGTAAGTGAGTTAATCATCAACACCATCCCGGCCACAGATAGAGACTTCCCTAAATGATCATGTAAATAAATTGTATTAAAAGGCCATAAAAAAGAAGCACCCGTGACATTAATAATCATCCCAGCTACTAATAGCCATACTTTCCTTGGCATAGTTTCCCCTCCTATTCTGTTGTTTTTCGTTCTTATATATAACAGTAAAATTGTAGTCGTTTTTATATAGGAAGGCAACTGATTAATAGTTGGTGAAATTCAGATAATGGTATATAAAACAAAATCCGCCTCTACATAAAGAGGCGGATTCATTTAACGTTGTTTCTTTTCTTTTGTATAATCTATATAGACCAAAACAGCTACAACAATAAAACTTATACTAACCATTCGGAAGATCATTTCTAAACTCATCCACTTCGCTAAAATTCCTAATGCAAATGCACTAATCCGAACGCCAACGTCAAAGCTTGAAAAGAAGGTTGCATTTGCCGCTCCGCTTTTTTCTGCGCTAACCTTTTGTACCGCCCACGTTTGTAAACAGGGCATAATCGTTCCGTAACCTGCCCCAAATAAAATCGCTGCAATAATAAGATACAAATTATTTGTCGCATACGATAACATAACAAACGATAGAAATCCTAATATTGCTGAGACGATAATAATCGACCACGGCCCTTTTTGGTCGTACCATTTTCCCGTAAAGGGACGTAGTAAAGTTGACACAATTGCATTAACTAGAAAGAATAGAAAAATGTGATCTAATCCTTTTTGCTTTCCAAAAAGAACTAAAAAAGTAAGAATCGCTCCAAAACCGAGAGTTGTAATCACTGCTAGTAACGCTTGAAACCATACTTCCCTTTCAAAAACCATCTCAAAAAAGCGAAAGGGTTGTTTCTCACGCTTTACAGGAGTAGGAGTATGAACAAATAAAAGCATAATAGTTGCTAATAAACTAAGTGTCACTGACGACCAAATTAAAATCTCAAAAGAAAAAGTATTGTAGATAAAAATCCCTATACTCGGTGCGATAATAGCTCCGACCGTTGTTGAAACAGAAAAATATCCCATTCCTTCTCCTAATCGCGCCTTAGGAATTAACTCCACAGCCATTGTACTGTTAGCAGTTGTTGATACACCCCAAGCCACTCCATGAAAAATTCGTATGAGTAAAAACAACCATAAAACATTCAGAAACGGATATATGAGTGTAACAATCATTAAAGCTACACTTGCACCAATAGCTAGATTTTCCCCTTTATTATCAGTTAAATAATATCCGATTAAAGGTCTAATACATACAGCACCTATTGTAAATAACGTTGTAACTAAACCTACTTGAATAGAATTGGCATTCACACTTATTAAATAAGCTGGCAAAATAGGGAGCATCATTTCAAACCCGATAAACACAAAAAAATTACTAAGAAATAAACAAATAAATGATCGATTCAATATTTTTTGATTTTCCATATCGTGATTCCTCGCTTCTAAATTATTCTTTAACTTAGAAGCGACCAGATCACTGAAACGTTTTTCAATCGTCTTAGTCTTTTAGCCAATTGAATCACCCTCTCTCGTTCACATTACAATCTATATCAAAATATCGTTTTAACTCAAAATAAAAATCCCGTATTAAAAATAACACTTTTAATACAGGATTCTACTCTATATAATCATTCTTGGCAACTGCCTTTCGTATTCATTTAAGAATGAGTAACCTACCTAACCTAAAGTTTTTTGAAATAACTTCTATAATTAAGTAACATAAAAAGTGTTTTTTATTATTTTTCTGAAAATACCTATATTTCCCATTAGAAACAAAACAAAAAATACCGAGCACCCTCTGCTCGGTATTTTTATTGTTCTTAGTCCTCTTTTGGAAGAACAATTCCTTTATATAATTGAACTGTAACGAAGTAATAAATTGCGTAAATGACTACGAAAATAATAACAGGAAGCCAAATACGGAAGTACGGATCAATTAGGATGAACGAGAAGATGTTCATACCAACTAACACGTGTACAATACCTACGATTGCCGGGAATAAGAATACTAAGAATAATTCTTTATAAATTGATTTTGTTAATAATTCACGGCGAACACCGATTTTACGAAGCATTTGATAACGCGTAATATCGCTTGATGCACCAGATAGAATTTTAAACATTAAACAACTTGCCATCATCGCTAAGAACGCAATCCCTAGGAAGAAGCCCATGAATACTGTTCCGCTGGCGATGCCGTAAAATCCAGTATAAAATTGGTTTTTACTTTGCAAGGAATCTTCTTTTACATTTTTATATTTAGCTAGCTGCAACTCGTCAATTTTTTTCCATTCTTTTTTATATGTTAAGAAATCATCTACTTTTCCAAGTAATGCAACACCCTCTTTACCTTGCAAACCATCATACATTTTTTTATCTACAATTTTGATTGTTTGATCAGGGGATACATAGAATGGGTGAATCGTTCTAAAGGCATTATCCCACTCCTCTGGAATTACATTATCAGATTTTTCTTGACTGAATTTCGAAATCGCACCTACTGGCAGTTCTCCAGAAGCTCGTTTCACTTTACCGATATCTTTCATTCCTTTAACATCTTTTAAATCTTGTACTAAAGGACGATTTTTCTCCAAATCTTCTTTTAAATAATACACATATTTATCATCTGTTTTGTAACGATATTCACTTTTCTCTTTAAATGTAATATCATCTAAAATTTTCTTTTCTTCGGCTGTTGGATTATGAATCGCAACATCATAAATCGCAAAACCATCGACAGTGAGCATAACGTTATTTTTAAATGCCATACCGCCAGAAATCGCACCTGCTCCAAGCGCGACTAACATCGCTACTGTCGCTAGTACTTTTGTTAAACTGTTAATACGGAAGTTTAATTGTGCAAATGTAAAGGCATTAAGTCCTTTTTCAGTACGCTTTTTATTACTTTTAAGCTTGTTAATAATAAGCGGAAGGAATGTTCCAAATAACATGTAAGTTCCGGACGTTACAGTAATTAATGCAATAATAATTCCCATTTGCTGTAGCTTATCCATATAAACCATAGAAGCATAGCCGATTGCTAATAGAATAATTCCAATGACCGCAAATATAACAGTCTTTACTCCTTTTGCAGAAACACGATCCGTTTTGGAATCTGCATGAACCAATTGCAGAACCGTGATACGTGATAATTTGATACTATTCATAATTGCTGATAAAACAAATAGTACTAAGAAGAAAATACATGTAACCAGCATAGATGGAACATAAAATGCATGGTAGCCACCTGCAGTAAATTCAAGCTGCTGCATAAGTAGTTTACCAACGCCTTGCGCTAGCCCTACACCAACTGCAATACCAACTACAAGAGATGCTGCTCCTAATACAATTGTTTCAATAAACATAAGCATTGTAACCTTATGTTTTTTGGCTCCTAACATCATATACATACCGAATTCTTTTTGACGAAGTGATAGCAAGAAAGAGTTGGCATATAAAATATAGAAGAATGTAATGATAGCTAATAGTACCGCACCTGCATGGAATACGAATTGAATACTGCTGATTACAGAATTCGCTTCAATAAACGCTTTATTCAATGCTAACGTTTGGAACATGTAAAAGATTGAAATTGACATCACAAGACCAACAAGTAAGACGATGTAATCTTTCAGCTTACTTTTTAGTCCTGACATAGAAAGCTTAAATAACATGCTTGAACCTCCTTTCTTATGCTTTTTGTGTACCTAGGTCTGCAAGCACATCTAAAATTTCTTTATAGAACGCTTCACGCGTACCACTGCGGTGAATTTCTTTATATAACTCACCATCTTGAATGAACAAAATACGCTGACAATAACTTGCACTGTATGGATCGTGGGTAACCATCATAATAGATACGCCTTGTTCTTCATTTAAGTTTGTCATTGCGCCTAAAAGACTTGTTGCGTTTTTAGAATCAAGCGCTCCTGTTGGCTCATCTCCTAAAATGATAGCTGGCTCATGCACAAGCGCACGTGCTGCCGCTGAACGTTGTTTTTGTCCACCAGATACTTCAGATGGGTACTTTTGAAGGATTTCTGAAATTCCTAACATTTCCGCTACCTTTTCTACTTTTGGGCCAATCTTTCTTGAAGGAACACCTTGAAGAGAAAGTGGCAATGCAATGTTTTCATAGATTGATAAGTTTTCTAATAAGTTGAAGTCTTGGAAGATAAACCCTAACTTCTGAGAACGGAAATCTGAAAGCTCACCTTGCTTCATCTTTGTAATATCAGTTCCTGCAATTTCAACAACACCGCCCGTTGCTTTATCTAACGTTGAAATAACATTTAGTAATGTTGTTTTACCAGAACCAGATGGTCCCATAATTCCAACAAATTCACCCTCTTGAATTGAGAATGATACACCTTTTAATGCATGTGATTGACTCTCGCCTTTTTTACCGTACACTTTTTGGACGTTTTTTACGTCTACAACTGGTTTGTTCATCGTTATCCTCCTACGTTTGTTTTTCCGTTTCCTATTTTGCGCCTTTTCGAGAATATCTGCCATTGTTTAACATTACATTTACCTTACACTTTTGTAATCTAAATAAAATGGCTCGACATGTTACAAGCAACATATCGAGCCATTTGTTATTTTAAGCTATCTAAAACAGTTATATTAAAGACGTGTAATTTTTCCAACACTGGCACTCGGATCCACCTCTAATGTATCGCTATATTCAACTTCATCTACATTACAATCTGGACCGATTTTTATATGATGACCAGCCACAAGGGATGCCTCTGTTTTACTTAAAGTAATGTCGTTTCCTTTTATCGTTTTACAAGTCATTCTTTTTTTATGCCTGGAATGAAACTTGTCAGCGATACAAAATTACGAGCTGGATCTACTCTAATGGTATCTCCTTCGATATTTTGTAATTCACTAGTTGTAATAAATTGTATCCCAATCTTTTTCGCTTGCAGATTTCCATGTACTCGTACAGCCCCTTGTACTGTAAATGTTTCTGCATAAACATCATCCTTCAGCGATAAACTACCCGAAGAGTCTATATGTTTTGCTTGTATCTGTCCTAATAATTTACAACTGCCGGTATTTTTCATTTCATTAATTTGAGATGCTCCTTCAATTTTGCATGCACCAGAATTACTAAAACTTTTAGCAATTAAACTTCCTCGAATTACGCAGTCTCCAATTATACTGAATTCATTAGCCTGTACATCCTTTTTAAAAGATGCAACGCCTTTTACACCAACACTTTCGGCAATCACTGGTTGTGAAAAAGATTTGCTACCAAATACATTGATTTTGCCCTGTCCATTAGCAATTTTGGTTTCCATCGTATTTTTCATCTATATCCTCTTCCCTTTACTTTTTCCCGCCGTGTTTTTATAAACAAATCCATAATTTTAATCTCTCTCTATATATTAAATGTACCATATATTACCACTAAGGAACGTAAAAAAACTGAACCTTGTAGGCTCAGCTTTTCTTTTTATCCTTTTAAAACAAACTCATTTCCCTCATTATCTTTAAAGATAGAGAATGTACCCCAAGGCATTTCATTTGGCTCTTGTGTAAATTCTACACCGCTCTTCTTCATTGTTTCATACGTTTCTGTTATATTTTCTGTTACGAATACGATTGATGCTTTTAACTCATTTGCATTTGGCATCATTGTTTTTGGATAAATGACTAAATGAGAACGAGTTCCTTTTGGCCCTACTTCAATCCAGCTTGCATTTGGTCCCATTGGATCATTACGGTATACTTCAAATCCAGCCTTTTCTGTCCAAAATTCAAGTACCTTTTGTTGATCATCTACGTAAACTGCTACTGTACCGATATGTGCAATCATTATGTATTCCTCCGTTACTCTCCTTACTTGAAACTTAATTATAATGTAGGTATTCAAAATTGCAAAAAATAAAACCAGGTCATACTGCGACCTGGTTTACTCTGATTGTTTTGATCTTTGCGGTTGTCCTTTTTTACGATTACGCTGCTTCGCTTGTACGACTGGATCCAGTTCATTAGAAAACTCTGCGTTATGCCCATTTTGCGTTTTTTGCTCTGGGTTGTTTTGATCTGAACGCTTTGCCATTCCTATCACTCCTTATCAATGCGGTGTAATAATCATTTGATGCTGTAATTGACGAACTGCCATACGCGCACGGTTTAACTGCTCACGCTGTTCATCATTCGCATGTTCTTGCATAACTTGTAAATCGTTATACGCTTGTTCTAATTGTAACTGGGCATCAGAATATTCCATTGTATTGTAATGCTCTTGTCTACTTCCTATATCTAATTGCTCTTTTGCATATTCGATCGCTTGCTGTGCTTGCGTAATATATTCTTCAAGAGATTGACGTTCTGCCATCATATAGCCTCCTTGCCTTTAGTTCCCCTTTAGTGTGTCCCTTCCATGTCGACCTTATGAGTATGTTATAATGGATTTTGTTTCATTTTAGGCTTTAGGAGGGATATGTAATGAAGGTTCAAAACCCTTTTCCATATACAAATGACAATAAACGTTACCATACGTGGAATTATCACTTACGAAAAGAATTCGGCGAAAAAATCTTTAAAGTTTCATTAGATGCTGGATTTGATTGTCCAAACCGTGATGGCACAGTCGCATACGGCGGATGTACATTTTGTAGCGCTGCTGGTTCTGGTGACTTTGCTGGTGATCGCCGTGATGATGTTATAACGCAGTATCATGAGATGAAAGAAAAAATGCATTCAAAATGGAAGGATGGAAAGTGTATTGCTTATTTCCAAGCGTACACAAATACCCACGCTCCATTAGAAGTGTTAAAAGAAAAATTCGAACCACTTTTAGCTGAAAAAGATGTAGTTGGTCTTTCCATCGCAACTCGTCCAGATTGCTTACCTGATGATGTTGTTGAGTACTTAGCTGATTTAAATAAACGCACGTATCTTTGGGTAGAACTTGGACTACAAACGGTTCATGAACGCACAGCAAACCTTATTAACCGCGCTCATGATTATCCATCATATGTAGAAGGTGTAAACAAACTTCGTAAACACGGCATTAGAGTATGCTCTCATATTATTAACGGCCTTCCGCTTGAGGACTACGACATGATGATGGAAACAGCCCGTGAAGTCGCAAAACTTGATGTACAAGGCATCAAAATTCATTTGCTTCACTTATTAAAAGGAACGCCAATGGTGAAGCAATATGAAAAAGGACAATTAGAATTTCTCTCTCTCAAAGATTACGTAAGTCTCGTTGTTGACCAACTTGAAATCATTCCAGCAAATATGATTGTGCACCGCATCACAGGTGACGGACCACCTGATTTAATGATTGGTCCAATGTGGAGCTTAAACAAATGGGAAGTATTAAATTCCATCGATGCGGAATTTGTACGCCGCGGAAGTTGGCAAGGAAAGTATGCTCAGGAGGTGAAACTAGTATGAAATTAGAACGCGTCTTGCCGTTTGCACGCACGCTTTTGCAAACAGCTGTTACAGAAGGAGATTACGCCGTAGACGCAACGCTTGGCAACGGTCACGATACTTGTTTTTTAGCGGAGATTGTTGGAGAAAATGGGAAAGTATTTGGATTTGATATTCAGCAAGAAGCAATTGAAAATTCGGCGGCTCGTCTAAAAGAAAAAGAGTTAGAGGAACGAACTGTTCTGATTCATGATAGCCATGATACGTTATTAGATGTCTTACCTGAAAAAGCAACAGGTAAAGTAACCGGAGCCATTTTCAACTTAGGTTACCTTCCTGGCGGCGACAAACATATCGTTACTAAACCGAACTCAACGATAGCTGCCATCGAACAATTATTAGAAGTTATGGCACCAGAAGGAATCATCGTTCTTGTCATTTATCACGGACATCCAGAAGGACAAGTAGAGCGTGATGCAGTATTGAAATTTGCTGAAGAACTAGATCAAAAACAAGCTCACGTGCTTCGTTACGGATTCATCAACCAACAAAATAACCCGCCATTTATTGTGGCGATTGAGAAGCGCTAAATATATGGGCGATTCACCAAGACATATCGATTGCTAAACAAAAATCAACAGAAAAAGATGGGCACATGCGGCACATCTTTTTTTGCATTGTTGCACCTTATCATATGCCATATAATGGATATATATAAACATTATATGGAAAGGGGTATAACAATTTTGTTATTAGAACTAAAAGCAATACAAAAGACATACGACAAACAACTTATACTAGAAAACATCCATTTATCCATTCCAAAAGGACAAGCGGTTGCTATAATCGGCGGTAATGGTACCGGAAAAAGCACTTTACTCAAAATTATAGCTGGATTTATTCATCCTACAGTAGGCACAATTTACAAAGCAGCAAATATGAAGATTGGATATGTACCAGAACATTTTCCAGAAGACATTCGTTTTACACTCGAAGATTATTTACATCACCTTGGCCGTATTCATGGTCTGTCAAAAGAACATTTACAAAACAAAATCCCCTCACTATTAGAGACTTTTCATTTGCAGCATGCCAATCATTTTGTTATCAAAAACTTTTCAAAAGGAATGAAACAAAAAACGAATATTATGCAAGCACTCCTTAGTAATGTTGATGTATTAATTTTAGATGAGCCACTTTCCGGACTTGATCCAAAGTCACAGCAAGAACTTGAACATATATTACTTACAGTAAAAAACAAGGTCTCACGATTCTCTTCACTTGCCATGAAAAACAACTGTTAGAAAGCTTTGCCGACCGAATTATAACAATTGCCAATCATACAATTGCAGAGGACATACTTTTGGCAACTAATATAATCCAAAAAGAACATATTTGCATAGAAGCGACCGTACCACACACATTTTCCATCTCAGAATTACAAACACAATCCGGCTATGTACATGTTACATATAACGCAAAACAGAATCTCATTCAATTACAAATTGAAAAAACTTATACAAATGACATACTTTACTATCTATTACATAACAATGCGTCCATTACATTATTACAACCTAAATTGTTACGGCGAGAGGAGGATTTCTATGATCGCACTCATCCGTTACAACTTTCTTGATTATACAAAATCATATAAATATGTTCCTCCCATCGCAATGTACATTGTAAGTTTACTTTTTATTTATACTTACAAACCGAATCCAATTGTTGCAACATACTCAGAAACAGCACTTACGCTCTATTTACTTTCAGCTTGGATTACGATTACACTTTTTCACACGGAAAACCCTATTCAAGAACAAATTACATTGTCACATACAAAAAACATTCGGGCTTTATACCTTGGTAAATATACAACAGTACTCCTTATTAGTAGCGTTCTATCTCTTATATCTGTTATCTATCCCATTATCTTTCAAATGTTCAAAGAAAAAATGACACTCTCATTATTGATTACAGGATTCCTTTCCCACTTTTCTTTATCTATACTTGGTATCTCCATCGCAACTTTATTTACACGAAACATCATAAAAAAAGCAAGTACAGCTTGGCTGAGCCTTTCACTTGTACTACTGATTACTATTGCATCGATTCGGCTCAAAAAAGACATGCCGGAACTATTGTGGGTTTTCCCGCCGATTAACAGCTTTATGATGCTTAGTTCACATGAACACGACTTGGCTACCCATACACTATGGCTTACTGCATGGGCACTTTTCTATTCATATATTTTAATGAGTTGGTTTCTTTATCTTGTACGAAAAAGAAGGAACATGTAGACGAAAACAAGAATTTCTATATTCAGATTATAAAATCAGGAGGATATACAACAATGATTGGAATACTAGCAGGAATGGGGCCAAAATCAACAGGGCCATTCATTGATACAGTAATTGAGCAGTGCCAGAAAATATATGGCGCAAAACATGATATGGACTTCCCTCATATGATGATTTATTCTTGTTCAACGCCTTTTTATATCAATAGACCGATTGATCATAAAGCTATGGAACAAGCGATTATAACTGGCGCACAAAAACTTGCAAGTACAGGTGTCGATTTTATTGCAATGCCATGTAATACAGCTCATCTATATTTGAACCATTTACAAAACTCGATTTCAGTTCCCATTTTAAACATGGTAGATGAGACGATAAAAGACATACCAAATCATGTTAAAAAAGTAGCTCTCTTAGCAACCGACGCCACTGTTCAATCTGGTATATATCAAGTTGGCATTACAAAACGTAATATGGACTATATACATAAGGACCGTTGGCAAACTGATACCATCCAAATTATCTCAAATATAAAAGAAGGAAACATAAGTGAGGCAAATGAACTGTGGCGTACACTTTGCATAGAATTAGTTGAATCAGTAGATGCCGTTATTATAGCTTGTACAGACTTGAATGTTGTATCAGGAGCAAACCCACATAACCTTTACTTTGTGGATTCATCTGCTTGTCTTGCCAAAGCAGTTGTCCATAAATATTTATTCAGTCAAAAAATAGAAAAGAAGTGAAATATATCAATAGTTCAATAAAACTGCTATAAAAAGGCGTGCACATGCTGTACGTCTTTTTATATTTCCCTAAGACTTTTGATTTTTTTCACACTTCTTTCAAAGTAATCACACTTAATCTCGTTATATTAAATACGTATTTTATTTATATAAGGAAGGTTAGGGGAACTAAAGGATGAAACTAAATCGATCGCTTCACTACATTTTCTGGAGGTGGCATTTTTACGCTGGTTTATTTATTACACCACTTCTCATTACTTTGTCGCTCAGTGGAATTGGATATCTATTTCGCGAAGAGGTTGAAAATGTTATTTACAAGGATTTATATTTCGGAAATAGTCAGCAAACAGAATCTCTTTCTATGACTGAATCCGTTTCGCTAACAGAAAAGAAATATCCTCACTATAGTGTGACAAAAATTAGCTATTTTGAAAATGATTATAATACAAGGCTGACAATGAAAAATGAATATACAGGCGATCAAAAATATGTATATTTGGACAAGCATAATCAAATTGTTGGCAATCAGAATGCGAATGAAACGTTCGCAAATATAATGAGAGAATTACACAGTTCACTTCTAGTTGGCGGGACTGTTGTAAACTATTTAGTTGAGTTAGCGGCTTGCTGGACGATTTTTTTAATTGTTACAGGCTTATACATGAGTATAAGACGGTTTAAAAACACTCCCGTGGCAAATGCTAGAGAGCGTTCCAAACGACTGCATAGCATAACCGGTATCGTATTTACAATTCCACTCATTCTCTTAGTACTGACAGGATTACCTTGGTCTGCTTTCATGGGGAAACAAATTTATAATATCGCAACTTCTAATGAATCACTCGGTTATCCAAAATTATATATGGCTCCGCCAGAGTCCAAATTTAAAGAATTACCGTGGGCGACTAGACAAGAAACACCTCCACAATCAAATATAACTGAGCAAGCCACTCTTTCCATTGATGAACTAGAAAAAAAGATTCAAATTAAAAAGCCTTATGTAATTGCATTACCAAATGATCAAAAAGGCGTATTTATTGTTTCAAAATCTAGCGGATCGGGTATTACAGGAATGCACGTATCGCCAAATGAAGAAATCACGGCTTATTTTGATCAGTATAGCGGGGAGCTTATTTCAAAAATTGACTATCGTGACTATGGATTATTTGCACAATGGTTTTCTTATGGTATCCCTCTTCACGAAGGGCATTTGTTCGGATGGCCAAATAAAATACTATGCTTATTAACAACATTATCTTTATTACTTCTCATTTATTTCGGAGTTAAAATGTGGCTAGCAAGAAAACCAAAAGATAAGTTCGGCGCACCACCAAAACAAAAAGATAAGAAAAGCATATTGGCCTTCATACTTATTATGATTTTCTTAGGAATTGCCATGCCTTTATTTGGTTTATCTGTTCTCATTATTTTTATTGTTGAATTTTTACTATACCTTTACTCTAAAATACGGGTAAAAAAATGAAAAAAAGCATTTGTACAATTCATCTTGTACAAATGCTTTTATTTATGACTCAACTTTTTCATTCTCTCTAAAATTATAAAGAGAATGTCACCAATAATAATAACTCCTAGAATAGCTTGTGCCACATAGTCCATTGTAGTTGGCCCACCAGCTCTATTTATCATCGTATATATTCCCAGCAGGAATGAAACCAAAAGGCATACTAGCAAAGTAATTTCGATATGTTCATACAGTTTTTTGAAAAAATGTTTCATTGTTATCGCTCCTTTATATGTATTTCACCATAAATTCCATATATAGGTTCGTTATTCTACATATACATAACAACTTGTGGGACGTATTCTAAGCTACCACCCTCTCTTCTAATTTGCGAACAAATACACTAGGGTCTACATGTTGAATATGTTTTATTTTGACCCACTCCGTACCATGTTGAATTGAAATTCGCGTTCCAAACAAACCTTCTTTCACCTTTATAGTGGATATGTTATCAAATAAAAACTCTTCAAATAATGTATTCCCTGCAATATCAGGCCCACAGAAAAAGAGCCTTCTATTTGTCAAAACGAGTACACCTGGTCGCATGACACTCCGATATATGAAAGTTTCTAAAGAACATTTCATATGCGATACGATATTTTCACCCTCATATAATTTCCCTTCGGCTTGTTCTAACATATTTTCCATACCACCACCGCCTTTTGAAATGACTATATTTCAATTATCCTAAAATTGGAATATAAAGTCAAAATACAATACATGACGAAGTTTCTCAAACAAAATCAATCAAAAAAAGACGTGCATCACATACACGTCTTTTCCTTCCTCCATCACTGCGCTGTTTTCTTTCGGTACATCTTCCCGTTCCAATAGAAGAAGCGTGAAGTGAAGCCTCCGTATTTCACAATGCGCCGTGCCATTTGCTGCATATTCTTTTGCTCTGATACCTTTTGATCAGATAAATAAATTCCAAGGAGTCCGCGGCTAATTAGGCGATGAAACTTCGCATGTGGTAAGTCACCGATATTTCTTTCTGCCTCTTCCACAAAATGCTTCATTCGCTCTAATATGACTTGTTCATTTTCATAATAACTACAGAAGTTTAAGTCCCCGCCAACGCGATCTTCCTCTTGATCAATGAAATAATCAAGTAAAATATGAAGCCCTTGTACATATGGGAAATAACCTTGCTTAATCTTTGCAATATCTTCATCATGTAGTTCATCATGAAACGCATACGCAACAAGACAAAAAATTCCAAGTGTTGATCCTGCACATGCGGAAAATTCAAACCAACTCATTGGTGGTACATTTTCTTTATGAGCCTCAAACCATGTTTGCAAGCGCGGTTCTCGCTCTTCTAATTTCACATGCTTATGGATTTGCAAATCACAATAATAACAAGCAAGTTCATGAAGAATGGGGGCAATTTTATCATAATGCTTTGTTTTTCTTAATACCTCTTGGCATGTTGCAACAAGCTCATCTAAATAACCGCCATCATCTTGATCATCACGGTAACGATAGTAATTCGCGCCTTCACTTTCAGGTGTTAATGCAGTCAACATTGATTCATGCAGTGCAGCAAAATCATTCGGATCAAGCGATGTACTACGATCACACAAGTTATCCAAGTAATCACTAATCGTCTGATACGCCACAATAAAACGAATACAGTCCTCACGGTGTTCATTTGCAAGCAGAGCTAAAATCCCCCCGCCCTCGCAATGAAACGTTTTATGTTCAATACTTGCAATTGCCTGATTATGAAGCTCGTCATTCGGAATATGGTAAGCACGCTCTTTCCACATCGCTAGCTCATGGTGTACAACCGGAAACACATCACGGTATACTTTCGCCATGAGCGTTATGGGATTACTCGGTACGTTCACTTCTTCCTTCATCTCCTCTATTAAATGTCCAAATCATTATTTATTTGTTTCTATTATGTTATTTACGTGTATTTCAGTAAATGCTTTGATATAGCTAAAAATTTCATCTCGCTCATACTCATTTAATAGCTCATGGTAACAATTTGACCATTCCTTATACGCCTTATCACTAACCTTTAAGTTATCAAACCATTTACGGACACGTGTTTTATCTACAAGTTTATCCTCACACGCCTGCATTAGCAAGAGCGGAACATCTGGAAAATCATCTATTTTGTCATGCGCAATCTCAATAGATTTTATCAATTCACTATACCAACGAACTGACACCTTACGCAAGAACAATGAATCATTTTCCATTGCATCACGAATTTCTTTATTCCTCGTTGACATTTCTACTGTAAGGTTGGTGGGAAATTGAAGTTTCGGCGTGAGAATATTTAACAACTTTGAAGCAGCTCGAAGCGGTGCGGCAGGTGTAGCTAAAACACCTAAGCATGGCGAGCTTAATATAATTCCGTCTATATCTTCTCTCTTCGTTTCTTCCATCATTCGAATCACAATAAGTCCGCCCATACTATGTCCAAATAAAAAAATAGGAAGTCGATATTTCCTTGCTTCTTTTACCCACGATTTCACTTCTTCTATGTATTCATCAAATGAGTCAATATGTCCTCTATTTCTTGAAGTTGTTCCATGAGCGGGAAGATCTCCCATAACAACATGATACCCGAAATGAGTCCACATTTCTGCTAGCGCCTCATAACGTCCATGATATTCCATCGCACCGTGCACAATCACGATTACCGCTTTTGCCTCTTCTGCTTCATAATTCCACATACGAAACTCCCCCATTTCGCTCTTTTCTGTAATTTGATACACTAAAACTAGTTTCTAGGAAAGGAAGGCTTTACATGATATATCCTTATAAAGATAAAAATCCGAAAATTGCGAGTAGTACTTTTATCGCTGACTACGTTACGATTACAGGTGATGTCACAATTGGTGAAGAATCAAGCATTTGGTTTAATACAGTTATTCGTGGTGATGTCTCACCAACAATCATTGGAAACAGAGTAAATGTGCAAGACCAATGTACACTTCATCAAAGCCCGCAGTACCCTCTTATTTTAGAAGACGATGTGACAGTTGGACATCAAGTAATTTTACATAGCTGCACCTTAAAAAAAGATGCTTTAATCGGGATGGGCTCTATTATTTTAGACGGCGCTGAAATTGGCGAAGGTGCATTTATTGGCGCTGGTAGTTTAGTTTCACAAGGAAAGAAAATTCCTCCTAACACGCTTGCTTTCGGTCGCCCTGCAAAAGTTATTCGCGAATTAACAGATGAAGACCGAAAAGATATGGAACGCATTCGTAGACAATATGTTGAAAAAGGACAGTATTATAAATCCTTACAAAAATGATTCCATATAAATTCAAATTAAAAAATTAACATCAAACCATTCTTTTGAGATGGGTGAGAGCATCCAGCCATGCATAGAAGCGGTCAGTGCCTTTTTAGCCCTATGCCATGTAAAAACAGAAGGAGATAATGAGTGAAAGCCTCTTTCTGTTCTTCATAGCCTCAATTTATCCCGCATTAACGGGCAGTAAGGCCTCCACCTCAATATTCAGTGAGAAACGAGGAAGATAGGTGGCGGATAACTGTCCGTAAAAGCCCGATTGATTCAACTAACCATCCGTGGTGGATGAAGAAAACCCCCACGGATGGAAGTTTCACTTTATATGTTAAAAAATCAAATTGGATTTATATACTTTGCTGCCACCATACTGGCAGCTTTTTTCGTTAAAACTCTAACCTTTTCTTTACAAAATCTTATTATTCCCTCAATAAAATCTTATTAAAATAGAAGATATCATCTGAATATATATGTAAATGAGAGGAGAGAGGTTTCATGAAGGTCAGCTCCTTATATAAAGTAGAATGTTACATTTTCAAAGGAATTAACCGTTACTTTGATCAAAAAACATTAAATATCTTTTTCCGCACGATTACACATATCGGTGGTGCAATCTTTTCTATCTCACTCACGTTATGCTTTCTTATCTTTTTAAAAGGTCTTCTGCACAATGCCGCAATTGCAGCAGCTCTTTCATTAGCAATCAGTCACATTCCTGTGCAAATTTTAAAAAGATGGTACCCACGTAAACGGCCTTATTTAACAATTCAAGATGCGAAATACCCATTGCATCCATTACAAGATCATTCATTTCCGTCTGGTCATACAACAGCTATTTTTTCAATTGTTGTTCCATTTATTTGTTATGATACAAGCTTGGCAGCCTTTTTACTTCCATTAGCAATGATTGTAGGAATTTCCCGTATCTATCTTGGGCTTCACTATCCATCAGATGTACTTGTAGGTATGTGCCTTGGCACATGTTCTGGCATCATCTCTTTTTATCAATTCATTCCACTTTTCATGTAAAGGAGCGATTGGATGAGAGTCGCCATATTTACTGATACATTTACACCGCAAGTAAACGGCGTGGCAAAAACATTAGATCGTTTGACCTGTTATTTTCAAAAACAAAATATTTCCTATTCCGTATTTGCACCGCAGCATACAGCAGAAGATGACTTCGTAGCCAATGTGAATAAAATGAGAAGCATCCCGCTGAAAATACTATACCCAGAATGCCGATTTGCTTTTCCAACTCCGCGTATTAAGCGAGAGCTTCTTAGCTTTAGACCCGATATCATTCATGTCGCTACCCCTTTTAACATAGGACTATGCGGCATGTATTACGCAAAAAAATTAAATATCCCTCTCGTCGGTTCTTATCACACTGACTTTGATGCCTACTTGAAGTATTATAAAATTGAATTTTTCTCCAATATGTTATGGAATTATTTAAAATGGTTTCATAGCCATATGCAAAAAAACTTTGTCCCTTCTCTTGAAACATTGCAGCAATTAGCTAAAAAGGAATTTCAAAATTTATATATATGGGCACGGGGAGTAGATGGTTCTCTCTTCCATCCTGCTTACAATAAAGACGTATTCCGAAAAAAATATAATATTACTGCTCCACACATTCTTTCATATGCCGGACGCATCACCCCTGAAAAAGATATTGAGACACTTCGTATATTGATTCAAACAACACTTAAAGAACGAACAGATGATATTCATTGGCTTATTGCCGGAGATGGCCCCCTTGCCAAAGAATTACGTAAAACCGCGCCAACAACTAACGTAACCTTTACAGGATATTTACAAGGAGAAAGCTTAGCAGAAGCTTATGCATGCTCTGATCTAATGGTATTTCCATCGACCACCGAAACATTTGGCAATGTCGTACTTGAATCACTTGTATGTGGTACACCCGTAATTGGCGCAAATGCTGGCGGAATAAAAAATATTATTACAGATGGAAAAACAGGGGTTCTTTGTGAACCAAAAAATGTGAACTCATTCTTATCATCCATTTATCAATTGTTAAATAACGAAGAAATGCGGAAACAACTGAGCATAGCTGCTAGAACCTACGCTACTACACAAAGCTGGGACGAGATTTTTTACGGCTTATACATGCAATATGAAGAGGTGCTTCAGCAAAACAATACCGGACTACTTGCCTAATACTCATAAAATAAAAAGGTATGACGCTATAACGTCATACCTTTTTATTCTTTTTCTCATTCAGTAACCGGACATATTCCTCTTGTGTATTTACATTCATAAACAATTCCTTCGCCACATTCCATTCTTCTTCCATCACATACTTTACATGACACTGCGATAAAAGCTGTCCCACACTTCGTTTTTCTTCATGTAACAATGCGTATATTTTTTCTTTTACACGATCATGATATGCCGCTAATAATGGCTGCTTTCTTCCATCAATAACCGGAATAATAGCTTCATATTCATCATCTATTTGCCTTGTTAATACTGTGATCCACTCATTTGAAAGATTTGGCGTATCACAAGGAGAAACGATATACCACTCTGCATTTATATGCTCCATTCCTGATACAATCCCCGCAAGCGGTCCATCTCCTTTATAGGAAGGAATATCTTCTATAACAGGAACGTCTACTAAAGTAACAATTCTTTCTCTTATATCAGGATGACTAACGCTAACGACAACTACATCTTGCACGGTAGTCTGCATGACCTGAACAATGTGTTCGATAAAAGTATGTCCTTGCCAGCTTGCTAAGGCTTTTGGCTCACCAAAGCGCCTCGACATACCACCTGCCAATACAATTCCTGCTATTTTTTTCATTGGCGATGCAGCTCAAATGTAATGTGTCCAAGCTCAGGTAAAATCAATTTATTCATCGCAAGACGAACCGCTCCGCTAGAACCAGGCATCGAAAAGACAACTTTTCTCCCTATTGTTCCACCAATCGCTCTACTTAGCATTGCAGCGCTACCGATATCTTCTAAGTAGCTAATCATTCGAAACAGTTCACCAAATCCAACGATTTCCTTATCTAATAATGCTGAAACGGCTTCAATTGTCACATCACGCTTCGTAATGCCTGTTCCGCCGTTTGTTAAGATAACGTCAACATCTTCTTGGTGATAGCCAGATAATACAGCTTGCCTAATATCTTCTTTATCATCTTTTATAATTTCATAAGCAGTTACCGTATGTCCTGCTTCTACTAATAATTCTTTTAATAACTTACCGCTCTTATCTGTCTCTTCTGTACGTGTATCAGAGACCGTAATAATTTTGCAGCGCACTTTTTTTGGCGCTTGTTTTTTATGCTCTATAACGCTCATTTTTATTCGCTCCTTCTTATGAACTACTCATAATTTTATCATATCGGATAGAAAATCTATCAAATATGAAGTACATCACACTTACATAATTATGTAGTGAACGGATAAAGCATTATGATACAATATTAGTATATATAACCATAAAAAGGGAGCTTTATGATTCGAGTGCTATTTAACACTATAAGGCGACATATGCCAATTATCCCATTTCTCATTCTTCTAAACCTTTGCCAACTCATTGCCTATGGATGGGATATCGATGTTTTAAAATTATCTGCCAAAATGTCAGATAGTTCTGACCACACATACTTAACAAGTACAGCAAGCCCTCTCGTACTCGCCTACTTATTTCAATGGACTTGGGATCGTTCGAAACAATCTGATACGAAATAATTTTTTCATAGGAGGTTTATCCATGGAACTTTATCAAAAACTCACAACCGTATTTATCCTTCTATTTGTCGCTTCCATCAGTGCCGGGATGGCGTTAAAGGATGCTGTTCCTTATTCAGCAATCGGTGGCTGGAGATTCGCGACGCTCTTTTTGCTATGCAGTGCATTTTGTGCTGAAAAAGCGCGTCAAAAGAAAGGTTGATGGCATTGTTTCGCAAAAAATCTACACTCTGCTTGGTTAGCTTCCTAAATTTGATTCCATAATTATGTGCAGTGGAATTAGCCAATCTACATGTAAATAGAAAATCCATACAATAAAAAAAGCTTTGCGCCTTCGCGCAAAGCTTTTTCTTCTTATATTATAGACCAGCTTGCTCTTTTAAAGCTGCCGCTTTGTCTGTACGTTCCCATGAAAGGTCTACATCAGTACGTCCGAAGTGGCCGTAAGCTGCTGTTTGTTTGTAAATTGGGCGACGTAAGTCTAACATTTTGATAATGCCAGCTGGGCGAAGATCGAAGTTGTTACGAACTAGTTCTACTAGTACTTCTTCAGATACTTTACCAGTGCCGAATGTATCAACTGAAATTGATACTGGTTGTGCTACACCGATTGCGTATGCAAGTTGTACTTCTGCTTTGTCAGCAAGACCAGCTGCTACGATGTTTTTCGCAACATAACGAGCTGCGTACGCTGCAGAACGGTCAACTTTTGTTGCATCTTTACCAGAGAATGCACCGCCGCCGTGACGAGCGTATCCACCGTAAGTATCAACGATAATTTTACGTCCTGTTAAACCAGCATCCCCTTGTGGTCCACCGATTACGAAGCGGCCAGTTGGGTTAATGAAGAATTTTGTTTCCTCATCCATTAATTCTGCTGGTACGACAGCTTTGATTACATGCTCTTTTAAGTCACGATCGATTTGTTCCCACGTAGCTTCTGGGTGATGCTGCGTTGAAATTACAATTGTATCGATGCGTACTGGTTTACCATTTTCATCATACTCAACTGTAACTTGCGTTTTACCGTCTGGACGTAAATATTCTAATGTTTCATCTTTACGTACTTCCGTTAAACGACGAGCTAATTTGTGAGCAAGTGAGATTGGAAGTGGCATTAATTCTTTTGTTTCATTACATGCGAAACCAAACATTAAACCTTGGTCCCCTGCACCGATTGCCTCAATCTCAGCGTCAGTCATTTGACCTTCACGTGCTTCTAACGCTTGGTCAACACCCATAGCGATGTCAGCAGATTGCTCATCGATAGATGTTAAAACTGCACAAGTTTCTGCATCGAATCCGTATTTTGCACGAGTGTAACCGATTCCTTGGATTGTTTCACGAACGATTTTTGGAATATCTACATAAGTAGAAGTCGTAATTTCCCCCGCTACCAATACTAAACCAGTTGTTACTGTTGTTTCACAAGCTACACGTGCGTTTGCGTCTTTTGCTAAGATCGCGTCTAAAATTGAATCAGAAATTTGGTCACAAATTTTATCTGGATGTCCTTCAGTTACAGACTCAGATGTGAACAGATGACGTTGTTTTGTCATGTGGTAAACCTCCCTACAGTAATTGTATATATTGTACGGAACTCATCCTTAATTTGCCACAAACTGCGACATTCATTTATTCTCCCACACAAGCATAAAGAAAAACCTTTCCTATTTATAGAGAAAAGGTTTAATTTGCTACTTGCATACTGCTTTTTGCCCTTCGCTCTTATCGTTCGAGACCTTTCGCCTCGCACAGGTTTTAGCACCTATTCACTTGTTTTTACCAATACAAGTGAGGTTGCCGGGCTTCATCGGGCCTGTCCCTCCGCCAGCTCGGGATAAGAGAGTATCCGTCCCAACCTATACTAAAGAAATGATATTCATTTGTCAATTAATATTCACATATTCCTACAAGTTTTTCGCATTTCTCCCCGCATTAACGGGCAGTAATATCCCACCCCAAAAAAATTTTGAAAGAACAAAGAAGATATATGTAATAACTGCCCGTAAATGCCCGATTGGTGAGGGCTAACCATCCGTGAAAAACATACGGATGGAAGTTTCACTTTATGTCGAATAAAATATTAATAGGAAAATTATACATTCACACAAACAAAAATAAATAAATAGTATACATTATTTATATGATTGTGTTATACTCTTGGTGGGGATTACGAGAAATATTTCATTAAAATGAAAAGGATGGTATATAAATATGAGTACTGTGAATGTCCAAATTGGATTACACGAATTACTGAACGGAAGCAATGCACAGGTTCAACTAAGCGTTCCACAATTAGTGGAAAAAGTACTAATGAGAAATGAAGGAAAATTAACTTCTACTGGTGCCGTCTCTGCTTCTACAGGAAAGTATACAGGACGTTCTCCTAAAGATAAATTTATTGTGAAAGAAGCATCGGTTGCAGATAAAATCGCTTGGGGATCTGTAAACCAACCGATTTCTGAAGAACATTTTAATAAATTATATACAAAAGTATTAGAATACTTAAAGGAAAAAGACGAATTATTCGTATTTAAAGGATTCGCTGGTGCTGATCGCAACTATCGTCTTCCATTACAAGTTATTAACGAATATGCATGGCACAATTTATTTGTACATCAATTATTTATTCGTCCAACTGAAGAAGAATTAGCAAATCATGAATCTGAATTCACAATTGTTTCTGCACCAAGCTTTAAAGCAGATCCAGAGATTGACGGCACAAACTCTGAAGCATTTATCATGGTTTCATTTGAAAAACGCATCGTATTAATCGGTGGTACGGAATACGCTGGAGAAATGAAAAAATCAATCTTCTCTATCATGAACTTCTTACTCCCAGAACAAGATATTTTATCTATGCACTGCTCTGCAAACGTAGGTGAAGAAGGCGATGTTGCTTTATTCTTCGGTTTATCTGGAACAGGTAAAACAACGCTATCTGCTGATCCACACCGTAAATTAATTGGTGACGATGAACACGGTTGGTCTGATAATGGCGTATTCAATATTGAAGGCGGTTGCTACGCGAAATGTATTAACCTTTCTCATGAGAAAGAGCCTCAAATTTTTGATGCAATTACATTTGGATCAGTGCTTGAGAATGTTGTAATTGATAATCAAACACGTATTGCAGATTATAATGATACTACATTAACAGAAAATACACGTGCTGCATACCCAATTGATGCGATTGATAATATCGTAGTACCAAGTGTTGCAGGACATCCAAATACAATTATTTTCTTAACTGCTGATGCATCTGGAGTATTACCTCCAATCAGTAAATTAAATAAAGAGCAAGCTATGTACCATTTCTTAAGCGGTTACACTAGTAAATTAGCTGGAACTGAGCGCGGCGTAACATCTCCGCAAGCAACATTCTCAACTTGCTTCGGTTCTCCATTCTTACCACTTGATGCATCTCGCTATGCTGAAATGCTTGGTGAAAAGATTGAGAAACATGATGCGAAAGTATTCTTAGTAAACACTGGCTGGACTGGCGGCGAATACGGCGTTGGAAAACGTATGAACTTAGGTTACACTCGCGCAATGGTACAATCAGCATTAAACGGCGAGCTTGATAAAGCTGAAACAGCGAAACATGACATCTTCGGTCTTGAAGTACCACATCATGTACCAGGTGTACCTGATGAAGTATTAATGCCTGAACAAACATGGGCTGATAAAGCAGCTTACAAAGCAAAAGCAATCGAACTTGCAAATGAATTCAAAGAAAACTTCAAGAAATTCGAGAATGTTTCTGAAGATATTATCAAATTGGGCGGTCCAATCGCTTAATTTAAACCTTTACTGTCTGAATGACCTTTACTCATATGAATAAGCATGTTGTAACCTAAAAGGATCGCGTACTCACCGACAAAACCCATGCGACTTTGCTGGTTACACATACTTACAATAAAAAAGAAGCTTACGATAAAAACGTAAGCTTCTTTCTTTTACTTTCGTGGTACTCCTAATGCAAACTTCCTACCCACTTGCTCCCTTTGCTTTAACACACGGCATGGAGCAAAAAAAGCATTGACCGCTTCTACACATCGCCGGACGCTCTCTCCCTACTCAAAAAGAAAAGGAGTATACCAGGAGGGGAAATTTATATATTTTGATTTCCCAACATACACATCACGGCTTCAAAAATAAAAGTGGATTTCCCTCTCACTTGCTCCCTTTGTTTTCACACACGGCATGGGGCGAAAAATGGCACTGACCGCTTCTATCCATGGTCGGACGCTCTCTCCCACCTAAAAGAAAAGTTTTTTTGGTTTTTGTACTTATCTATTTCCTCGCATCTTTCATGCTGTAATACCCTAAATTAATAACAATTAAGAAATAACCACCCATAATTCCAACAGCAAACGCCCACATAACCATATGATGTTCAATCTCATACATAATAATTGCACCGAGAATTGCCGCTGCAAAGCGATTAATCATACCAAGTGTTGGTGCTTTACTCTTTTTTACAATACTATCTCCAAGCTTTTCGATACGTCTTCCTAAAATCCAAACACAATACATACTAACGAGTAAACCAATCCCTACACCTAAAAAGTGAGCAGAAAAAGGTGTCATCGCCCATCCTAATGGCATTGCGCCTAGCAAATAATACATTTGAATTTTAAATGACCTTAATGACATACTAATCATGTAGTTCTCCTTTATCATCTTATTTACATATCATCAGACTTTACCCCGCATTAACGGGCAGTAAGTCTCCCACCTCAAAATTCAGCAAAAACAAGGAAGCTAGGTAGGGGATCAATCCTCCCCACTGATTAAAGTTTCACTTTATCTGTTACATTTAAAAGAAAAACAACATAAACACTACACTTATGTTGTTAAAATATTTTTCAGAAATAATATTATACAAGATTTCTAGTTTGAAGACAGACGCAATTTATGACTTTTTTTCAAACATTTTTTCATAGATTTACAAAAAAGTGATATCAATCTATAAACATATGGATATGATGTATATATACACGTTTTAGTTTTTCAACATATAAACCACGGCCTCGGAAACATAAAGAGACCTCTACTCGTTCCCTCTTTCTGTTCTCACATGGCATGGGGGCGAAAAATGGCACTGACCGCTTCTATCCATGAGGGGATTCTCTCTCCCATCTAAAAAGAAAGCTTTTAATATCTTTTAAAGGAGGCCTCCCATGATTTATTTTTTAATGGCTCTCATCCACCTCATTATCCCTGCACTTATAGGACTCTCGTTATATTGGTACACAAAAAAACATAGCATTTTCTATGCTGTCCTCGGTGTCCTTCTCCCTGGTATTATTCTCATTGCGCTGTTTCGCATACCTTTTCTCAACTTACTTCCACTTATTACTGCTATTTTGTTCCTTATATTTCTGCCCAAAATAAAAAAATAGGAAAGCAGATCATAACTGATCTGTTTTCCTATTTTGATATATGTTCTGGCGCAATTGACTGCGTTTCAAACTTTTCAGATTTCACAAACCATAAACCGAGAAAAATAATCCCTCCGCCGATTATTTGTTGCAGCGAAATATATTCCTTCGCCCATACCGCCGCAAATACAACTGCAACAAATGGCGTAATATACATATACACCATTGTATGAGAGGCCCCAATTTTTTGAACTCCAATATACCACATAACTAAGCCAAATACTGTGACAAAGAAAATAGAATACAATAGCGCAAACCATGTCATTCCTTGTTCAATTTGAAACGGCAATGAAAAAATATGCCATCCGCTCAGTATAGCGAGTGGAATCGCTCCAACAACTGCTGACCATGCAGTTACGCGAAGTGCTGAATATTTTCTAATCAGTGGTCCTGCTAAAACTGGATAGAGCCCCCAGCATATCGATGTAATGAGTCCAATTCCATTTCCATAAAAAGAACCAGCAAGTGAATGCCCAGCTAATAAAACAAGGGCCGCACCGATGCAAGCTATCATAGAACCAACTAACTTCCGCTGGGAAAACTTCTCTTGTTTCAAAAAAATCGCAAACATTGTTGTGAAAATAGGTGAAATAGAAATGAGTAAGGAAGCGTTCGTAGCGGATGTATATTTGATGGTCTCCATAAATAATGTTTGATACAGCACGATTCCCACCACACTAACTACAATAAGCCTTGGTATATCCCTTAATTCCATATGCAATGACTTTTCAATATAAAATGTAAGTAATAATAATAGCGGTGCTGCTGCAATCATACGGAGCGCAGTAAACTCAATTGCTGTAAATTCTACGAGTCCGTATTTTCCAATTGTATAATTGACACCCCAAATCATAACAACACTTAAAAGTAATAATTCAATTCCCCATCTTCTCATGCGTATCCCCTCCGCATAGAAAATTATACAGAAAATTCAATCATATGTACATTTCATTACATGAAAAATTGCATAAGAAAAAGGAGCATACAATTTGCTCCCTCTGAATAAATTATACTCGAATATGAAGTTTCATATTTGGATTATAAAATTGACTTGGACTTTTCAGTTGAAAATGTCCTCCTGATTCATGTAAATCAACAGTCAACTTATCATCCATAAAAACAAGTTTTGTGCGATCCGCAATAAACTGTAATTGATTTGACTCGATGTCTATGTCACGCTCATCTTTTTCCGATACAGCCACTAAATCAATAATGCCACTCATCACGCAGCCGCATCCTTCATTATCATAAAATAATTTTATAAACTTCGCTTCACTTGGAATCGTATCCATAATCTTTCTATATGCTTCATCTGTTACAGTAACGTACATTCAATAGTCCTCCTACCTCTTTACATAAAATGAAACTTTAATCAGTGGGGGTTTTCTCCATCCCCCACTGATTATGAGCCCTCACCAATCGGGCTTTTACGGGCAGTTTATCTCCCACCTAACTTCTTTAGAAAAGCGGAAGCGGTTCGCTCAGAATCGCAGGACGTTGGAGCCCCCGACAGAGAGGCGCTTTTTGCCTCGTCCGAGGGGGCGAAACGACCGGAGATTCTAGCCGCTAGAGCTGGACATTGCTTTCGCCGAATTTTGAGGTGGGAGTATTACTGCCCTTTAATGCGGGATAATTCTTATATTGTACCATTGTTTTTAAGAATTCTATCCATTTATTGTATACAGAAAATTACGACCACTATACAATGTACACATCTACCTATCAATAGGCTGCGTTGTTCTAGACTTCAATATGAAATATTACATATCATTTCTTGATACTTTATATGATATAATCCTAAAGAAATCTGTTAGTAATCCTTCTTCATGCAAATTGCTAACTTGAAAACTTAAGGACTACTAGACCCCTAATAATATGTAAGACTTATGACATCAAAAAAGAGAAAATTCGTTTCGCGAACGGATTTTCTCTTTTTATTTTATTCCGAAATTGGGAGCACAATCTCAACCGTAGTCCCAACTCCAACTTCACTCTCAAATTGTATTTTCCCTTGATGTTCTTCAATAATCTTATATGTAACCATTAATCCTAAGCCAGTTCCATCGTCTTTTGTTGTATAAAAAGCTTCACTCAGTTTAGGAATTTTTTCTTTCGGTATGCCGCATCCTTCATCTGTGATCCGAATAATCATCGCATCTTTTACAGCTACCTGAATGATAATTATTCCACCAGCATGCATCGATTCAATCGCATTTTTTATTACATTTAAAAACACTTGTTTTAAACGTTTTTCATTACATGTTATATTTGGTAACTCACCTTTATAAATGGTATGTATTTTAATTCCTCGTTCCGAAGCAGGCTGTCCCATAATTCTTACCACGTATGAAAGAATGTCTTTTATATTATGATTCCCGCATTCCATTGGCTTAGAATTTCCTAGCTCCACAAGTTCGGTGGCAATTGTATCGATTCTTTCGATTTCCTGCTCCATAATGTCACAATATACTTTATCCTCAGGATACTTTTCTTGTTGTTTGCTAACAAAGCTTTTTAATAGCATTAGTGGATTACGCATTTTAAACCCGATAACCGTCGCCATTCTTCCAATTACAGTCATCTTCTCTGACTTTTGCAATTCCTTATGCGTCAGTTCGATTGTGCGTATATAGGATTGAAACCTCAATAAAATAATCCACCCTATAACTGAAAACAAGCTACAAAGAACAATAGGAATGAGAACAATAAAAGAATTCACGACGAATCCCATTAAAGCATACTTTACGATTGTCCCTCCTGTTACTAACCAAAAATAGCGTTTGTTCACAAAGAGTGGTGCAAAAAGGAAGAAAAATCCTTCTACTATATTCCCTGCATCAAACTCTAAATCTGTTCCATAGTAAATGATAAAATTATGAATGAAATCTAATATATTATATCCTATGAAAATAATATATTTCACAGCATATGGATTCTGTCGCTTCGCCACATATATTCCCACAAACACCAATATAACCATGAGAATATACAACCATATCCCTAAACCCCTTTCTAGAATTGGAGCCCCATCTCCTCCCCCTTCTAGCTTAGGCATAATATAATAATATGCAACATCATAAATAAAAAAAGTCGTAAAGAATAAACTTAAAAACAGCTTTAACGTTCGGATCTCTTCCCTAGTTAATCTATAAACACTGTTCATGTAGTAACTCCTCTATTCACAATAGATATACTTCACCCATCTTGCCTTCTATATCAATTCATTTTGATTTTCCAGCATATACACTATGGCTATGAAAACAAAAGGAAATATCTACTCATTTTCTCCCTTTGTTTTCACTTGGCATGGGGCTAAAACAAGCACTGACCGTTTCTATGCATGGTCGGATTCTCTCTCCTACCTAAAAAGAAAGGGTTTATGTCGTTTTTTGTTCTTATACAGGTAAAATAATATCTACTTTTGTTCCTACGTTGCTTTTACTCGTAATATGTATTTGTCCACTATGTTCTTCAATAATTTTACAAACCACAGTAAGACCTAATCCTATACCACCTTTCTTTGTTGTATAGAAAGCCTCTGTTATACGCTGTAAATTCTCTTCCTGCACGCCGCACCCATTATCTACAATACTTACGATTACACCATCTTCATTTCTTTTGTTTATATGTATCTGAAGTGTTCCGGCATGTTCCATCGCTTCAATTGCGTTCTTTATTATGTATAGAAATACTCCTTTTAATTTACTATGATCACAATCTATTTTTATTTGATCAGGTGCGGCATCATAAGTGAGATACAGCTGTTTCCTCTTGATTTCTGCACTCATTTCTTTCAACGCATTTGATACAATTTCTTCTATTAAATAACTATTGTAGGTAGAAGGCTTACAAGTTGCCATTATCATCAGTTCACTGATCATATTGTTTATATGCTCAATTTCATCAATCATCTGTTCATACACTTTATCCTCTATATATTTCTCTTTCTGCAATTGTGTAAATCCCCTTAATGATGAAAGTGGATTTTTAATTTCATGTCCAACAGACGCTGCCATTTTCCCAATAACTGCGAGCTTTTCAGACTCTCGTTTTTCTATCATTACATTGTTTACAGCAGAAAGGTACTGTAAAAATCGATTCAATAAGAGATACGTTACAAATAATAATAGACTATACATAACCAACGGCATAAATGCTCCCGTTTTTCCCAGGACCAAAAATGCACTATATTTCCCCATTAAAATCAAAAATAGCCACAGTAAATACCTTTTACTCATAAAAATTGGCACAAATAAAATAAAAACAAATTCAAGTATATTCCCATCATCAAATGCTACTTTATTGTGAATTGCATACCAATACAAATTAAAACTTTCCGAAAACATATAAGCTACTAAACATATGTACTTAACACGATATGCCTGTTCTCTTTTTATCAGATACATACTGCATGCGATTAAGCAAGCTCCATACAAAAACTTTGGAATTTGAACATCTAATCTTATAAGTGGTACAGAATCTCCTAGTATAATAGAATAAACTATTTCATATATAACCCATACAATACTCAATACCCATAAAAAAAAGCAGGCATTTTTCTTTTCTTCTTGAAATGATATAAAGTTTTCTTTCACTTTAACACTTCCCCAAACCCCATATACTTTCGTTATATGATTACTAACACACATTATTATAATAAACGACAATATACATTTGCGATACTTTTTCTCTTTTATTTGGCACAGCAATCCGATTGATTCGTCATTTCGTAATCATAAAAAATATGAAAAATAATACTTATAGTATGGGAGTGTGCATATTAAGAATAGAATATGTAAAAATCGGTTAACGGGAGGCTGAACAATGTTTGTTAAAGTCGAAAAAGATGTACATATCTTTGTACAGGATATGAACCCCGGTCCTGACAGTAAGCCTATTTTTTCCGTCCATGGTTGGCCGTTAAATCATCAAATGTTTCAATATCAATTTAACGTATTACCACAACATGGGTTCCGTTGTATCGCTATGGATATACGAGGGAATGGACAATCCGATAAACCTTGGACCGGTTATTCCTACGACCGCTTAGCTGATGACATTGCGATTGTGTTAGACGCCCTTCAAATAGAAAATGCTACTTTAGTTGTTTTTTCTGTCGGCGGTGCCCTTTCAATTCGATACATGTCTCGCTATAACGGAAGACATATTTCAAAATTAGCACTAATAGATGCTGTTTCCCCTTCTTTTGTTAAAAATCAAGATTCTCCTTACGGTGTTTCTAAGGAACAAGCTGATACCCTTATTAATCAAATGTATATGAATCTACCTAAATTTCTTAACGATGTGTCCTTATCATTCTTCAATCGAAACCTAGGTTCCGCTACGTTAGACTGGTTTTCCTACCTCGGACTGCAATCCGCTTCCTATGCTCTTATTAAAATCCTTCAAGCCGCTGCGAACGAAGATGTAATAAAAGATTTAGATCAAATTCATGTTCCAACAATGATATTCCACGGAGTTCATGATCAACTCATTCCTTTCAAAAGTGCTGAGCTTACGCAGCAACGAATTAGAGGATCTAAATTATATTCCCTTACTAACAGTGGACATGGAGCACCTATTGATCAAGCAAACGAGCTTAATCAGGCACTTTTACAGTTCTTAAACACGTAATGAACAATTCCAATAAAGTGAATCTTTAATCAGTAGAGGTTTTCTTCATCCCCCACCTAGCTTAGAGAGTCTTACTGCCCATTAATGCGTGAAACGAAAGACAATAGATTCTTGTTTTTGTGTCGCTATTTACCGAATCGCCGATATATTTCATTTATCATTTTGCACGAACATCCTCTTCTGCAATATTTCATTAAGTTTCCTTACAATCGTTCATTTTCTCCATGACCTAAAAAAAGTATATGTCTTTATCTAATTCTCCATAATAAACCATATGAAACACAATAAGGAGAAAAGGTGAATGTATGGACTCTTTTCATAAATGGCTACGAGGGAAACAATCTTTTTCTACGCAGGAACAAGCTGACAATGTATTAAACAGTATGATTTCTTCTTCTATTTCCATAAATCTAAATCATTTGTCCAAACTATTTGACGGAATTCCAGAGCTAATTACGCGAACCTTTCCATTACAAAATGGACAAGGAGCTGCACTCGTGTATATGGAGGGATTAGTAGATAAAACTGTCATCAATATAGATATTCTTCGCCCCCTCTTATTTCAGGAATGGAATGAGAAAGATTTTTGGAAGTCTTCTGTTTCCATTGGGCAGATCAAAAAGGTTCAGAAATGGTCAGAAATTGAACAAGCTCTTCTACATGGTAAAAGCGTTTTACTTATTGATGGTCAGGTAACAGCATTAGAACTCGAAACACAAGGGGGACCAAAGAGAAATATTCAGGAGCCATCGACAGAAGCTTCATTGAAAAGCTCACATCAAGGTTTTACGGAAATAGCTGGCGAAAACATTGCCCTCATTCGTCGTTACATCCCAAATCGTGAGTTAAAGGTCAAAAATTTCAATGTTGGAGAACGAGCAAGTGCCAAGGTTTCTATGCTTTACCTGGCAGATGTTGCAAATGAAGATGCTCTTAAGGAAATGGAAAGTCGTATTCAATCTATCAAAATTGATGCTCTTCTTAGTACTGGTACATTAGAAGGGTTAATTGAGGATAACTCGTACACCCCATTTCCCCAGTTTTCTATAACTGAACGTCCAGATACAACTGCACATCAGCTGCTGCAAGGTCGAATTGCTATTGTTGTAGACCGCTCACCAGGTGTATTAATTGGGCCTATGACTTTTCCGGCCTTTTTTCAAACGATAGATGATTACAGCTCAAGATCAACAATCGCTTCATTTATACGATTGCTTCGTCTTACAGCATTATTTATTGTGATTTTTGCTCCTGCTCTTTATATCGCTATGATTTCTTTTCATTATGAAGTTCTTCCGCTCAAATTGCTGTTAACGATTGGGGAATCGCGTGCCAAAATTCCTTTCCCTCCCATATTGGAAGCACTATTGATGGAGTTAGTGCTTGAAATGCTCCGTGAAGCAGCCATTCGACTTCCTGGTCCCATAGGACAAACGATAGGCGTTGTAGGCGGGATTGTAATTGGGCAAGCGGCAGTTCAGGCTGGGATTGTAAGTAATGTTATGGTTATTGTCGTAGCAATCACCGCGATTGCCTCTTTCATCATTCCCAATTTGGAAATGTCATCAGGAATTCGTCTCCTTCGTTTTCCTATGATGATTATCGCTTCTATGTTCGGCATAATTGGGATTATGGTCGGGATGACCGTAATCATTATTCATTTACTTTCTTTAGAATCACTCGGTGTTCCTTATAGCAGTCCCATTTCGCCACTACAACATATTTCCGATTGGAAAGATACATTTATTCGTTTACCACAGCGTCTGCTGCAGAAACGACCGTTATCTCTCCGGCCTAAACAAGGAAACAAGCAAGGAAACATGAAAGAAAAGGGGATCATAAGTGAACAAATTTGTAAAACGGGAAATCTCTCTATTACAGTACATTTTAACGATTAGCGGTGTTCAAGTTGGATTCGGGCTACTAACACTTCCACGGGAATTATCCCAAGGAGCTGGCACAGATGGTTGGATATCACTTATTATGGGATGGGCACTCACTACGTTAGTAAGTCTATGTATTGTGCAAATCATGGCAAAGCATCCTGGAGATACTTTACTTCATATACTGACTCGTTATCTAGGGAAATGGCTTGGAAAAACAGGGATGGTTCTCTGGATTCTATATTCTCTGCTTGCAGCTGTTTCCTTGGTTTTTTCTCTCTTAATGATTATTCATATTTGGATTTTGCCTAGAACTCCAATTTATTTAATTATGATTTTATTAACTATTCCAATGTATATGTTAGCTCAAAGCGGAGTGCGAATCATAAGTCGCTATGCAGTCTTTCATTTTTTCTTTACACTTTGGATGCCATTGTTATTATTGATTCCACTTAAAGATGGTCATTTGATATATCTTCTCCCTCTTGTGAAAGAAGGGTGGATGCCGATTTTTAACACTGTGAAATCAACCGTAATTGCTTTTCTTGGATTTGAATTCGGATTTGTCCTCTATCCTTATCTGAATAACAAACGATCTGCCGTAAAAGGTATTATCATCGCCAATGGAATTACATTATTAGCTTATCTTCAAGTCACTCTCGTTTGTTTCGTTTATTTTAGTCCAGATGGAATAATAAAATTTTTATGGCCAACACTTTCCCTTGTTACACCATTTCACTATTCGTTTCTCGAACGGTTTGAAATTATTTTTTTGTCGTTCTATCTCTTTATTGTTTTTGATTCTTGTATTCCTTACATTTTTGCTGCTACTGATGGAATAAATCAATTATTTAATAAACAAAAGAGTACATTACCTATTTGCATCATACTATCTGCATATGTTTTCATTTTTTTCTTCTACACGCCTTCCTCTTACCAAATAGACACATTAAGGGAATTTTTGGGAAAAACTAGCTATTTCTTTGCTTTTATATTTCCGGTTGTGTTTCTCTTGTACATAACAGTTTATCAACGCTGGCAAAGGAGGAGAAGTAAATGATACAGTTCATGAAGTTCATCTTGACCTGTTTTCTGTTAACCCTTCTGACAGGCTGTAGTGATCGACTTGACTTGGAAAAACAATCTATATCATTAATTTACGGGTTTGATACGGACAAAAAAGGGAAATTGACAGTTTACAATTTAATCCCCAATTTTAATGAAGATGTTGAGAAAAAGTATGAAGTACATGAATCGCGAGTGAATACATCAAGGGAAGCGAAAGAAATGTTTAATAGCTCAAGTAATGGTTTAGTTTCTACTGAAAAATTACAACTCATCTTATTCAGCCAAAACCTTTTAGAAAAGAAAGGAGCTATGCCTTACCTTGATGTATGGTATCGTGATCCAAAAAACACTGGAAGTATGCGTATTGTTGCTGTGAAAGGACCCGTTTCTTCTATTATATATAATGACTTTAAAGATAAGCCGCCACTTCCTGAATACTTGACTGATTTGACTAATACAAACAGACTATATAATCGTACAGCTTTTACTACTTTTCATAAATTCCATCAACAATCTTTTAATAAAGGAATAACACCTGCAATCTCAGAGGTAGAAAAAGGAAAGAGGGAACTCGTAGTCACTGGTTCTGCGCTTTTAACTCGCCGAGTAATCTATAAGATGTCTTTAAATCGCACTGAAAGCGCACTGCTTCTTATGCTGCAAAAGGAGGCAACTCCACCTGTTTCCCTTACAATACGTATACCTTCTGCAGCAGTTGCAATCCCTAGTTCTCTTCGGAATACAAAAGAAAAGGGCTTTGTAACGATAAATGTTCTTGATATAAACCGTGATATTTCAACTCGCTATAATGGAAATCATTTTGTTTTTGATATTAAGATGAAACTCAAGGTTTCCATCGCAGAGCGTACATTTGATATAGACATGAAAAAAGATACAGTGAAATTAACTGCACTTATTACGAAACAGCTAGAGAAAGATTTTAATGACTTAATCTATAAGGTACAAAGACAAAAGCTTGACCCATTCGGGTTTGGCGATTATGCACGTGCCTTTCAATATAAACACTGGAAAGAAATTGAAAATGAATGGCCACATACGTTCTCAGAAGCAAGTGTTAAAGTAACACCCACTCTAAAAATTTTAGAAAATGGAATTATTGAATAAAAGAAAAACATCACCTTCTTTTCTTTTCAAAGAAATCCCTTTCAATTTCACTCGTATCAAATTTAAAAACAAAAGCTATTCCTAAAAATAAAGAAAATAAATGTAAAAACCAATCTTTATTGTTGTTTCTTGTACCTAAGCATTTAAATGTTTCCTGAAATTGAATTCTTTCATCCGCAGCAACAATCGGAGCTGCACCAAAATATTTTAAAACCATATCAAATTTAAGGTGAACCGCTAATACTAGCATATCGTTTAAAATTCCAGTGTAATCTCCAATATCTTTTTTGTTATAAAGGTCTATGAGATTTCTGTGTATTTTGGAAACAAGTAATTCTGTATCAACCTCTGTTACCTTTATCATTTCTATCATTTTTTTTATGTCCATAACAGCTCCTCCTTAACTGTATATACAATTAAATATCTTTATTAAAGGCTAGGGTTTCATATGTAAACCCTAGCCTTATCATTTCCATTCTAAAATATGAGTCCATTATTATTCAAAAGCGTAGATAATAATTATCCCTGAATAGGTTTGTCAAATACATAAATAGTCATCGCTGTATCTGTTTCTATATCAATATCTGTAAAAATATTTACAACTTTCGCCTCTGTTATCTCCTCAATTTTTTTCAAAACTAAAGGATTCTTATAAATCTGTTTTACTAACTTCGTTCGTGCTTCATGAACGACTCGTTGCCCTTCTGGTGAACCCATCATAAAATGTTCCACATTCGTCAAATTGCCTTTCATCTCACTAATAACCCAAGAGCCTACAAAACGAGTTGTAATTTCTTTTGGGCCATTTCCAATATATTCTTTGCGTATTTCACGAAGTAACATATTGAATTGATGTTCCACATTTTTTTTCATTTTATTTCTCCTATCTGATCCTTTAATCCTTTTTAGCGTCTGCGTGCGGTAAGATTATATAACTTATTGTAAGTACAAAAATTACGATAGATAACCAGAAATTTTGAATTGGTTCTCCGTTATTTACTATAATAAATCTAATGGTAGCTGTAATCCCAATGTATAGAAGGTATCGTAATGGAAAATGGTAATCTTCTTTGAAATATCGTACAATCATAGAAATAAAACCGAAATATAAGAAAAATATTAGGATTTTACCAAAAATCTCATGAATATTCCCATTACCCCCAAAGATATCATTTAAAATGTAATAAAGTTCTCTAAAAAGAAAATAAACAAGCATAAAGCTAAGAAAAATCAATGCTGCATTCAATATCGTTTGATACAGTTTTATCAGCCACTTCCCCTTTTCTAGCTTATCCGATTCAAACATCAGTATCCTCCATCTTTATTATCCCCTTTCGCTTTGAATCGAAATTCCCCCAAAAGTCAACTGAATCTACTTTTTTCCATTTTTTACACCATGTATAAAAGAATACTATTAGAAAGAATAAGCATGGAATGAATTATGAAATTCAGTCGGTGAAAAACATACTTACAGAACCCTAAATAAGATCGTTCATAAGTATGAACTGTAGCAAAATACATCTTTAAAAACAAGAATTAGAACTTCCCCTCATCTGTATCCAGTAATCACAAAAAACAGATGAAGAAAAATTCTTGAATCACAATCTAAGAGCCGTATAGAACAATTGTGAAATTTCTTTCCTATCTACTAAGTTATTGACCTACTGAGGCTAATCCTTTAGTCCTTCACCTAACCCCTTTAATAAATCAATAGAAAATTTCAGAACACGATTCACATCAGGATCTCTCATTAATTTTACTAAATCAAAAACACTAACTTTTTTATTCGCCTGTAACCCTTCCTCTGCTTTTTGAAGACCTTTCGATAGGCCTGCCATCAGTTTTTTTGTTGTTTCAGGGTTCATTTCTGTCAATAGTCCACCTGCAGCCATTGCATTATTAATGGCATTTGTTACAGGGGGACGTAACATTTGTCCTACTGCTATTTTGGCTACTTGTTCTTTCGCTTCAACAAGATTGTTAATGGCTCCAAGAATTCCACTTTCGTGGAGTTCTTGAAGAAGTTGCATGGTCTCTTTAATCCCATCAGCATTTTGGGATAAGTCTTGTAAAACCTCTTTCAGTGATTGATCTTGTTTTTCCTTTTCGGTAAGGATTGGCTCATCTATCTTCGTAATTGGCTTTGCCATTATTTGTTCCCCCCTGATACATTCAAGTCCGAAATTGCTTCGTAATCTTTGCGTGCCCACTTACGTTCCACTTGGACACCTAACTGAGGATTACGTTTTGCGTAACGAGGATTATACATCGGAAGTGGTCTACGTCCTTTTGCTGGTACTACCTCCATTTTCACTTTTGTCTGTTTGTAAGCTGGAGTCTGTGTCCGAACGTCTCCGACACTTCCAGTTAAAATATTAATCGCATTTTCATGACTTACTGAGTGCATAGGAACATACAATTCTTTGCCTTGAACGCGCTCGGTTACAACTGCACGAAGCTTAATCGCACCATATGGAGAAATAAGGCGTACTAATGATCCATCTTCCACCTTCCGTTCCTTCGCAAGTTCAGGTGAGACTTCCACAAACACTTCAGGTAATTTATATTGAAGACCTTTTGATTTATTTGTCATATTTCCAACGTGGAAATGTTCTAAAAGTCGTCCATTGTTCAATGTAAGATCAAAATCTTGTGCAAATTCAATAGGCGGAATATATTCTGTAAGAGAAAAACGCGCCTTTCCATCAGGGAAATTGAAACGCTCTGTATAAAGAAGTGGCTCATCTGTGCCATCTTTTTGTACCGGCCATATTAAACTATTCCATCCTTCAAGTCTCTCGTATGATACTCCTGCAAAAGTCGGACAAAGATTAGAAATTTCGTCCATGATTTCACTTGGATGTTTATAGCCCCAATCAAACCCCATATATTTAGCAATTTGTTGAATAATCCACCAGTCTGGTTTTGATTCCTCTAGTGGCTCAAGTACTTGATATAGACGTTGAATACGTCGTTCTGTATTGGTGAATATTCCATCTTTTTCAAGAGATGGAGCTGCTGGTAACACAACATCCGCAAACTGCGCTGTTTTTGTTAAGAACACATCTTGAACAACAAAGAATTCTAGCTTACTAAGGGTTTCATGCACATGGTTAGCGTTTGAATCTACCCACGCCATGTCTTCCCCCATAAGATACATAGCTTTTAATTTTCCTTCTTCTGATGCCTTTAACATATCAATGTTCGTAAATCCTGGATTTTCAGAAATTGTTACGCCATACGCTTTTTCAAATTTGGTGCGTGCTGTACTGTCTGTTAAACGCTGGTTTCCTGCGAGCCACTGCGGCAGAGATCCCATATCACATGAACCTTGTACATTGTTATGGCCACGAAGTGGGTATGCCCCTGCTCCAGGACGACCGAAATTACCTGTTACGAGTAGAAGATTAGCAATAGCACCTGACGTATGGGAACCTGCGACATTTTGCGTCACACCCATTCCCCATAAAATACATGTTCCATCTGCTTCATGAATCATTTTAGCTGTCTTAATTAGTTGTTCTTTTGGAAGACCTGTCACTTCAACTGCATAGTCGAGTGTATATTTTTTAAGAAGCTTTATATACTCTTTGTAATTATTTACACGAGCTTTAATAAATGCTTCATTGTGCCAACCTTGATCAATCATATATTTTGCAATAGCAGTTAACCAAACGAAGTCCGTTCCTTGTTTCGGATGTAAAAATAAATCAGAACGCTCTGCCAGTTCATGCTTACGAAGATCTGACACAATCAATTTTTGGCCACGTAATTTTTTCGCACGTTTTACCCGCGTTGCTAAAACAGGATGCCCCTCAGTTGGATTAGCTCCCACCGTGATAACAAGACCTGCACTTTCAATATCTCGAATCGTACCTGAATCTCCTCCGTACCCAACGGTAGCGAGTAATCCATCTGTTGCAGGAGACTGACAATAGCGAGAACAGTTATCTACGTTATTCGTTCCAAACACTTGACGAGCTAATTTTTGCATCAGATACGATTCTTCATTTGTTGTCTTCGACGAACTTACAAAGCCAATTGCATTTCCTCCATACGTTTCTTTAATGGCACCCATTTTTTCTGCGATCAATGTAAGTGCTTCTTCCCAAGTAGCAGGAACAAATGCATCTCCTTTTCGAATTAATGGAGTTGTAAGACGTTGTTCACTATTTACAAAATCCCAGCCGAATTTGCCTTTCACACATGTCGAAACACTGTTTACCGGGCTATTTTCAGTTGGTTCAACTTTTAAAATTTCACGCCCTTTTGTCCATACTTCAAACGAACAACCTACACCACAAAATGTACAAACTGTTTTTGTTTTTTTCGTCCGTTTATCACGAGCAGCTGCTTCCACTTCTGATAATGCAAAAATTGTTTTATAATCCGGCTCAACTTCTTTAATAAGATCAACCATAGGGTTTAGTAAGTCTTTTGGAATCGCGGTCATAAGCCCCGCTTCACCTAACATTGATTTTTCCATTAATGCATTACATGGACAAACTGTGGCACACTGTCCGCAAGAGACACAAGACGATTCATTGATGGATTTACCATCATCCCAAACGACACGTGGAATTTCACGTTCCCAATCAATTGATAAGGTCTCATTTACTTGTAAATCTTGGCATACTTCTACGCAACGTCCACAAAGGATACATTGATCTGGATCATATCTATAGAAAGGATGTGACATATCCACCTCATATCCTTTTTCCCTAAATGGACGAGTTTGATGTTCAATTTCTAACAGTTCTGCTGTGTTATGAACACGACAATTTCCATTGTTATTATCACAAACGGTACAATACAGTAAGTGATTCTCTAAAATGCGGTCCATCGCTTCTGTTTGTGCATTTTTGGCTCTTTCTGAAGAAGTTAAAATGTTCATTCCTTCCTCAAACTCTGTCGAACACGCTCTTAGAATTTTGCCATCAATTTCACACATACATGTATCACAAGTTTGAATCGGACCTAAAACTTCTGAATAACAGATATGTGGGTGTTCTACTCCTTGTTCTAAAAGATAATCAAGAATTCGAGTCCCTTCTTTTACTTCATGTTGCTTTCCATTAATTCTTACTCGTACTGTTCCTCCCATTGTTCATTCTCCTTTTTAAAGAAATCAAAAAAGCCCGCCATAAAATAGAGTGTATAAGTAAAATACACATTCTATTTTATGGCGGGCTAATAACTAAGCAGTTTGATCCTACTAGTAATCCTTCTCACCACATATAATGAAAAAAACAGGATGTTAAAGCAATTTGTCATTACCCAACATCAATGATTATTTTCATATTTACGTTTATATTTTCATTATAATACTTTAAACATTTAACCTCAACAACAAATTCTTCCGGTAGATAATCAATACAGCTCTTGCACTAAATTCTTATCATTGAACCAGCCTCACCTTCACTTCGTTTAGGGGAGGGGGACTTCTCGGTTAAAATGATAAAACAGTGCTATTCTGCTTATCCCCCACTTACAGGAGGAATAAAAGCAATTATATCTCCATCATCTATCGTTTCATCATCTGTTACAAAGCTTTCGTTGATAGCTGTCATAACTTGATTAAAAGATGAAAGAGCATACTTATTTTGAAGACATTGTTTTAGTTGATGAATCGTCATATTCTCCGTTTCGATTATTTTTAATTCATCTAATCCAACTTCTTCACGCATTCCTGCGAAAAATAAAACAGTAATCATTTCTTATTCCTCCTTGCCTGGTTGTCCTTCTGGATATTTAGTGGTCTCTAATTGATCTCCAATCCACATCGTTCCGTCTTCCCAAAATTCTTTTTTCCAAATAGGTACAATTTGTTTAATTCGCTCAATGGCATATTCATTTGCTTGGTACGCCACTTTACGATGCGGGGAGGAAACCGCGATAACAACAGCAATATCTGTTATTTTTAATTTACCTATCCGATGAGTGATAGCAACCTGTGTATCCGGCCATTTCTTCTCAATTTCTTTTCCTATTTGGCTCAACATTTTTACTGCCATCGTTTCATACGCTTGGTACTCAAGAGATAATGTTTTCTTCCCTTTTGTGAATTCCCTAACCGTTCCAATAAAGAGTGTAATGGCACCTGCTTCTCTTCTGGAAACTTGATTTATTACTTCTTCTACACGTATCGCTTCATGTACAACTTTAAATAACTCGTGTTTCACCTGTTCTCACCACTTCTTCCGTTCATGTTGTATTCCACTTTGTCATCTATAAGAAGGAACAATGTTTTCCCAAGGCCATTCACTTCCTTGTACATCTTCTAGTAGTAAAACATCAACACTCATTCCCTTTTTGTAGCCTCTTGAACCTCCTGGTAGAACGATAAATACATCGGCTCTAGCTAAAGAGGAAACAGCACCTGATTTATTAAAACCTGAAGGTGAAACAATTAAGCGACCTTCCTCATAGGAAATGGTTCCTCTTACAAACCTAGTAAATGGATTAGGCTTTACAAAATCTTCTCCTAAATATGCACATACTCTTTTCAAATGTGGCTTGTCATTGAATAAATACGTGCGGATAACAGGACGAACAAATAATTCACATCCAACGTAACAAGCAGACGGATTTCCTGATAAACCAAATAATAATTTCCCATCCAATTGAGCTACTGTTGTTACACTTCCTGGCCTCATTGCTACTTTGTTAAAAAGAACTGTTGCTCCTAACTTTTCATAAATTGCCGGTAAATAGTCGTAGTCTCCCACTGACACTCCGCCTGTTGTAATAAGTATGTCTACTTCAGATAAAGCGTTTTTGACAGCAACAAAACAGCTATCAAACTCATCACTTAATTTTCCGAAATACTTAACTTTTCCGCCAGCTCGTTCAATTTGCGCTACAATCATGTACGAATTGCTATTTCGAATTTTCCCTAGCGTTAATGATTCACTTACGTCAAGAAGTTCACTTCCAGTCGCTAAAACGCCGACGACAGGCTTTTTTGCAACAGGTACCTCATCATATCCGAATGTTGCTAATAGCGCTGAAATACCCGGATTGATATAAGTCCCTTTTTTTACTAAAATTGTTCCTTTTTTTGCATCTTCACCTGCAAAGGAGATGTTATCACCTTTCTGAAGAGAGCGTTTCATTACAATAAACTTCTGACCACTTTCTGTATACTCTTTCACTAATTCAAGCATGACAACCGCATCACATCCTTCCGGAATTGGAGCACCTGTCATAATTCTAACCGCTTCAAATGCCCCAACTTGCCCATGAAAGACCGTACCTGCACCAATTTCTCCTACCACTTTTAATGATATTGGGTGATCAGAATTCGCTTTTTCTGTATCTTCTGCTCTTACAGCAAACCCATCATATGGAGAACGATCAAACCAAGGAACGTTATGATCAGCTAGCAAATCTTCCGCTAAGTAACGGCCATGGGCGCATTCAAGTGGTATCATTTCCTTCATGCCATTTTTGACATATTCCATTACTTTATGAACACATTCGCCTACAGAAATAGGGGTGCGTTTTTTTACCATCATTCTCACTCCTCTTATTAACCTAATAGGCGATAATAAAGATTTTTGGCAAGCTGGATATTGTTTGTTCCATGAATAAACACACGACCATCCTTAAATATAACCATCCGATAGTCTGGAAGCTGACAAGATAATAAATATGGATTTTTCGTGACCTCACCATAAATCTTTAATGATTTTTCTACTTGGTCAAAATTATATTCGATGCTTTTAGTAGGTCTAATTTGAACTGTATTTCGTCCACATAATACTTCGGTCTTTGTTTGATTTTCGTACGATAAATATGGATATGTTCTACATGTTCCACAAGATGGACAACCTTCTGTTTTTATTTTATCTACATGAATAGAATGGCGCTGATTGCTCCACACATCAAAAGTCAAAAAAGTATTCCGAAGTGCAGCAAAATCTTCTACAAGAATTTTGAATGCCTCTGCTACTTGATAAGCGGAAACAATTTGAACAGTCGGGCTAATAATTCCTGCTGTATCGCACGTTACACCTCCAGTAGGAACTCTTTTCAAGATACAATTCAAACATGGCGTTCTTCCAGGAATAACTGTATAAGTGGCTCCATAACTTCCTACACACGAACCATAAATCCATGGAATGTTATACTTATGTGAAAGATCATTTATAATAAAGCGAATATCAAAGTTATCTGTTCCATCGATAATGATATCAACATCATCTAGCAAACTTTCTACATTATCAGCCACCGCATCCATAATCAGTGCTTCAATTTCAACTTCTGAATTTATTTGTTCCAAATGCTTTTTTGCAGCAATCGCTTTTGGTACTTTGTCATTCGCATCCTTTTCCGTATATAGCTGTTGACGCTGCAAATTACTCCATTCAACATAATCACGATCAATAATTGTTAGTTTTCCAATACCAGCTCTTACAAAAGCTTCAGCACCAGCACTCCCCAATGCTCCAGCTCCTACGATTAGTACATGCTTATGTCTTATTTTTTCTTGCCCTTCCAAACCTATTTGTTTGAACAGCTGCTGTCGTGAATAACGCTCAGTCACCGCTCCCTCTTCCTTTCTTTCAAAGATTACATACATCAATCATGTATATCATTCATGTATGTAATCTTTGATAGTTATCATTCATGAGATATTCATTTTAGCCACCAATATGATACATCTCTACTTTTGATTGTTTTATAGAATGGTTACCATTTGCTCTTTCATCAGAATAGCGGTCACCACGATGATTCCAAATATCAGTAATTGTATGAGTAATCACATCATCCGGCTCTTCTGAACGAAGTAAATGACGAAGATCATATCCCTTTGACGCAAATAAACATGTATATAATTTCCCTTCAGCAGAAACACGAGCCCTTGAACAGGTTGAACAAAAAGAATCAGTCACAGATGAAATGATTCCAATTTCTTGCTCACTACCTATATAACGGTATCTAGTCGCTACCTCCCCTACATAATTAGGCTCAATTTGTTCAAGTGGCATAATTGCTCCAATTTGATTTAAAATTTCTTGTTTCGTCATTACTTCTGTCATTCTCCAGCCATTTGAGTTCCCTACATCCATATACTCAATAAAGCGAAGAGTGTGTTTATGCTCTTTAAAATATTTCGCCATCGGAATGATATCTTGATCGTTTTTCCCCTTTTGCACAACCATATTCACTTTTACTTTTAGTCCCGCTCGCGCAGCTGATTCAATGCCTTCTAAAACTCTTGCAACTTTGCTTTTATTGCCATTTAACTGATTGAAACGTTGATCATCTAAAGAATCAAGACTCACTGTCACCCGTCTTAACCCAGCATCAAACAGCGCAGGGGCGAACTTTTTAAGAAGCGATCCATTCGTTGTTATAGAAATATCCTCTACTCCATTAATAGAATTCAAACGATGAATAAGTTCAGGAAGATCTTTTCGTAATAGAGGCTCTCCTCCTGTAATGCGTATTTTTTTGACACCTAAAGAAACAAATATACGAGTTAATCGTTCCATCTCATCAAAAGACAAAATTTTATCAGAAGATAAAAAAGGATAATCCGCTCCAAATATTTCTTCCGGCATGCAATAACGACAGCGGAAATTACAACGATCTGTCACAGATAAACGAAGATCTCTCAAGGGGCGTTGCAATTTATCTAATATACCATTTTCCATATTTCTCTCTCCCTTCTAAGGTAAACGACCAACTACTATTAAATTCATCTTATGTTTTACCGTATTTTTGAATTCGTTCTGGACATGTGTAAATATTGAAAGATTGATTTCGAATAAAACCTACTGTTGTAATCCCTAAATCTTCTGCTAACTCTAATGCCAATTCAGTAGGCGCAGATTTCGAAAGAACTATCTCACACCCAATCTTCGCTACTTTCAATAAAATTTCTGAAGATATACGTCCGCTAAAAACAATGATTTTATTTCCAATCGAGACGTTATTTTTCAAACAATATCCGTATATTTTATCCAAAGCATTATGTCTTCCTATATCCATCCGACTTAGCATAAAACCATTTACATCACATAAGGCAGCATTATGAACTCCTCCAGTATCTTTAAAAATAGTAGCTGAATCTTGTAACTGATTCATGAAATGAATGCAGTCATCTGGAGAGATTTTGACTCGTATTTCATTCATTTTCTTAGCCGTTAATGCATCATTCACAAAGACAAATCCTTGTCTACTCATCCCACAGCACGATGTAATATAGCGCTTATTTTGGAAGTTTTGATAATAAGGATTCAATTTATCTATTTTCACGTACACATATCCTTCTTTGTCCTGAATCCAAACTTCTTTGATATCTTCATATCTCCGTATAACTCCTTCAGATGCTAAGTAACCAATAACCATATCTTCAATGTACTCTGGTGTGCAAACCATCGTAACAAATTCTTGTCCATTAATTTTTACTGTCACAGGAAATTCTGTAACGACTAGATCTTCAGCTTCTTTCATGGAGCCATCCGCGAATTTAAGAATCCTTCTTTTTCCTACTACCGGTTTCATACGGCGTCTCATCCTTTAAATTATGTTTTTCATGAAAAGTTCTATATTTTTATCCTCTATGAATAAGATCTTCAGCTAATGATGTAAACATTTCTCCAGCAAGAGAATCTTCATCATATACATTCAAATTTTTATTTTCCTCACGCTTAGCAAAAGGAACTCTTGCAATCACTTCGGATTGTAACTGTTCGGCTAGCATATCACCGCCACCCTTTCCAAAAAGATAGTTTCTTGAACCATCTTGTTCTTCGTAATACGCCATATTTTCAACGATTCCTAAAATTTCATGTTTCGTATATCTCGCCATCGCCCCTGCTCTTGAAGCAACAAAAGAGGCAACGTTATGAGGAGTTGTGACGATAATTTCTTTCGCTTGTGGAATCATCGCTGCTACATCAATCGCTACGTCCCCTGTACCAGGAGGTAAATCAAGAAGAAGATAATCTAGTTCCCCCCAATGCGTGTTTGCAAGAAAGTTTTGGATCCATTTATTAAGCATCGGTCCTCGCCACATAACTGGATTGTTATTATCTGTAAAGAATCCCATTGACATAATTTGAACACCATGACTAACAACCGGAATGACTGTTTTGTCAATCATCGTTGGTTTTTGTGTCACCCCCATCATCGCTGGAATACTAAACCCGTATATATCTGCATCTAAAATTCCGACCTTTTTTCCTAAACGCGTCAAAGCAATGGCAAGATTAACAGTAACCGTAGACTTTCCCACGCCCCCTTTTCCACTTGTCACAGTAATAAATTGGACACCTGAATCCGGTCGCAACATGGCGGGCATTCCTGTATTTGTTGTAGAATCTTTCTTCAGCATTTGCGTCAATGCAGCACGTTCTTCTACTGTCATAGAACCGAAAGTTAGCGTAACACTAGAAGCACCAATGTTGTGAAGCGAGCTTTCAACATCTTCTTTAATTTTTGCTTTTAATGGACAACCTTGAATTGTCAAAACAACTTCCAATTGAACATGAGTGCCGTCAATTTGAATATTTCGTACCATGTTTAAATCCACAATACTTTTATGAAGCTCAGGATCTTGAACATGTTTTAAAGCGTTCATAATTTTTTCGTGTGTTAACATACCTATCAGTCCTTTTTTAGTTATTAATTTCATTTCACAAATATTAATTATTACCAAAATATGGTTCGAATTATTTAAGCCTACTCTAGGCATATATAGGTACCGTTCCTATTGAATTACCATCAACAAATTATCGCGAAATAACAGACTATATAATGTATACGGCGAGTGATAGTAGAAACCTCAAAGCTCTCTGTTTCATTTAGTACTCAATCTCTTCTCAGCATAATAATTCTTCTTTTTAAACAACAAAAAAGCTCACCATAAAATAAAATGTGTACATACGATACACAGCCTATTTTATGGTGAGCTAATTACTAAACAGATTTATCTGCCAGCGATTCCTCTTATCACATATAGTAAAAATAAAAAAACAGGATATAAAAGCAATTTATCATTACCCAATATCAATGATTTTTTATGTCCTTATTATAATACTTTAAATGTCTGACCTCAATAGCAAATTAACAGTAAGATTACCAACATTATCCTTACAATCTATAATATTCATCTAACCTTCAAGATACTTTTTCACATTTCCTAATTAATATAATAATGTTTTGTGATTTGTATTTCAAATGATTATTTTATCAGTTCTAATACTTCTCTTCTCGTACAATTCCCGGCTTATTTCTTACAAGAGAAAATTATAGTTATTTAAATTCTTGATAAATAACTTATCTGTAGTCAAAATAATGAAAGTGTGAACAAATTCCCACCTATCAATTTTATAATTCACATAATTTTCAATAATATATTATCGAAAACGCTATCATGTGCTATATACTAAATGTGTCAGGTTAAAGTAGAACTCCCCGTTATTCATGTTTGAGCTGTTTTGTCTAGTTATACCCCCGTTATTCAATATAAACCGAAAAAAGAACTTGTAGCGTATCTACAAGTTCTTTTTTTGTTACAATCAATCTACTAAATAATAAAAAAATATTTTTATACCATGAAATACATCCAATTATGAATTCACTGCTTTTGCTACAAGTGCAGCATATGCTTCTGCACCTGCTTTTGTTAAATGTACGCCATCTGGTTCAAAGTATGCTTTATTTCCGGCACTTGCTGCATACCAATCGACTAGCGTCACATTTTGGTAAGCAGATGCTACTTCTTTTAATTTCTCATTCACTAATGATTCCCATGGACGCGGTACCCTCGTATTGACTAATATAATTTTACGTTCATTCCCAATCAATTGCACTAATGATACTAATTGATCCTTTGTAAAGGCTCCATTTGTACCTAATCCAATAATGACATGATTTCCTAAATTCCCTTGATTCTTTAGCTGTTCCACCGCTGGAATTGCTTTAGACAATTGTCGACCAACCTTTGCATCAATCGTTATATTAGGAAATGCATTTTTTAAATACGGAGCGATATCAATCATAATAGAATCACCTACAGCTGTAACTGTTTGAAGCTCCTTAGTCTGTGTAGTAGCTTCTTGTTGTTCTTTATTTGGAGGTTGTTCTTCAGCTGGTTTTTCCCGAATTGCCACTGGGTGTTTCGGTTTTTCTTTTTGTTCCGTTTGTACTACTTCAGTTTTACCTTGTTGAGGATTATCCTTTGCTTGACTAGCTGTCGATAGTCCAAATACAGCTATGGTAGAAATGAATAATGCACCTACTATAGCTAACTTACCACTTAATGCTAAGTTTCTCATGCTCCAGTTCTTCGAGCCAATATTCTTCAATGCTCCTCGCCTGATTGGATCCTCAATAAACTTCCACGAAATTTGTGCAACAACTATAATAAGAAGAAATTGAAGAAGGGCTCGTGTAAACGAAAACTCTCCAGCATTTATTTTTGGGGTCGTTAATGTAATAATCGGATAATGCCAAAGATATATTCCATACGATCGTACCCCCATCCAGCGCAGTGGTCTAAAACGTAAAAATTGAGCAATTCGGCTAGCTGGATGAGCAAGGTTCGCTACTAACAGAGCAGTAGCAAGCGATAAAAGAACCATTCCTCCGCGATATAGAAACGGATCATATTGATTCGTCTTCCAAAACATAACGAGAATGATGACAAGAGCAATCCCTCCAACTATGTCAAGAACGAGACGTGCCTTTGGAATAATTTTATTCGCAAGCCTACTGCTTGGCCAAATTAAGGCAAGTGCTGCTCCAATTAGTAAAGAAAAAGCCCTCGTATCAGTCCCATAATAAATTCTGCTTGGGTCAGCTCCTGGTTCATACAAAAGTGCCATCGCTAATGCAGACATAGCTGCCCCTAACATGATGAATAAAATAATACGTGATTTCTTTTTTATGTAAAAAAATGCAAGGCCAATGATAAATGGCCACACGACATAGAACTGTTCTTCCACAGCTAATGACCAAAAATGATTTAGCGGTGAAAGTTGATTAAAACTCTCAAAGTATGATAATTTGTGATAAATATACCACCAGTTACTGAAATACAATAAAGCTGCTAGTGAATCTCCGCGCATCTTTCCTAGCAAGGAACTATGGAAAATGGTGATCCACGCTAACACAATTACAAGCATAACGAGCATTCCAGGAAGTAACCGTCTTGCTCTACTGAGCCAAAACCTCTTCAAGTCAATTCTCTTATTTCTCTGCCATTCTATCGCCAGAATATCCGTTATTAGATAACCAGAAAGTACAAAGAATACCGTAACTCCTAAAAATCCTCCAGGCATCCAATTAAAATTGATGTGATACAAAATAACACCTAGTATAGCTAGGCCCCTTAGACTGTCCAATCCAACCATATAGCGACTATTTTTCTTTAATGGTTCGGGCATCTAGCAGTCACCCCCATGTTTCTCTAAAAATTCTGTAAATACACACAACATACAACTCTATCAATTGTATCCCCAAAAAAATAGGAGCCCAATCAAAATATTACAAAACCATTTAATAAACTCTCTCTTTTTTTATGATTACATACACAGTAACTAAAATTTTATCACGTTATCTAACTACATAAAATAGTTTCATGAATAAACTTTCTTTTGTAAATGAAATAAATACTCGAATATATAAATGTAAATTGAAAACCGGTATAAGACCTTTCCTTTCGGGTAGGAAGAGAGCGTCCGGCGGTGCATAGAAGCAGTCAGGCCTTTTTTCGCCCCATCCCATGTGAAAACACAAGGAGCAAGTAAGTGGAAACTTCTTTTTGTTTCCGAAGCCGTGATTTATATCGTAGAAAATCATAGTGAGTTTATCCCGCACTAACGGGCAGTAATACTCCCACCTCAAAATTCGGCGGGAGCAAAGAAATTAGGTGGGAGTATTACTGCCCGTAAAGGCCCGATTGGTTCAACTAATAATCAGTGGGGGATGAGGAAAACCCCCACTGATTAAAGTTTCACTTTATCTATAAAAAGAGGTTACCCTAAAAACTACTTTTAGGATAACCTCTTTTCTTATTAACCGATACTCTGAACTCTACCAATTTGTCCATCTTGTAATCGGACTTTAATTCCATACGGATGTGTTTCTGTGTGAGTCAAAATATCTTTTACAACACCGCTCGTTCTATTCAATGAAAAAACAGAAAGTTCCGGTTTACTAAAAAACCGTACCGGCATTCTAGTAGTTCCCATACCACGATTCACATACAACTGTAATGGTTTACGCTTTCCTTCTAATGAATAAAGTCCTTCTACATATTTGTTTGCTAGTGAAGTAGTGATAATAGGGCCTATGAACGGAATCTGAACTTGTCCACCATGACTATGACCGGATATTTGAAGATCTACTGGATATTCCAATATTTGATCGACAGTATCAGGTTCATGCACTAGTAGTAAGTTAAAATCCTCTACTCTAAGATCTTGCAAGGTTGGCTGAATTTTTGGTTTTCCAAGTAAAAAATCATCAAGGCCAGAAATAGTAATATAATCCCCATTCGCAGCTTTAATCTTTTTCGTTTCATTATTCAAAACCTTAAAGCCAGCTTTCTCCATATACTCTTTATATAAGTAACTACCTCCACCGCCTCGATCATGATTGCCAAACACTGCATATTTTCCAAGGGGAGCATGAATTTGTGCCAAAATAGTTTGTGAGTACTTTCTTTCTGCAGCATATTCTCCAAATTTATCAATTAAATCTCCTGTAAATACTACAATATCAGGATTCAATTGATTAATTTTATCCACTAACATTTGTTGTTGTTTATGAGGAAAATTTGGTCCAAAATGTGTGTCTGAGAACTGTACGATTTTCACACCATGAAAACCTTTTGGGATATTTGGATTGTCAATATCATTCCATGTAACTGACAATGCTTTTGTTTCGAAATGAAAAGCATATACGTAAATTGTTATCGGAAGAATGAATAGTATGAGGGAAATCATACCTATTCGTCTCAACCACAATAAGGAAGTACCTTCTTTTGCTTGTTCTAAAGAAGGTACTTCTTCGCTCGAGTTCATTTTATTTATTTTGGCGTGTTCTAAGTTCATTTTCATACGTTCACCTCTAAATTCATCTTCGTAAAAAGATACGCTTTACATAACGTTGTAGCATTTCTATGTTACAAACGTATGTCTTTTTGAAAATTGAAGTGAACATGAATAAGCTACTCACACCAAAATTAAGATTTGATGCATCATGTAGTTCTTCTATTAAGGGGGAAAATGATAGGATATTTACTACTAATCCTATTAGAAGTAGTTTGGATGATTTTACAAATTTCAACTTATAAAAGGAAGAAGCCAAAGTTTCCATATGATGCATACAATCAATATAAATGTATAATCACCAAAATCTAATTTCGGCCCTTTCTTTACTTGCATATCCAACCACATATGCATAAGTTTCGTTTCCTTATATTTATGGATATTCTTTTTTACAAAGCGATAAGAAAGAAACTGTAACATCATAAAATCTGCTACAAATATAAGTAACAAAACGAGAAAATCAATCACTTCATTTTTGTACTACCTTCTCTAATATCCGATGCTCTAAAATCCATTCTTCAAACTTAGCACTACCAAATTCCCAGCTTAAGTCATTGGCATGTACAGAAAAAACACGATATCCAGAATAGTCATCCATGAATTCATCTTCTTGCACCTGTACTAAGGGAATCCCATAAAAGGCAAAGTTAAAAAAAACATCCCACACATCTTCATGTTTTCTTTTATAAGCAATCGATTCCACATCATATTCTTCTCCAAAATAATCAAGATGTAAATGCAGGCTATCATCATATTCATACTTCATTTTTATCACCCCTTATATGTGTACTTCTTTATCATCAAAAAAATTCCTTCTATGTCCACTCACATCTAGGCACTTCTCTACATATTATGGAAATAGATTCATTTCTAGGAGGTGGCACCTATTGAAAAAATTCATAGCTGTTTTTTGTATACTTGTACTCACTGTTTTTACATTTGTGGCGTGTAGTAAAAAAGACAATACGAAGCAGCAGACGCAAAAGATTCGCATCGGTGAAGTTACACATTCCCTCTTCTATACCCCGCTCTATGTTGGAATTGAAAAGGGATTTTTTAAAGATGAAGGGTTAGATATTGATTTGCAAACGACAGCTGGTGGCGATAAAACGATGACCGCGCTGTTATCTGGTGGAATTGACATTGCACTTGTCGGTTCTGAAACATCCATTTATGTTCACCAGCAAGGAGCAAAAGATCCGGTTATTAACTTTGCACAACTCACACAAACGGATGGTACATTTTTAGTTTCACGTAAAAAGTTAGACTCCTTTAATTGGAACGATGTGAAGGGCGTTACTTTCCTCGGTCAACGTAAAGGCGGTATGCCGCAAATGGTTGGGGAATACGTTTTGAAGAAAAATGGTATTAATCCGCAAAAAGATACAAATTTAATTCAAAATGTTGAGTTTGCGAATATCGCTAATGCCTTCGCATCTGGTACAGGAGAATTTGTCCAGCTGTTTGAACCAACCGCAAGCATTTTTGAAAAGGAAGGAAAGGGCTATATCGTCGCTTCCTTTGGTGCTGAATCTGGAACTGTTCCCTACACAACATTTATGGCAAAAGAAAGCTTTTTAAAGAAAGATAAAACAGCCGCCGAAAAATTTACGCGCGCATTATATAAAGCACAGCAATGGGTAGATACACATAGTCCAGAAGAAATTGCCGAGGCTGTTACACCACTTTTTAAAGATACTTCAAAAGATATTATGCTAAAAGTAATCGAACGCTATAAAAAGCAACATTCGTATGCCACAAATCCATTATTAGATACGGAAGAATGGAAACAACTACAAACAATTATGAAAGAAGCTGGTGAACTACAAAAAGAAGTTCCACATGAGGCGCTCGTTAATACAAAAATTGCCGAAAGCGTTATTAAGAAATAGAGGCGAATACAATGTGTTTCTTACAAATAGCTCACGTTTCTCAATGTTTTTTTTCAAAGAAAAGTGCCCGGCTCATCCTTGAAGATATTAGCTTACAGGTAGACGAAGGAGAATTCATATCCTTTCTCGGTCCAAGTGGCTGCGGGAAAACAACGCTCCTTTCTATTATCGCAGGACTACTAGAGCCAATTGAAGGTAGAGTCTTTGTGAATAATAAACCAGTAATAAAACCCACAGATTCAATGGGATATATGCTTCAACAAGATTATTTGTTCCCTTGGAAAACAATTGAAGAAAATATTATGCTTGGGCTGCACATTACAAAAACATACGGAGCGGAAACGAAAGAACATACATTGCAACTTTTAAAGCAAGTGGGCCTGCAAGGTGTAGAAAAGCAATACCCTTCAGAATTATCGGGTGGTATGCGTCAACGGGCAGCACTCGTTCGTACACTCGCAACAAACCCAAAAATCCTTTTGTTAGATGAACCATTTTCAGCCCTTGATTATCAAACGAAATTAAAATTAGAGAATCTCGTATTTTCTTTATTGCACAAGTATAAGAAGACTTCTCTTCTCGTCACCCATGACATCGAAGAGGCTATCGCGATGAGTGATCGTATTTACTTACTTCGATCAAATCCTGGCAAAATTGCCAAAACATTTATCGTACCAGAAAGCATTCGCTCTCTACCACCATTAGAGGCGAGACACCACCCTGAGTTTCCAGCTCTTTTTCAAGCCATATGGAAGGAGCTTGAGAGCCTTGGATAATATAAAACAACTACATGAACAGTTTCGAAAAAAAGAGCGCCAGCGCACCTGGATAGTTGCCGCTTTACAATTATTACTTCTCATTCTCTTCTTTTTATTATGGGAAATTTCTAGCAAGCAAGAGTGGATTGATCCTTTACTCTTCAGCTCTCCTTCAAGCATTTGGGAACTGTTTTTAAGCAAATGGGGAGATGGATCACTCTGGATTCACATATGGACGACATTATTAGAAACAAGTATTGGATTTATTCTCGGGACAGCGCTCGGGACAATTATCGCAACCATTCTTTGGTGGGTACCTCTTATCGCTCGCGTATTAGACCCATACCTTGTTGTATTAAACGCGATGCCAAAAGTAGCACTTGGCCCAATTATTATCGTTATTTTCGGCCCAAATATCTCCTCTTCAATCGCAATGGGAGTCATTATTTCCATCATCATCACCATTCTTGTTATTTACAGTGCATTTCAAGAAGTGGATTCGAATTATATAAAAGTAATGGATACGTTTGGCGCTAATAAATGGCAAACATATCAACAAGTTATTTTACCGTCTTCCTTTCCAGCTATCATTTCAACTTTAAAAGTAAACGTTGGATTATCATGGGTTGGTGTTATTTTCGGGGAACTTCTCGTTTCCAAACAAGGGCTCGGTTATTTAATTAGCTATGGATTCCAAGTGTTTAACTTTACGCTTGTACTGCTGAGTGTCTTACTGACATGTGTCCTTGCCACTCTGATGTATGTATTTGTTGAAGGGTTTGAAAAATTACTTGTAGGGAAAAGAAAAAGAAGCTGACTCCAAATCATATGCCGGAGTCAGCTTTTTTTATTATAAATTGGATTCATTGTTGGTCACATACTTTTGTATCGTTAACTACAGTACTTCCTTGAATCTTGACCGTATGAAAACAATCTTTCACACGCACTGTTACAATGTTATCTTTTCGATCTATAACATGATACTCATTAAATTGTTTATTTAACGCTGTACGAATTTGCTCTCCCTCGAAAATCGGAAACCCATGCGACATGACCCAAATAAGACCAGCAATAGCAAGAATGGTTTTCATACGATCTACCCCCTTGAGAATAAATTCATTACATCTCTACTATGTATATTCTAATTGTGTCAATTTTGTGACAATTAATCCTTTTATACTCTATTCTATTTACAATTTCTAGTTCCTTCTTCTACTTAAAAAAAGCAACCTATATTATATTTAACGGGTTCGGTTTTCGAGTACAAAACACGAAATAGCCTACTAATTAACAGACCAAATAACATGTTGCCAATAGCTATTGTCAACGCGTTAAATACTATGTTAATTATAATGCTATTTGCTATGTTAATATTGATAAATCAAAAGGGTAATTGTAATTTTATGTTAAAATGAATATAGAAATTGTGAAGAAATGTACTTAGATTAATGAGGTAGTTATCTTGAACAAAGGGAGTGAGGAATTGGACGAAAAGAAACTATTAAAATTAGTTTTAGAAATTCAAGAGCTACAAGATTTTGGGAAGGATTTTGAACATAAACTTACTGTATTTGAAAATAGTGTTCCCTATCCATATGCAAAAGAATTATTTTTTGCTGACTACGGTGCAGAATACATTGTAAAAAGAGCTATTAACCATAAAACTATCAAGTTAGGTGAGTTAAGTAAAGACGAGTTAGTTACCTTGGTTCAAAAACTTATGGATGGCGAAGGAGAAGAATGGGAGCTGACAATTTGGTTGGACATGGTTGAATCGTCTGTTGTTGACCCTAAAATAAGTGATTATATTTTCTGGAGCGATGAAGAATTAACCGCCAGAGAAATTATAGACAAAGCATTGGCTTATAAACCATTACAATTATAAAGTGGGTTGCTCCAAATAGAGTTAACGCTCTTTTTTAAGAATGACTTGTGTAAAATCAATATGTTTAGAACTTTGTTTGATTTTGGTCTTTAATTTTAATTAAGCTAAAGGGTACTTTAATCGAATAAGACAATAAAAGACGCTCAGAGTTTTTTTCAACTCTGGGCGTTTTCATATGCTAATTATAATGTGATTTTACAGGTCAATTCGGTTTCTAATTTTATTGTGAATTTATCTTCTAAATATAATTTTGTACTTCAAAACTGAACCCGTTATCTTATATTGGGGGGGGTTTTACTATTTTTATTCTTTTATTTCTTGTGAAACCTCATATAATCCAGCCAATACTTCCGCTCTCATTTTGACAAGCTCCGGATATTGATAAAAGAATGCCATCTTTTTATATTTCAGTTCTTGTCCCTCTTTCACTTTCTTTGAATCTTGCAAAATGAATGCAGTAAATGTATCAGCAATATCCTCTGCTACATTTGTTGTTCCATACTCAGAAACGAATTGATCATGCTTTTCTTCAAAAAATTGTATTTGCGCCTCTTCATCTGTTTCAATTTGCTTTTCTTTCCATTCACTTTCAATTGGCTTCCAGAAAGAATCATAGAATTTGTTAATATACGAATCTGCTTTCGCGCACCCTTCTTGCAAGAAAAGATTTTTACACTTATTTTGATAGGAAGAAACATCTTTCTCCGCTTCAAATGCCTTTACATACTTTTCATCTACTGGAATTTGTTTATCACTAAGCGTTAATACATGAGCAGTCTCATGTATTAATGTCTTCATTACTTCATCTATATTCACACCTGAATCAAGCGTATCTAAACTTAACACCCAATCTTTCGGATTCTCCATACTAGGAGTTACATGAGCAACAATTCCATCATATCCATCTGTCACAATATCAAATTCTTTTATATTCTCTCGATACTTAGACGGAATTAACGTACGATAAATTCCCCACAGCGTTTCATGATAATCTCTATCTTCATGCTGCTCAATTATTTCTTCCTTCGCTTCTATATCATCCGCAAACATTTTCTGTAAACGCTTCTTATCTAGTTTTTCAAAATAAGGATCTACGATTTCTTCCTCATTAATATAGTAAGATGCTAAAAAGAAATAGTTTTCATCATCATCTTTCTTCTGTTCTGCTTCTTTCATGTTGTCTTTCTTTCCAGCGTTCTCTTCTGTATTTTCTTCCAAGCCTTTTACATCTTCCTCTGGTTCTTCCAGCTGAGACAGACTGTCCATTTTTTTATATACTTTTTGAACCATAGCATCTCCAAGCTTCGTACATTCACCTTCGGTTTTGCATATATCTTTCGTTTCCGCAACTCTTACTTCTTTACTGCACCCTGCTGTAACACCAATTGCTAAGATAAAGCATAATAGCCTTCTATAAACCTTCCTCATATAAACCTCCATTATTCCATTCTACAAAGATATGATACAGTGAAACTTTAATCAGTGGGGGAATTTTTTCATCCCCCACTGATTATTAGCCCTCACCAATCGGAGTAATCATTTTCTGACAAATATGCGATAATTATTTTTAGGGAGTTTTTTACTTTTTGAGGGGGAATGTATGATGATACGCGCTGTACTGTTTGATTTAGATGGAACATTGTTAGATCGACGTCAATCTTTGGAGAGTTTTATTAGCGATCAATATGAACGTTACGCAGAGCATTTTACTGAGATAGAAAAAAACGAGTATTGCACTCGTTTCATTCAGCTTGATAATAACGGCTACACTTGGAAGGATAAAGTATATACTACTTTGCTCAACGAATATAACATTACAACTCTAACAGCCGATCAACTCCTGCATGACTACATAACAGAATTCAAAAATCACTGCATTCCTTTTCCAAATATGCATGAATTGCTACAACAACTGCAAAATCATAATATCGCAATCGGAATTATCACAAATGGCTTCACCGAATTTCAGATAAACAATCTTTGTGCCTTACAGCTACATACCTATACAAATACAATTCTTATTTCGGAAGCAGAAGGCATTAAGAAACCTCATCCAGCTATCTTTGAACGTGCCCTTCAACAATTAAATGTAACAGCGAAGGAATGTATCTACGTTGGAGATCATCCTGAAAATGATGTAATTGGAGCTGAAAATACTGGCATTACCGCTATTTGGAAGAAGGATTCATTTTGGGAGGGGTTTGAGCATTCTCGTGTGGCTAGAGATTTACTTGAAGTACTATCTTTTCTATAAAGTGAAACTTTAATCAGTGGGGGTTTCTTCATCGCCCACTGATTATTAGTCCTCACCAATCGGGCTTTTACGGGCAGTTTACCTCTCACCTAACTTCTTTAGAAAAGCGGAAGCGGCTCGCTCAGAATCGCAGGACATTGGAGCCCTAGGCCGAGATGCGCTTTTTACCTCGTCCGAGGGGGCGAAACGACCGGATATTCTAGCCGCTAGAGCTGGACTTTGCTCTCGCCGAATTTTGAGGTAGGAGTATTACTGTCCGTTAATGCGGGATAAAAAAGAACTCGGCTCCTTTACTTCGTAAAACAGCCGAGTTCTTCTATATGTTTCATCGTACGCGCTAGTACATCATCACGCATAATAAAGCTAAATTTTCTATCAGTTTTAATATTATCAGGAATGTTTTTTAATAGAACAGACCCTTTTGTCTCTTCGTAGTGCGTATGTTGCTCTACTGCACTAATTGTTGCGAAATAAATGTTTTTAATGATTATTTTGTCTTTTCCAGATACTTTATATTGTCCTAAGTAAGTTAAATCAGAAACAATGCCGCCGGTTTCTTCATGAACTTCCCTGACTGCCGCTTCTTCCGGTGTTTCCCCAATTTCTACTTTACCACCTGGAAATTCAAGACCGCGACGTAAATGATGCGTTAATAACCATTGATCCCCGTACCGGCATACAACCCAAACATGCTTTGGCTCAGGAGAAAATGGGTAACGTTCAAACGATAATTGTACAGTGTTGTGGTAATAATCTTTAAATTTGTACATGCCATTACTCCCCTATAGATGGTTACAAGTTTTTCCTACCACAAATTGTAGCACAATTCGCATTCATATGCATAATGTTATCCAACTATAATCCATTGATTATTCCCATTTGCGCGACTAATTCTTTCGTTTCATGATTTCCTAAATCATAAATCATCTGATATGCTTTCTGCAGCTCAGCATCATACCGATCATTATTTGAATCATGATGATACTCAACATATGGAACGTGAGAACGTACAAAAGAGCCTAAGTCTTCACGGTATGCTTGATCAAAATACTCCCGAAGCTGAATAATTTCCTCATCATTTGCCTGAATTTCAAAGCTATACGTATCTGCCGTTTTCACTTGCGAAATCTGTCCATTTCCTACTGATATATAATAAGTTTTCTTGTTCTCCATATAACGCCCTTCTTTCACCTTTTTAACTTCTATTCTTTTCAACAATTACAAAATTATGTAAAACGAAGTTTCGTTTAATGATAAAATGGAGAAAAGGAGGGTTCTATTTGATTAAAATATTAATTATTGGAGTCATTATTGTACTTATCGTATTAGTTCTCTCTGTGATGACAATTAATAAGGGTTATTCATATAAACATTCAGTTGATAAACCAGAGAACAATCCTTATCTAACAAATAAAAAGGAGGATTAATAATATATGCTTCGTATACTCCGCCTTCTCACTACTTTCATTATTATTATCGTATCCTTATATAGTCTATTTACACAGAATGATGCATTTCTTACACTTTCACAATTTTTCGTAGGAGCCTTAATGTTTATAATTGCGATTGAACAAATCAAAAAGAAGGATCCAAGCACTGGCCTAACTTGTATGGTAGCAGGAGTTTTCGTGTGGGCTGTTCTTGCAGTAAAGTATGTGATGTAATGACTGTTTTCTTACGGAGGGGGTAATGTGTTAAAGATTGTTCGGATTACCTTTGCACTCATTACATTAGCTTTATCTATCTATAGCTTTATCACTGATAACAGAGGCATCTTGCTTTATATGTTTATCGCTTTAGGATTAATGTCTTTCACTATGAGCATCGAGGAATTACGTGAACAAAAGAAAGTAAGCGGAACAATGTGTTTTCTAGTTGGAGCTCTCGTTTTATTCGTCGCTATATCAGAATTTCTCCGCTAATATTATCTTTTGAAGGAGGGACACAATGCTAACTGGATTACGTATTTTTTTCGGACTTCTTACAATCGTTCTCGGGGTTTATTACTATTTTACTAAAGCCGCTATACTTCCTTACATGCAGCTTTCACTCGCATGTATGTTCATTATCATGGGCATTTCTGAACTGAAAGCAAATAGAAAAGCAACGGGAATTTCTTCCTTTTTTGTTTCTAGTTTTATCTTCTTCATTGTAATTTCGATACTTTTACGATAAAACGGCAAATGTTGCTTTAAAATAAAATTTGATAAAATTGATACTAATATCCTTGATAAACGATCATAGAAAAGAGCGTGTATTAAAAAAAGATTGATCAAAACACGCTTTTTCTATATTCAATTGAATCATCCTTTTATAAAAAAGTTTGATAATTTTTGTTATCCTTGCTCAATTAAAGCACCCTTTAGTGGAATAACTAGAACGTTCAGTCAACGATTTGATGGCCATGCCCCCTGCATTTTCCTTAATTGAATAATTTGGCCTGTATGATAAGCATCATGAAGCATGATGTCCAGTAATTTCCCCTCAAGAGAACTTTGCTCAAGCTCTTTTTCGGAAATTGCACTCAATACCTGCCTTAAATTACGTTGAGCGTTTTCAGAACGTTCAACGACTTTCTTCCATTCCTTATCATTATTAGATTGATTGGTAAGATAAAAGGTTTCATCACCGTCGAGATTATGTGTCCATTCACGGCCTTCCAAGTTTGCAGCAAGTCTCTCTTTGTAATAAATGAGATGATTAACGTTCTCCCAAATGGTTTTAGTTGCCCCTCCAGATGGCTTCCAAATAGCCTGTTCAGCTGTAAGTCCTTCTATAGCATGTTTAAACGGTGCATACCAACTCTCTTTATCGAATGTTGAATCTAACACGTTTAAAAGCAAGTCAGTTCGTTTCAAAGTAATCTCCTCCCTAAATAGTTAGAGTTTCAAAAAAATCCTTATAACTCTGTTGAGATTCTACATTTTTAAATAAACATCCTGCTTTTTAACTACCCTGCTAATCTTATTCCACAATATGGCCCAATTGCGGAACAAGAAAAAATCCTGCACATCAACACAGGATTTTTGATCAAACTTTATTATAAACGATCAGACTTTTTTATAAATTATCAAACTTTGTTTTAAAGCCATAACAAAAGCCATCTTCTCACTTAATATAAAAAAGATAGCTCTTTTTGTTACTCTTGTGCTTTATTTGATCAAAGTAGTTCTATCCTATTTACTGAACAAACTGTTTTGGATATTCTTTTATATGCTTATTATCGTCACGCCAATCATAAGTTTCTTTCTTTGAAATATCTAATGTTTGATCTCCTATTCTAACTCTATCTTTATCTATCCATTCAATGTGTGGATCTGTATCTGGATAGTTCCAATATACATTTTTGGCAGAATTGGAACTAAGGTTAACTAATTCTCCTCTAACAGCATCCGCACTTAATGATCCAGCGTTATGAAAATAAGTTTTTATAGCATGTTTTCCATCGGGAGATTTCACAGTTCGAATCAATTCTCCTTTTGGAACACCTTGCAGACTAAAAAATTTCCAATATCCAAAGCTTATTATAATGACTAGCAAAGAAAGTAATAGGATCCCTACTCTTCTTTTCTTTTTTTGATTTCGTTTTTTGCTTCTGTATCGTTCAAATAACCCTCTCCTATGCATTTGAATATAATCCCATTAAAACCATATTACATAATAATATAATTTACCTATTTCTTATTCACCAAAAAAAGACTTATCCCTTCTTTGTTAAAGAAGGGATAAGTCTTTTTTTCATCTGTTAGCAGGAACTCACCTAACCTCATTCAGCCTCCCTTTTTGAACAAAAAACAGACATATATTTTTGTATAGAAAAAGGATATGGTATCCATATCCTTCTCTCAACCTACTCCAAATTCACCCAAATGCTCTTCACTTCCGTATAATTATCAAGCGCATACGAACCCATTTCACGGCCAATACCAGATTGTTTATATCCTCCAAATGGCGATGCGGCATTTTCTAAGTTGTAACTATTAATCCACACTGTACCTGCTTTTAATTGATTCGCAACTTGATGCGCTGTCTTTACATTTTCCGTCCATACACCAGCTGCTAAGCCGTACGGTGTATTGTTTGCTCGTTCGATAACTTCTTCTATCTCATCAAAAGGTAAGATCGAAACAACGGGACCAAAGATTTCTTCTTGCGCAATTTTCATATTATCGGTTACATCTGCAAATACAGTTGGCGCTACAAAATACCCTTTTTCAAATTCCTTCACGCCGCCCGCTACCAGTTTTGCACCTTCTTCTATGCCGCTCTTAATGTAAGCCAGTACGCGTTCTTGTTGCTTCTTCGATACGAGCGGTCCCATTTCTACTTCAGGGTCTAATCCGTGCCCTAACTTCACTTCATTCGCCATTTCCCCTAATTCTTGAACAACTTGTTCATAATGCTTACGATGAACAAATACACGTGAACCTGCACTACAGTTTTGCCCATGGTTATACATAATGCCGTTGAATGCTCCAGGGATTGCTTTAGAAAGATCGGCATCTTCTAAAATAATGTTCGGTGATTTCCCGCCAAGCTCTAATGTGACGTGTTTTGTCGTCTCAGCCGCTTTACGCATAATCCCTTTTCCAATCACAGTTGATCCTGTGAAAGCAACTTTATCGATATCCGGATGATTCACAATTGCCTCACCAGCACTTTCGCCAAAGCCAGGTACAAAATTGACTACACCATCTGGGAACCCAGCTTCTTTAAATAACTGCGCTGTATATAGGAGAGAGAGCGGTGTTTGCTCTGCTGGTTTCAGAACAATTGTACATCCTGTTGCAAGTGCTGCGCCTAACTTCCAAGCAGCCATTAATAGTGGAAAGTTCCACGGAATAATTTGCCCGACAACGCCAATCGGTTCATGGCGTGTATAGTTTAAATATTCTGGTGAAATTGGGATTGTTTGCCCAAGAATCTTCGTCGCCCATCCTGCATAATAACGGAAATGATCAACCGTACCTGCAATATCATCTTCAAGTGCCTGTTTATACGGCTTTCCATTGTCTAATGCCTCAAGTTGTGCTAACTCTTCTTTATTCTCATCGATTAAATCTGCAAGTTTGTAAATTAAATGTGCTCGTTCTGCCGCACTGATTTTTGACCAAGCTCCTTCTTCAAAAGCTTTGCGTGCAGCTTTCACTGCAAGATTCACATCTTCTTCTCCGGCCTCACTTACGACAGCAAGCACTTCCTCTGTCGCTGGATTCCAAACATCAAATGTTTTTCCGCTCAACGCTGGAACAAACTTCCCATCGATGAATAATTCCTTTTTTCCATCTAGAAACGCTTGAACTTTCGGTTTTAAATCTTGATTCGCTATTAGCATACTCCTCTCTCCCTTCTTTTTACTTTTGCAATGTTAATAGATTTTCTAAAATCCCTTGTAACTTTTGATCTTCTTCCTCTGTTAATGGCAGGCGCGGTTTACGAGATGGACCACCAGCTTGCCCTTTTAAATCCATGACCCTCTTAATGATTTGAACATACTTCCCTGATTCTTCAATAAAGCTACAGAGCGGCAAAATTTTATCGTATAGCCCCCAAGCCTTCTCTAGTTCCTTATTTTGCGCAGCATCAAACAGTTCCGTTACAAGTTTTGGCACAGCGTTACCTGCAACTGAAATCCAGCCTGTTGCCCCAACTAAAAAGGACTCTAATACTAAATCATCCGCACCGCAGAATGTTTCAATATCCCCTTTTCCTTTTCTTGTAATATCACGCACTTTACGAATATCACCGCTCGATTCTTTTACATGCGTAATATTTTCTACATCACGTCCGACGCGGAGAATCGTTTCTGTGCTAATATCCACGCCAGATGTAAATGGATTATTATAAATCATGATTGGAAACTGAACAGATTCCGCTACTGCTTTAAAGTGTTCATAAATCTCTTCTTCTTTCGGATGAGCGTAGTATGAATTAATGAGTAGTGCACCGCTTGCTCCAGCTCTTTCTGCTTGCTTTGTATATTCAATTGCTTCTTTTGTCGTTTCAGCCGCCGTTCCAACAAGAAATGGGATACGTCCGTTAATTTGTTCCACCGCTGTTTCCACAACTCTAAAACGTTCTTCCTTTGTTAAGCTAACAAACTCTCCCGTACTTCCGTTCACAACTAAACCTGCTACACCTTCTTGAATAAAGTGCTCAATATTTTGTTTCAAGCCTTCCCAATTAATCTCTTCGTTTTGATTCATCGGTGTAATAATGACTGGATATGCCCCTTTAAATGTTTGATACATGTTTCTTCCTCCTATCACCGAATTTAACTAAAAGTAAAATAAATTAAAGTGTCACTTCAATTTATTTCGTAAAAAAAAACGCGTTTCATATCATCTATACACTTACGTGTCATTATAATGCAGAAAAAATAGATTTACAACATATTTATCTAATTTTTCCGAAAAATATTTTAATGACAATTTGCAAAACTCAAAACTTTCCTTTACACTTTTTTCATAAGAAAAATTCTATCTAATACACTATTCGAGGGATTATCATATGGATGAAAATATCGGAAACAAAATTAAAACGCTTCGCTTAGAAAAAAGAATGACTTTAAAACAAATCTCTGAGAAAACAAATCTATCTATTAGTTTTATCTCTCAAGTAGAGCGCTCGAAATCTTCTATTACACTAGAATCATTAAAAAAAATATCAGAAGCACTCCATGTCAGCCCAAGCTATTTTTTTGCAGCTGAGCAAAAAACAAATACAAGTATCATACGCCGCGGACAGCAAAATAAAGAACATGTAAATTACTCTCATTTTATTTACACGAATCTTTCTGGAAGTGTATCAAATCCACATTTCGAGCCAATTTTAGTGACGCTGCATCCTGGTGAAAAAAAAGGCAATCCGTATTCCCACAACGGGCAGGAATTCGTGTTCGTATTAGAAGGTGTACTCACCATTCTATTAGAAAACGAGGAGCATGATCTACATCCTGGCGACAGCATTCATATGGAATCTGCCACGCCACATAATTGGTTTAATCATATGGAAAAACCGGCTAAGTTTTTATTTGTTAGCTCGCCTCCAATGTTCTTTAAGCAATAACTTTCACTTCTCACATATCAGCGATTCAACACTATATGTTACACATAAGAACTAAAAAAGCTGCCCTTTCACAGGCAGCTTCCTCATTTTTCAACCAAATACTTTCTCTAAATCTTCTTTATCTTGACTTAACCAGAAATTCATTAAGCGTTTTGCTCCTTCTAAATCATGAAGCTTCGCTTGACCACACTGCGTTTCATTTGCAGCTGGAATTTCTGTAATTTGAACCGCATCTTGTAATGTAAGCTCTAATAAATCGATGACTTCACGAACTGTTGGTGTTCCGCTTACAACAAGATAATATCCTGTTTGGCAACCCATTGGTGAAATATCGATAATATCAAAATGCGGATAACGATCAATATATTTACGTAAATTAAATGCTAATAAATGTTCTAACGTATGAATGACATCTGGTTTCATCGCTTGTTTATTTGGTTGGCAAAAACGAATATCGAATTTATTCACAATACCGTCGCTACCTACTTTATGAACACCACAATGTCTTACATAAGGTGCTTTTACAATCGTATGGTCTAATTCAAAGCTTTCTACTGATGGCATAAAACATCTCTCCCACTTTCAATTTAATTCCGTCATATCCAATATGATATAACGGAAATTCAAATTAGTAAAGTATTATGTAAATCCAAATTAAAAAACGAACATCAAACCCTTCTTTTCAGATGGTAGAGAGCATCTGGCCATGCATAGAAGCGGTCAGTGCTTTTTTCACCCCATACCATATGAAAACAAAAAGAGGAAGTAAGTGGATAATTGTATTTACTTTCATAGCCGCAGCTCATATGTCAAAAAATCAAAATGGATTTATATAGAGAGAGCCCGTGCTATAATACTAGAAGAATATGCTGGAAAGGAGACCGTTATGAAACAGATTTTTATCGGCATCATACGCTTTTATCAAAAATTTATTTCTCCGATGACACCACCTACATGTCGCTTTTATCCATCATGCTCTCATTATGGATTAGAGGCGTTTCAAAAACACGGTGCTTTCAAAGGATTTTGGCTCACACTTATACGTATATTAAAATGTCATCCTTTTCATCCAGGAGGATTTGATCCAGTCCCAGATAAAAAGGATGACAAAGTAAAATCTTAAGCTTCGTAGCCGTTCACAACTAAATCTAATTTTCCTGTATCAGGATGAATGACAAGACCATGAACCGATACTTCTGTCGGAAGTAATGGATGGTTACGAAGTACTGACACGCTATGCTCTACACTTTCTTCTACACTAGAGAATCCTTGTAAGAATTTATCCAAATCGATTCCAGAGTATTGAAGTGTATCTAATTTGTCTGCGGTTACGCCACGCTCTTTCATTTTTTCAATTGTACTGCTTGCCTGTATTTTTGCCATGCCACAGTCATGATGACCAACAACGCATATTTCATCTGCGCCAAGTTCATATACAGCAACTAATACACTGCGCACAATACTTCCAAATGGATGTGAAATAACAGCGCCTGCCACTTTAATAATTTTCACATCACCATTACGCATATTCATTGCTTTTGGCAATAGTTCAACAAGACGTGTATCCATACAAGAAATGATTACCATCTTTTTGTTTGGAAATTTTCCTGCCTCATACTCTTCATATTTTTTCTCTTCGACGAATTTTTCATTATACTGCAAAATCTCTTCTAATGACTTCATAGTAAAGGACCCTCTTTTCTTTCATTTAAACTACATACTTAGTTTACCAAAGTCAAAAAAATTCCAAAAGGATATTGCTTTATTGCAAATATATAATTTTTCAGATAATCGACATAATTCTTTCAAAATATACACACAGCTCTGCAACAACTTTCCTCTACTTTGCTCATATTTCCACTATAAACTAAATGTAGATAATGTTAAAAAGGAGTGAATCTTTATTATGTCCGACGTTCTGTTATTGAGTCGTTTTCAATTTGCAATTACTATTTTTTATCACTTTTTGTTTGTACCTTTGACAATCGGACTTGTTATTTTAGTAGCGTGTATGGAAACACAATATGCACGTACATTAAATCCCACTTATCGAAAAATGGCGAATTTCTGGGGTAAGCTATTTACGATAAACTTCGTAATGGGGATTATAACCGGTATTACGATGGAGTTTCAATTTGGGACAAACTGGTCAGAGTACTCAAAATACATGGGGGATATCTTCGGATCGCCACTCGCAATCGAAGCACTTGTTGCTTTCTTCTTAGAATCTACCTTCATGGGAATTTGGTTATTCGGTAAAGATAAAATCTCACCAAAGTTCCGTGCTTTTTGTATGTGGATGGTTGCACTTGGAACAAATATTTCCGCGCTTTGGATCATTACAGCAAACGGCTTTATGCAAAACCCTGTTGGCTACGTGGTGCGTAACGGCCGCGCTGAATTAAATGATTTCTGGGCACTTGTTACTAATCCATACGCATGGAACATGTTCTTCCATACAGTAATTAGTTGTTATATCGTCGGTGCTTTCTTCGTAATGGCGATTAGTGCGTATCATTTATTACGTAAAAACGAAGTAGAATTCTTTAGAAAATCATTTAAATTCGGTTTAATCTTAGGTTTATTTGCTGCAACTGTGACACCATTTATGAGTCATCAATCTGGCGTTTCAGCTGCTAAATATCAACCAGCAAAAGGTGCTGCAATGGAAGCTGTTTGGGAAACTGGTAAAGGTCAAGGCTTCTCAATCATTCAAATTCCTGATGTAAAAAATGAAAAGAACTTCGAGTTATTAACAATCCTAAAACTTGGAAGTTTCTTCTATACAAACTCATTTGACGGAGAAATTGTCGGTTTGAAAGATATTCCGAAAGAGGATCGTCCAAACGTAAATCTTGTTTATTATAGCTTCCGTTTAATGGTTGCACTTGGCATATTCTTCATGGCACTTACTTGGTATGGTTTCTATTTAAATCGTAAAGGTAAACTAGAAGATTCAAAACGTTATTTAAAAATTACAATGTGGTCTGTCTTACTGCCATATGTTGCGATTAACGCTGGATGGGTTGTCGCTGAAGCAGGTCGTCAGCCATGGACAGTATACAAATTGATGCGTACAGCTGAAGCTGTTTCACCAATTTCTGTCCCGCAAATTTGGTTCTCATTACTAAGTTTAGTATTATTCTATACACTGCTATTAATTGCTGATGTATATCTAATGTTGAAGTTCGCGAAAAAAGGACCTGCAGCACTAGAAGAACCTACTAAGGGAGGTGCGGCTCATGTCTCATGATATGCTTGCAGTCATTTGGTTTGGTTTATGGGGCGTGATTTGGACAGTTTACTTTATTCTTGATGGCTACGCACTCGGTAACGGAATGATTTTCCCATTCGTTACGAAAGACCGAAAAGAACGGAATCAAATGCAAGAAGCAATTGGGCCGTTCTGGGGCGGTAACGAAGTATGGTTAATTACAGCGGGCGGTGCAACATTCGCCGCCTTCCCAGTTACTTATGCAAATATGTTTAGCTACTTATATACACCGTTATTTTTAGTATTACTCGCTCTTTTTGCTCGTGCAGCAGGGCTTGAATTTATGCATAAAGATGATTCACCAATTTGGCAAAACGTTTGTAAATGGGCATTTGCAATTGGTAGCTTCCTAATCGCTTTCTTATTTGGTGTTACATTTGCAAACCTATATTACGGGCTGCAAATTGGAAAAAACGGCTATGAAGGAACATTATTTAGCTTATTAAATCATTACGGTATTTTAGGTGGGCTCTTCTTCACTGCAATCTTCGTCGTATCCGGTGCACTTTGGGTTATGATTAAAACATCCGGTGAAGTATCAGACCGTGCTTATAAAATTGCAAAACCATTTTCAGTAGCAGCAGCAGCAAGTATTTTAGCAATCTTCTATGTAGCAACTGCAAACCGTACAAACTTATTCCAAAACTTTACGGAATATCCTGTACTATTTATTCTTCCAGCTCTTGCAATGCTAATGAGTGTCCTTGCAATTATTATGGTTTACAAACATAAAATTGGTCTTGCATTCACGTTTGTTTGTCTAACAATCGCAATGTTTATGACAACTGGCTTTGCAGGTATGTTCCCAAGAATGTTGCCATCACGTATTAACGATGCATATAGTACAACGTTATACCAAGCAGCAGGTAGTGAATTAAACTTAAAAATTATGTTCTTCGTCGCAATGGTAATGGTACCGATCGTTATCGGATATCAATTATGGAGCTACACAATCTTTAAAGAAAAAATTCATAAAGACTCTGCGAAAGGGTATCACTAAAATGAAAAAGGCACTCAAAACGAGTGCCTTTTTCATTTCAAGCTTATAGTGTAAATTGTATTCCTTGATCATTCACATCTTTATCACACACATCTGTAGCACTAATTCCATTAAAGACTCTCACAGAAAATCCTGTATTAGACGATCCAGAACCGTTATATGATCTGTCTCCTTCTTTCGGACTTACATTGTATTTATCACCTAGATTAATTGTTCCATTGCAATTTTGTATGATTACACCATCAATAACAGCAGGCATCGTATCACTCACTTTCCTTATGTTATTCTCAGTTTATGAAGAGAGTCTAAAAACATGGCAGGTTTATAGCAAAAAAAGATATTATTTTTTATAATGAATTATTTTTCAATTACGTTATTTATGAAATGTAATATATAATAAACGGGGCAATTATTCATAAAAAAATTGAGGTGTTTACAAAATTGATGTTTTTTGGAAGTGTTACACTTATTTTATTCCTTATTTTTCTATTCTTTTATTTAAGGGATCCTAGAAGTTTAATAATCGGATTTTTATTTAACCTATTTTTTTGCTCATCGCTTATCCTTTTCCTTTATTTAGGTTTCAGCTCAGATTATGCGATATTGAGAATTGTTGCAATTATACCGTTTATTATCATTTTCTTAATGCTGACCTTTGGTGTATTCGCATTAATGATTGGACTATTTCTTAACGCAAGAATTTTAATGAGAAAAGAAGGACGTCGTTTATCGAACTGCTTAACTTTAATCGCTGGAATTGGTATGTTACTTGCTATGTTAGCCTTAATAGTTGAGCCAACTCGATTTTTCTCTCCTCATTTCCAGCCGATTTTTGCAGGAGTATTTTTGATTATGATATATTTCTTTTTCCATATATCAACTTTCTTAACGGCTTATTTTCTATATCAATTTAACAGACCAAGACGCAATCAAGATTTCATTATCGTTCTTGGCAGTGGCTTAATTAATGATAAAGTACCTCCGCTTTTAGCGAGTCGAATTAATAAAGCGATTGATTTTTACTGGAAACAGGCTGCTGTCACTACTCCACCTACAATCATTTTCTCTGGTGGACAAGGACCGGATGAAAATCTCCCTGAAGCGGAAGCAATGCAAAAATACGCTGTTGAAAAAGGAATTCCGATTAAACATACAGTTCAAGAAAATCGTTCCGTTAATACGTACCAAAACATGCTCTTCTCAAAACAAATTATGGATTCATTAAAAGACAAGTATAAGAGCATCTTTACAACGAATAATTTCCATCTATTCCGTGCTGGATTATACGCAAGACAAGCCGGGCTCAACAGCCAAGGAATCGGTTCAAAAACCGCTTTCTATTACTGGCCAAATGCGATGACTCGGGAATATATTGCAATTGTTGTAATGAGCCGAAAGTTCCATATGAAAGTTGTAGGAGTTATTTTAGGATTCTGTGTCTTCTTATCTGTAATTAGCTTTTTATTTAGTTAATTTACAAAAAAAGCCTTCCTCTCTTAAGGAAGGCTTTTCTCTATATGTAAAAATATACAATATCGTAGTTTTGGATACAATATGTATGAAAAAAGATTGAATTTTCACATGTAGCGGAGGGATTGTATGATACGTATTAATAGAGAAAGATGGGACATCCTTCAAAGTCTCTTTACATTTGGCTTACTAATCAGTACGGCTTTTATTCCAATGATTCTTTACGTTGTATACGGGTTACAGTTATCTAGCGGCTTTGAAGGATATTGGCCATCTATTTTATTTTATACTACCTATATAACTGGTGTATTGATTTGGATACCTATCGTTAGTAAGATTGGTATTCATCAATCATTATACTATGCTGTTTTCATTGCTATGATATCTATAATAAGTGTCGCCCTCTTTAAAGATTCTTCCCTATGGATCGAAGGAAGTGCACTCGTTTCTGGTTTTTCCATTAGTACTATTTCTGCAATGACGAGCACTTTTTTATTTCGCCATGTAGAAGGAGGCGGAAAAGTTTTTAACAATAATCAACAAGCACTACTTATGTTCATTGTTTTCTTCTTGTTAATTACATTTCTTTTCGCAATTAGTTTCATACCCTTGTTCATATTAACTCTCATATATGGAGGTTGCTTAATTCATGTCGTCTTTTCTATAAGAAAAATGCCACAAATTGAAAAAACGACAGACATGCCCTCCGTTCCAATTACAGGGGCAATCATACAGTTTTTATTATTTTCTCTATTCGTTATTCTGCTGCGTGCGAGTCGCTATATGAGCAATGACCGACTCATAATCTTGTTTCTAATTATGGCTATTTTGCTTATTGGTTTCATGTTTTTCAAATTATTAAAAGGACAATTTTTTCATAATCTTTCTTCATCATTACCAACGAAACTAAAAGCCGAATCCTTTTTACTTGGATTTGGAAATGGTTATTTATTTGTAATCGGGCTATTTTACGGTTTTACGTTTTACAATATTTTAGCTAGTATTTTTATTGTGGTTGTTCCTTATTTATTAGGAATTTTAATGTCTACACTGTTATCCAATAAAAATATTAAAAAAATGAATCCAGTACATATTTTTCTATTGAGTACATTTTTAATGTTATTCGGATTCTATTCACCCATATTTATTATCCTAAGTGTAACTATTGGAAGCTATACATTTAACATAATTTCTTCCCAAAATAATATGAAGGTATATACCCATAACCCTTCACATAGAGAACTTTCATTACTCATTCATACAACATGGAGATCAATTGGAAATTTGTGTTTACAATTCTTTGTATTCGTTGTAATTGTGACCGTTGGAATCTACTACAATACTCCGTGGTCTCAACTTTTCCAAACAATTGCCGGAAGGAATAAGTTACCAATCCCAGGACTACCAGTACCGTTATTAATGTCTACTTTAGCACTCTGTTGTTGGCTCGGAATGGTAGGTTTAGGTGTTTGGATTGGTAAAAAAACTGCTCCAAAAAAGGGGTAAGAGTGGTTATAAAAAAATGAGGAACTGCCCATATGTCAGTGAAAGCTGCCTTATAGACAGTCCTCTTTTTGAATATAAAAAATACAACTTTTATATACTCTTAGGAAGGAATCAGCAATTGATTACACATTAAAAAAGCATCAATTATCGGTGATCTTTCTTTAAACGCTAAATGGATATGACGATATTGTTTCTGCTTTAATTTTTTCATTTCAATATTTTTATGCGATTTAAAAAACAACTCAGGCCCCATTGTAATTCCAATATTTTGCGAGACCATGTTCACGATTGTTTCGCAATTTAGTACTTCTAATATAATGTTTGGACGTACTTGATAATCAGCTAAATTTTTTATTACTAGTGGCTGATACGGACCTTTTGGCATAATAAAATCCATTCCATTAATTTGCTGAACATCCACTATTTTTTGATTCATCAATGAATGATTTTTCGGTAACCCTAATACGATTTCATCTTTGCTCACCGGGATTGATTTTATTTGTTTATTTGTATTCGATTCTAATATAAACCCTATATCAACTGTACCATTATTAATCCATTCCGCTACTTCTCCGTATGTCCCCTCGAATAATAAAACTTTCACACCTGAGTAACTCTGTTTAAGATGCAATAACATGGCAGGTAATATTTGAGCTGCTGCACTTGTAAATGCTCCGATTTTCAATGTGCCTTCCAACCGATTATTTTGCATGGATACTTCTTGTTTAATAGCCACTTCGCTCTTCAAGACATTCTGAATATGTGGAAAAAGACGATTTGCAAACTCAGTCATTCTAATCTCAGATTGCTTATTCCGGTGCAACAAAGGATATCCTAATTCTTTTTCTAAACTCGCAATCGCATGACTCACAGCTGATTGTGTCATGTTTAATTGCTCTGCCGCTCTAGTAAAATTCCCTAACTCTACTACCTTTTGAAACACTTCATATCTAGCTATCGTCATGAATCTTACTCATACCTTTCATGTAAAATATGAATTTCACTAATTTCATTATACTCGTTACGATGAAATTAGAACAAATCATCAAAAGGGGGACTCACATTGAATACTATTTTTTTATTAACATTTGGGATGTTCGCACTAGGAGTAGATGCTTATATAATGGCAGGAATCTTGCCTCAAATCGCCGATGATTTTCATATTTCAATCGGGACTGCTGGACAAACAGTAAGCATCTTCACAATTTGTTATGCGATTGCAGCGCCTTTATTTGCTACATGCATGAGAAAGGCAAACACAAAACATACATTATTAGCAGCATTATTCCTTTTTACATTCTCTAACTTCCTGACCGCTGTAACTCATCACTTTATGATTCTATTCATTTCTAGAGGCCTAGCTGGCATAGGTGCTGGCCTATACTCACCATTAGCGTCGTCAGCTGCTGTTACATTCGTTTCTGAAAAAAGAATGGGTAGAGCTTTAAGTACTGTTTTACTCGGAATGAGCGCTGGTACCGTAATTGGCGTTCCGTTTGGCATATATATTGCTTCTATTTATGAATGGCGCATAGCGATGTGGTTTATCGTTATCATTGGGACTATCGGAATATTGGCTCTCTTTGCTAAATTTCCTATGATAGAATCCAGACCTTTGCCAACGCTAAAAGAGAGGCTAAGTATGTTCAAAAACAAAAAAATTTCTCTTGTCATGCTTATCACAATGGTATTAAGTTTTTGCAGTTTAGGTTTATACACATACTTAGATACCATCATTACTGCATATGGATTTCAAAAATCTATCATGTTTATTTGGATGTGGGGAATTGGTGGTATTGCCGGAAGTTTTATAATTGGGTTTATAATGGATTTCTATAAGAAACCAAAAATCATATTACTGTACTTAATGGGAATCATGTTTTTCTCATTTATATGTATGGGAGTTTTCCATGAAACTGCATTATTGTTAGCTATATGCTTAATTCTTTGGGGAAGTACAGGGTGGGCGGCACTCGCTACTCAGCAAAAAACACTCTTAGAAATTAGCCCAGATCATGCTACCATTTCAATTGCTTTACTTAGCTCTATTAATTACTTGGCTGGTTCAATAGGGACTATGACAAACGGAATATTTTTAGAGAAAGAAATAGAACCTGTTACTTTGCCTTATATAATAGCCGGTATATTACTTTTGGCTATAGGAGGACAAATCCTTCTTATAGGTAAGAAAATTGTAACAGTACGTGAATCTCACTAAATTATGATTCAAAAACAATACGCCCCTATCTCCTTCTTATAAGATAAGGGCTTATTACTAACATAATCTCTTATGCTCTATTCCGCATACTTATGAAGCCTGGTTACTAGATCTTGAAATTGAAAGGGAATATACAAGAAATAAGGGTATAATGGTATAAAGTGAAACTTTAATCAGTGGGGGTTCCTTGATTCCCCATCTAACTTCTTTGCTCTCGCTGAATTGTAAAGTAGGAGTATGAATCATAAATAGCAGGATACATAATAACAATGAAACACCAAGAAATGTTGAAATATAGATATACAGAACTACGATAAATCTTAAGAAAGGCTGATTCAAGTGATACTAAAGAAAAAAGTCTATAAGAAAAAGCGATGGATAATTCCTATTTCGGTCATTGGTATTCCTACATTGGCTGTATCTATAATGAATCAGTTTACACCTGCAATTAGAGCAGCAGTAATGAAGAAACTTTTCGAGGCAAAGCCTTTTGCATCACCTAAAAATATGGAAACGATAAGAAAGCAAGTTATTGTAAAAAAAGATATTGTTTATGACAAGGATGGACTTGATAATAGTATTTTAGATATTTACTATCCGAAAAATTTGAATGAGAAGCTCCCTGTTATTATGTGGATACATGGCGGTGGCTTTTTATCTGGTAGTAAAGAACAAACACAAGAATACGGAATGGCATTAGCTAACGAGGGATATGTAGTTGCAAATATAAACTATGCGATTGCACCGCGGCAAAAATATCCAGGTCCTATCATTCAAGCAAATCAGGCACTGAAATATCTTCAGAACAATATTGCAGAATACGGTGGCGATATGAATAGATTATTCATAGGAGGCGATTCCGCGGGTGCTCAAATCGCTAGTCAAACTGCCGCACTTATGTCCAATGAAAGACTAGAAAAAACGATGGATATTCATCCTTCTATTGATAATAAACAAATAAAAGGTCTTCTTTTGTTTTGCGGGCCTTATAGCATGGATAGATTAGATAATCCTGAATCATCAGCAATCGGAAAATGGATGGTGCATACAATGTTTTGGTCATATACAGGAGAGAAGGATGTAGCATCTTTTCCTAGACTCAACGAATTGTCTACAGTTCATCATGTAACACCTAATTATCCACCTGTCTTTTTGACAGTTGGAGATGCCGATCCTTTGGCACCACATTCAGCCGATCTTATAGACGCGCTCAAAAAGAATGGCGTAGAAGTAGAAAGTGTTTTATTTGACGGAACAAAATCTGAATTAGGTCATGAATATCAATTTGATTTTACTTCACCACATGCTGAAAAAACGCTCGGAAAAACCATCGAATTCCTAAATAAACATAAATAATTATATTTGTTACTTATATATCATATCACTCACACAAAAGCCCAAGAAGCATCTACTCTGCTCCTTGGGCTTTTCTCTATCTTCTCTTCGTAATTTTCCCAGATCCCCCAACCCTCGTTTTAGGCGGAGACGTATTTCGTGGTGGGCTTTTAATGGATGATTTCAGCTTCACATCTGATCCGCTAGAACCACTCGGTGATTTTGTGATTTTTCCTTTTTTCTCTGTAGATGGTGGAACTGTCTTCGTTTCTTTTTCGATAATGCTTCCTTGGTCTCCTACAGATGGTTTCGGCTCAATCTTATCGCTTCTTTTAATAATAGAACCCTTACCTTGTTTTGTAATAGGCGGTGGTGTTTGTTTTTCTTCTTTTGTAGGCGGCCTGTCTGGAATAACCGGTTTATGATTTTTCCGATCTGTATATCCTCGGTAATCGCCATGATACGATTTACGTGAATCAAATATATCATTTAATATACTCGCCATAATATATCCTTGTAAAAAGGACGGTTGATAATTTTGGCGAACGTACTCTTTATTACTAATTTCAATTAATGTATCAGACGGTTTTTCTTTATCCTTCTGAAGATTATATAACTTATCAGAATAGACAAGGAACATCTGATTTTCATCTTCTTTAGATACTTGCTTTGGCTTTTTCTCATCAATCAGTTCTTTTGCAACTTCTGGAACTGACCGATTAGCAGCCCTATACACATAAGATTCTTGCTTACCATCTTTTGCGACGGATTCTAGTGGATAACGATCTTGAATCGATTTTTCACTTTGACACCCTGATAAAGCATATCCAGCAATTACAAGTAATGTAACGATGGCAAGTATAGGGATTACGAACGATTTAATCATGGTAAACAATCGGTTTGACATGATTACGCCCCCTTACGTTGCCCTTATAATTTGTACATCAGCAGGAAGAATCGATTCTCCCTCATACATCATTGTACGTCCGTCTTGCCACTCAATGCGAAGTAGCTTGCGGTTATCAGATTGAAACTCCCACACATATTGTTCATCAGAGACAGCAAACGGTGTTTTTCCCATCACAACAACACGGCCGCTATATTGTTCTTCCATATGATACTCGATATCATCCATTTCAATTGTCGTTGGAATCTCATCTATCGAATCTAACCGACCATCAATTGGTGTATACAACTTATAATACGTACTTTCACGATTTTCAATTTTTAAATAGCGAATTGTTTTCCCGTCCTGTAATGTTAAGACAATTTCATTCCGAGAATGCATGCTTGTTTTTCCAATCAATTCATACATAACTAATGAAACTTCAATCATATCGCCAGGTGCTAACGTGAGTAACGATTTCTCTGGTTTCACAGGCTCTGGACTTTTTATTATATTTTTAATACGTTTAAATAAACTCATGATTTATCCCTCCTTTTCTTGTTATAGACAAGCTGCTAAAAGGTCCGTTAGTATTCCGATCTTGCATATGCCTTTAGAAACGGCTCGTTTTGTACAAGAAAATAATTTAAAAAAAGTAGGTTTGTTAGCTACGGATGGGACGATTAAGACGGAACTATACCAAAACAGTTGTCAAAGTTACAAGATTAATGTCATTGAGCCTGATAAAGAAATGCAAGAAAAAGTGATGGAAGGAATATATGCTATTAAAAGTGTAAATTTAGAAACAGGATTTTTATATCTTTCAAAGGTTGCTGATAAATTGAAAGAGAGCGGAGCTGAGGCTATTATAGCAGGCTGCACAGAGGTTCCTCTTGTATTGAAATCATCCGAAAATATTTGCGTTATTGATCCAACAGAAATTGTAGCTAAAATGGTTATTAAAATAGCTAATGGAACAGAAAAAGAAATAATAAAAGTGTAATTTATAAGTTGGGAATGCGGCAGAATTGTTGCATTCTTATTTTATGAATATTTGATGCATACGATTTACGTGTACATGTTATAGTAAATGATAATAGAGAGCTACAGTAAGGAGCGTTTAGACATGAATATTGAAAATATTGAAGCTTTTATATATGTTTGTCAACTTGGTAGTTTCAATAAAGCCGCCGAAGCTCTTTATTTAACCCAACCTTCTGTAACAGCACGTATTCAATCACTTGAACGTGAAATTAATATAAAGCTTTTTCATCGAAATGGCAATAAGATTTCCTTAACTGAAAAAGGAGAGTATTTTTTTCCACATGCACAAAAAATTTTGCAATCTTATCAGGAAGCTAAGTATGGATTGCAACAAGTAACAATCCCATATGACTTGGTAATTGGGAGTGCTTTATCAATATCTAATAATATCCTTCCTGAGATTTTACCTGGTTTCAAATCTGAATTTAAGGATGTTAAAATAAAAATTGTAACAGGGCATTCACAAGACATCTTACAGAAGGTTATTAATAAAGAAGTTGACTTTGGCATCGTACGAACAGAAACACATCCTCAAGTAGAATCAATTCGTCTTTATAATGACCCTATTGGCCTTTTTGTGCCTCGAAATCATATATTTTTAAAAGAAAAAAAGTAACAATAGAACATGTAAGTAAACAACCCCTTATCTTTTTTGATTATGGATCAATAGATTGGCTCATGATTCATCGGCTATTTTCAAGTAATGATGTAAGCCCGACTATATCTTTAGAAGTAGATAATATGGAAACAGCGAAAAATTTAGTGATACAAGGGATGGGCATTAGCTTTTTGCCTGAACATTGTGTCAAACAAGAATTAGAAAATGGAGAATTGATCCGAGTGGAAATGGCACCTCCAGTGAAAATTAATATTAGTATTGATTTTATCTATTTAAAAGGCAGACCAAAATCTGTTTTTATTGACTTTTTAAAAGATAAGATGTGTAAATAAAACAAACTGATTGGTATATCAATCGGTTTGTTTTTGTTCTGGAGTTGATAGGTATGGAGTTCTAACGTATATCTATCAAGCTAAGAAAACAGGCCACCCCCAAAACGATAAAATAATCTTCTCTGTTATAAGAAGGTCTAAAATTTCGTTCTGTAGGTGTACTGAAATTTGATAAGGACCCTAAAGATAAAATCCAAGATACAACTAAAGAAACAGAAGCCGTACAACTTGTTAAAATTAAAAAATAATAAATAGAAAAAAGCTTTGCGAAATTCGCAAAGCTTTTTTCTATTTATTCACGACCTGCTCCATATCGGGACTACAACTCTTTGACTGACATGATTTATTTAAGGAACATGCTGCACATTTCCCTTTTCTACTTCTCTTTACAAAATTGAATAATGTATACCCTGCATAGCCAAAAATGACAGCTCCAATAACAATATTGACCATCATTATGATACATCTCCTTCTAGAATCCAAGTAAGGATCCGACTTGGTATATAATGAGCGTTAATATATAAGCAATAATAAGTGGGTAAACCACAGAGAAAATCGTCCATTTTATAGATCCTGTTTCGCGGCGAATAACAGCTACTGTTGCTAAACATGGAACGTATAATAAAATGAAAAACATAAACGCATATGCTGATAACGCAGTATAGTGCGCTCCCATTACATTTCCTAGCACATCTTCTTTTACTGCATAAATAATTGCCATTGTAGAAACAACAACTTCTTTTGCTAAAAATCCTGTTAAAAGCGACGCTGCTGCTTGCCATGTTCCAAAACCAAGCGGTGCTAAAATTGGTGCCACGAACCCACCAATCATCGCTAAGAAACTATCTCCCATATCTACGCCAAATCCAGATGGACCAGCATAGTTGAGTAACCAAATGACAACAGATCCACCAAAAATAAATGTACCAGCTTTACGTACGAAACCTTTTCCTTTTTCCCACGTACTCAGCCACAATGTTTTTGCTTGTGGCATACGATAAGGCGGAAGCTCAATCACAAAAATAGACTTTTCTTCTTTTAAAACAGTCATAGACATTACCTTTGTAACTAATAGCGCAAGTACAATCCCTGCAATGTATAACGAGAACACAACACTCGCTTGGCTATTCGGGAAAAAGACTCCCGCAAATAGTGCGTATACAGGCAAACGTGCTGAGCAAGACATAAATGGTGTTACTAAAACAGTAAGCAACCTCTCTTTCTCTTGTTCAATTGTTCTTGCTGCCATAATGCCTGGTACGTTACAACCAAAACCGATAATCATTGGAATAAACGCCTTCCCGTTTAAACCGAAGAATTCCATAACCCGATCCATGACAACTGCAATTCGTGCCATATATCCTGAGTCTTCTAGTAACGAAATAAAGAAGAACAAGGCAAAAATTTGTGGGACGAATACTAATACAGCACCAACACCAGCAATAATACCTTCTATAATAAGTGCCTGAATAAACTCAGAGGCCCCAATATTTATAAGTCCTGCTGTAACCCAATCTGTAAATTGTCCACCAAGAAATTCGTCAAGCATATCCGACAAAGGCGTCCCAATCCACGTAAACGTAACCTGAAAAATAAAAAACATAACTGCTAAAAAGATTGGAAGTCCCAAAACTTTATGTGTAATTAACTTATCGACCCTTTCTGAAAAAGGAATCTTTCCTTCTTTTTCATGCTGAATGACATTTGTTTTTAACTTTTCAATATACGCTGCACGTGTATTATAAATATGCTGCTCTAATGTACCATCAAGTTCTGCCTCCAGATTAGAGCGAATTGCCACAAGTTCCTTATAAATCGGTAATCTACTCACTTCTTGTTCCACAACTTCATTATTGCTTAAAAACTGAAGGGCAAGCCATCTTGGATGTTCATAATTTTCCTTGTTTAAAAGATCTATAAGCTCTGCAATTCCTGCATCTACTTGTTTACCATATGAAAGAATGAAAGGCTCTTTCGTCTTCTTCTCACTCTCATGAAGGGCAGCAAGTAATTCCTCACAACCTTTACCACTCCTCGCAACAACAGGAACAACCGTTACTCCTAGTGTTTTTGATAATTTTTTTACATCAATAACAATCCCGCGCTGCTTCGCCACATCGATCATATTTAAACCAATAGAAACAGGCTTACCAAATTCCAGTAGTTGCATTGTTAAATGCATATTACGCTCAAATTGAGAAGAATCAACAATATTCAGCATATGTTGAAATTCTTCTTTTAATAGAAAGTTTGTAACGACACCTTCATCACGAGAGACAGGATTTAAATCATATACACCTGGTAAATCAATTAATGTTCCTTGCTTATTCTTTAACTTACCGACCTTTTTTTCTACCGTTACCCCGCTCCAGTTTCCCACGTATTCATAGGAACCAGTTAACGCATTAAATAATGATGTTTTTCCTGTGTTCGGATTCCCTAGCAATGCAACCTTATTCACGCTAATTCCACCTTTATCATTTTCGCGTCACAATGACGAATACTAATTAATTGCCCGCGGCATTCTAGTGTACATGGTCCCTTGAACATCGCTTTTTGTTTTACACGAAGTTCACTTCCTTCAGAAAGACCAAAAGCAGCTAATCTCCGCTTTAACAACTTATCTAACGCCTGTATATTTTTCACTAGTGCCTTTTCACCTATTTTGATGTCAACTAGACTCATAATCCCCCTCCTCAAAAGAGAATGATAATTATTTTCAGATGAATTATACCATCCCTACCAATCAAATACTATAGCCTTTTCCTTCATATTTACTAACATTTTGGGACAATTACATAGGAATAACTTTTTTGCACCATAACTCTCACCGCTCGCTAATGGCTAGACTCTCTCTTTCATCAAAAAAGAAAAGGGAGCCTCTTCTGCTATTTCCATTTCCCTACATACATATTACGGCTATGAAAATAAAAATAGACTTCCTCTCATTCCCTATTTCTGTCCTCATGCGGTATGGGCTCCAAAAAGGCACTGACCGCTTCTATCCATAGCTGGATTCTCTCTTCCCTCTAACAAGAAAAGTCTTTAATTTACGATTATCTAAACACCATTTGCCATTCTCATCCATTTCAATTACAATGAATCTAACAATCAAAGAATCTCGTTATCACAGGGGGAGCCTCGTTGCTGAGAGGGAATATAATATTCCGACCCTTAGAACCTGTTAGTTAATGCTAACGTAGGAATTGTGCAAACGCCGAAATACATCTACCTCATCATATTCTATTTACGTATTTCATATCTCCCTATGATACATTATTCTTTTTTTGTGCAACTTAGATTTAGGGGGAATGACAATATGCGTAACACCAATTTACAAGCGATGATTGAATCTGCAATCCTTGCAGCCTTTGCCTTGATCATCGATATTTTACCACTATCCATTAAACTTCCAACAGGCGGTTCTGTTTCATTTGCTATGATTCCTATTTTTATTATCGCTTACCGCTGGGGATTTAAAACAGCTTTCTTAGGCGGCTTGATTTGGGGACTATTACAAATTGTCGTTGGGGATGCTGTTATCGTTACACCAATTCAGACACTGATTGAATATTTTATTGCTTTTGCCTTCGTTGGTTTCGCCGGCTTATTTTATCAACCTATCCAACAAGCAATGGCAAATAATCAAGGTAAGAAAACAATGGCCTATATTATTGGTGCTACATTCATTGGTAGCTTAGCACGTTACTTCTGGCACTTTATCGCTGGTATTGTTTTCTGGGGACAATATGCACCAAAAGGGCAATCTGCTTTCCTATATTCATTGATTGTAAACGGTAGTACACTGCTTGCATCCTTCGCATTATGTACAGTATTACTACTGCTTTTATACACAACAGCTCCGCGCCTATTCAAAAGCGCAGATGTATATAATAGAAACACAAAAAAGAAGAGTGCCTAAATAGGTGCTCTTCTTTTTATAAACAACTCTCAATGTGTTATATCAATAATAAAAACAATAAATACACATAAAAATATAAATACCATTACACTTAGTAAATTGCTCTTCATGGATAATCTACTCCTTAAACAACTTCATCTTCTACCAAAATTATAAAGTGAAACTTTAATCAGTGGGGGTTTTCCTCATCCCCCACTAATTATTAGTTGAACCAATCGGGCCTTTACGGGCAGTTTATCTCCCACCTAACTTCTTTGCTCCCGCCGAATTTTGAGGTGGGAGTATTACTGCCCGTTAGTGCGGGATAAATGTTAAATATAAAGATAAAATAAAGATATTATCAAAATAAATTAAAAAAGCGTAGAATTTCTTTCCTACACTTTTTTTGGTAAATAGAAGTAAAATAACACACCATCGGCTGTATTCGTTACCCCATACTCTACTTCGTGAAGTTCTAAAATATTTTTAGAAATAGCAAGTCCGAGTCCCGTTCCACCTTTTGAGCGCTGGCGTGCTGTATCTACACGATAAAAGCGATCCCAAATTTTATCTAATTGTTCTTCTTCAATATGAGCACCTTTATTTTCTATACAAATCTTTATTCGATTTGACTCATCTATTGTAGAAATAATAATATTCTCGTTTTCCGGTGTATAACGGATTGCATTCGTTACAAAGTTGACTAGTACTTGTTCAATGCGATGTTGGTTTGCAACAACTTTGGCTGGAGATATGTATTTGTAAAAATGCAGTTGTTTTTTCTCTATTTCTAATGATAATTGTTCACATATATGCTCAATGACCTCATCAATATGAAAAGTATCCATCTGCATTTTATACGTACCAGATTCGAATTTAGCTAACTCTAGCATGTCCAAAATTAGCATGTCCATCTTATCCACTTCTTTTTCCATTGCCTGAAAGTAATACTCTTTCTTATGTTCAGCTACCCCATCTTTTAGAATCGAAATACAGCTTTTCATAATACTTAGCGGTGTTTTCAATTCATGTGAGACACCCGAAATAAATTCTTTTCTCGTATTTTCTAACTTTCTTTCTTTTTCAATATCTCGTTCTAATTGTTCAATATGTGTGTGCAATGTATTAGATAACCTATTAATATTTTGAGATAAATCTCCAATCTCATCTTTTGAAGTAATTGGAATTCTTTCTGTGAAATCTAGATTTGCAATTTTCTTGGTTGTGTCATTTATTCGTAATAGCGGTTTTGCAATTTGTTTTGAGTAATAAAAAGATGCCAACAAGGTGAGGACTAGTACAAATGCAATAATATATACATAATAATCCTTTACCATTTGTACTGCTTCATCCACAGGCTGTAAGGACGCCATGGCGAATATATATGTTAAAGAGCCATCCTTTTCTTTTATCGGTTTGATTAATAATTTATATTTTATATCATTTTTTTCATAGTCATTTATTCTTAAGGCATCATTGTTATCTTTATTTTCATTTAACAGTAAGTCTGCTTGAAATTCTTTTATACTCTCCAAGAACAAAGTGTTTTTATAAAGTGGATTCACTATCCCTTTACTATCAGGTAGTTGCACTTTTGTAACAGTTCCCCCAAAACCAGTACTAGGAACTTGAGCCGCACTTTTCTTTTCCTCTTTCACCTTAAGAACTATTTCATTTATTTTCTTATCTAATGGCTTGTTGGACCAACTTATACTACCCTTACTTAAATTTAATACAGCAGGAACAAATGTAGAATCTCTATCTATTCCATAAACCGAAATTTGCAATCCTGAAAAATTCGGCATTTTTTCATTTTCAACCTCTTCTATTCCCATAAGATAATAGAGAGGGATTGTAAGGTTTGTTTTTCCAAGTTCCTTCTGCCACAGCCGATCCAGCTTTACTTCTAAATAAAAATCGGTTGCATGTTTTAAATTCCCATCGCTATCTAATGCTGTAATCCATGTATTATTTTCTCTATAAAAATCTTGTTCCAGTTTCTGAATTGCTTCTGTGTTACCACCGCTATTCAAATAATCTCTCTCAAAGGTGCTTATATTTGTTTTAATATCACTAACTTTTCGGTTTGCATAATATTGTTTAAAAAATATCGTTTGTCCAATAAAAATCGTCGCTAAAATCAACATGCATAGTGCTGTTGTAAGAATAAATAATTTGAGTACAATTCCTTTTCTCATACATTCCCCTCAAATTTATAACCCATCCGAACAACAGTCGTAATGTGCTTTGCTTTATCTCCTAATTTATTTCGTAAATTACGGATATGACTATTCACTGTCCGGTCATCACCAGCAAATTCATAGCCCCAAATTCTTGAAATCAATTGCTCTCTTGTCAAAACAATTCCTTGATTTTGCATGAAATAGGTCAATATCTCAAACTCTGTATGCGTTAAATTAATGTCTATTCCTTCTACAGTAACAGCACGTGAGGGAAAGTGAACACAAATTCCATGGATAGATAATGTATCATCGTTATTACTCGAGGGTTTACTGATAACTTCTCTGCTCTCTAGTAATCGTTTTGCTCTCGCCAATAAAATAGGTGGACTATATGGTTTTGTTACATAATCATCTGCCCCTAGCTCAAATCCAAGTAATGTATCATCCTCATCTACACGTGCTGTTAGCATAATAATCGGAACTTGTGACGTTTTACGAATTCTCCTGCATACAGACCAGCCATCTAATTCTGGTAACATAATATCAAGGATAACTAAATGAACCTCATCTTCTTCAAACAAGGATAATGCTTCTTTTCCATCCCTTGCCTCAAGCACTTTATATTGTTCACTTAAAAAATAATCTTTCAAGATTTCACGTAGAATGTCTTCATCTTCAACAATTAAAATGGTTTGTGGCATATTCATTTCCCCCTCTTATTCTAAAATAGCTAAGGCTGTCATTTCATTTTGAATAAGTCGCAATTAACTTCGCTTCAATAATATATCGATCTGGTGCATCACCTATATAATCAAATGGATAACAAGTCGTGAGCGTTAAAGTCGGTTCTTCTTTTTTTACAATGACAGTTCGATCATCTGCATGCGTAATCCACATTTTTTGAATTTCATAAGTGTAGATCTTTTTATCATATTCTACAACGAGACTATCTTTTTCTTTTAGCTCTCCTAATTCTGTAAATACAGTATCACGATGTCCGCTCAGCACTGTATGGCCACGTTCAGACGGAACTGTAGTAATATCACTGACAAACATACCAACGCCTTTTTTTAACGTATTTTCATCAGTTCCCCAATGTACGGAAAATTTCTTCTTTATTTTCGGGATATTTAATGTAGCTACTTTCTCTCCTTCTTTATACTGCATTTGAGAAGAAGTCATTTGCGAATTCACAGGTGTTTCAATAATACTCTCCTTTTGTTGTACCTTTTCAAAGCTCTTTATCTCCTCTGTTGTTAAATCTCGCGCAGAACTTTTCCCTTTATACCATTCAAAGGAATAATAAGCCCCCATAAGAATACCAAGTATTATGAAAACTAGTCCAATCCGATTTAGAAATGTCACTTTTCATCCCTCCATGCAAAAAATGGTAGGGTTAACCTACCATTTTTAATATATGAAATTATCCTATTCTTTATAGGCTAATTAAAAATTCATTTTACGCTTTAATTTTACGGCGCGTAAACCCAAACAATGATCCTAATGCTACAAGGCACGCGCTTACTGCCATCATTGTTACGCTATTCGATGCTGTATTTGGTAGTTTTTCTCCTTTTGTAGCTTGTGTTACTGCCTCTTTTTTCGTTACCTCACTCTTTTGTTGCGCTTGGATTGCTGCTTCTTTTTTTGCCATATCACTTTTTTGTTGCGCTTGGATTGCTGCTTCTTTTTTCGCTATATCACTTTTTTGTTGCTCCTGAATTGCTACTTCTTTTTTCGCTATATCACTTTTTTGTTGCTCCTGAATTGCTGCTTCTTTTTTCGCTATATCACTTTTTTGTTGCTCCTGAATTGCTGCTTCTTTTTTTGCCATATCCTGCTGCACTTGTGTCACTTCTTCTTTCGTCATCGTGCCAGTAGAAGCACTGGCTACCGATGCATACCCCACTGATAAAAGTGCCATCGCACATATTGGTAAAAGTTTCTTTTTCATTTCATTTCTCTCCTTATATAATTTTTCACATCACATCGCATCGGATGTATTCATAGAATATATCTATGATGTAAAGATGAGATGCAGATAAAATGGATTTCTTTTAAAGATTTAATCTCCGTCAGAAAAGCAAAATTCCCTATACACTTCTCTCTATTTATAGAATAAAAAAGGGCTGCTAAAAGTAGTTATTCAACTACTTTCGGCAGCCTCTTATCTAAAATGTTTAAAGCATAACACCATTATCTTTAAATACATACCAAGTACCATTAATCAAATGTTTGCCTGTTGCCATTGCACCGTCAGATTTTAAATAATACCAATTTCCACTCTCTTGCACCCAACCTGTTTTCATTGTGCCATTAGAGTTCATATAATACCAACCCGCATCAGTTCTTACCCAGCCAGTTCTCATTAATCCACGATGAATATAATACCACTCATTTCTTTCTTTTAACCAGCCAGTTTTAAATGAACCATCTTGGTTTGCATATAACCAACGATCTCCATCCTGTATCCAACCAGTTTGCATAATACCATCTTGACCTAAGTAATAATCGCTTCCATTTACTCTAACATAATCGTTTTGTACCATCATTCCATCTATACAGTAATACCATTTTCCGTTATAACTTAACCAGCCTTCATGAGCTTTTCCATCTTTATCAAAGTAATACCATGTATCTCCAGTTTTTACCCATCCCATTTTTTGTATAGCTTGTTCTTCTTTCGGGATAGCCTGATTCATATTTTCATTTGTTTCTCCATAAGAAACGGCAGGTACTAAAAACATTACAGACATTAAAACTAGCAAAATAATTTTTTTCATTTTTCCCAGTCTCCCAAATAATAATTTATTTTGGTTTCTACCTCTATAACCAAATTATATTACGAATTATAAAAACAAACAACACTTTTGTAATATAAATGTAATAATTTTATTATTTTTGTTACTTTAGTTATTTTCCCGTTACTATTTTTCTACTACATTCTCGAAATTAATATATATCCAATTTGATTTTCTAACATATAAATTGTAGCTATGAAGTACAGAAAGAGACTTTCACTCCTTTTCTACTTCTGTTTTTACATGGGCATGGGGCTAAAAAAAGGAACCGACCGCTTCTACCTATAAGCGGATCCTCTCTCCCACCTAAAAGGAATGATTTTATGCCATTTTTTCAATCCGTATTTATCCCGCATTAACGGACAGTAACACTCCCACCTCAAAATTCAGCGAAAGCAAAGAAGTTAGGTGGAAGGTGAACTGTCCGTAAAAGCCCGATTGGTTCAACTAATAATCAGTGGGGGATGGGAAAAATCCCCACTGATTAAAGTTTCACTTTATATAGATGTTTATCTTCACTAAAAAAGCATTGTAGATTCCCTCTACAATGCTTTTTCTGTGTCTCAGTATTTAATTGTTACTTTCACGTGAATGTAGAGTAAAAGGATCTGGAGTAATAACTAATTGTCTTGGCTCAGTTTTCTTTAAGTGATTAGTGACGTTACACTTACTATGTTGAAAGGTCCATGCTTTAATAGGGTTTGTGAAGATGATTCTTTGCTCTTTATTAGGGGTCTCTTCTTCAAATTTACAACTTTCGCTCCATTTACACCATTTCATTGTAAATTGTGAAGAAGAATGATCTTCTTTTCGATCAAATAAGTGCGAAAGGCTCATCTCTTCATCTAGTATCATAGTGTTACTAGTCGATAATAAAGCAATGGTCATCCAATGTTTCTCCATTCCCTTCTACTCCTTTTCACATGTAATGCCTAAAGCGTATTTTACCTAAAATGTGCTTGCCTTTTACCTTACACCTATAAGTTTATCCAAAATACCACTACTCCACTATCGATTTGTCTTACAAATTACCTTACATTTTTGTAAGGAATTAAAAAACCTTCATCTAAATGAATGAAGGTTTTGAAATCATTTTTTATCTATATATTCTTTCATATCATCTAATCCAGCTTCATACAGTTGGAGCAGCATCCCATGAGAAATCGCACCAAGAACTAAAGTCATTCCAATCAGTGAAACTCGAATAGCAGGAACATCAATTATATAAGCCAACATACCAAGAACGATTGTTAGAAGTAATGCTTTTATAAATGTAATACTTGAGTACTGTTTCTTTTTCATGATTATCACCCTTTATGGAAGAGTTTTCTTAATATAGTTATTATATCATCAGACCTTTTTGTGGATATTTTTGTAAAAACACTTCCATTTTTGAAAACAAAATGCCCTGCACTCGTTCTCTCCTTTTGTTTTCACTTGGCATGAAGCAGGAAGAAAGTTTGGCCGCTTCTATGCATGGCCGGATGCTCTCTCCCCCCTAAAAAGAATGATTTCATTTCGTTTTTTACATTTGTATTTACATATTATGTTTATATCCGTTTACTACTTTTGTCATACAAAATAAAAGAAGCATATAGAACAGAACTGGAATTATAATAATTCTTGGCTCTAGCATAAGTTCTCCATAGTAATAACTAATTAAATTTGCCCAGTCATTTAAGTATGGAACATATATATTAAATTGATCATGAGCTTGCCCGGAAACGATTTTTGTTCCCCCTAAAAACAATTTAAAAATGGCAAGATGTAACATAATTAATAATACTTGCACCATCTGTTCTCCAATTTGAAATATAATTTGTGGTTGTAATACTTTCATAATATGAGTTCGAAATACATGCCATCTGCTTCCGCCTAATAGAAAAGAATTCTTTACATATTCCTTATTCCACAGCTGCTGAACTTCTTTTTGAAAAAATCGTGTCATTCCTGGAAGCGCCACAACAACTAATACAAGAAATTGTATACATAGCACTTCTATATTTGTAACAATAGGTTTCGTTCGTAGTTCATAAATAATGAACGGTGTAAGAAATAAAATACAAAATAACGTTTGTGGAAAAAATTGAAAACTAACAGTAATACGTTGTAAAAAAGAAAAGCTCCACTTATCATTACGAATGCATAAGCTCATCAATAAAGAAATGGTTACTCTAGCAACCGCCACAAAAAACGATATTAAAATTGTATACTTAGCTCCTTCTATTACTTTATAAAACAAATCTTCTCCTTCTCGATCCGTTCCAAACCAATGTTCAGAGGACATGGAAAAAGGGGCCGCTTCAACAATTTCTCCTTTATCATTGTATCGATATTCCACTACCTTAGGTTCCTTCTGAAAATATGGAAGTGCAAAACTAATAATTAATAATAGAATAATAGGAAATAAGAAGTATATATAACGCTGTTTACGCATACAGCTTCCTCCTTAACCAATTCAATAGTAATATCACTCCGTACATAGGTACGATAAACAGCATCAGCAAATAAACGATAACTGCTGGATCTTGACCGCTAATCAAAATTGAAAACAAACCTCTAATATGAAACATGTACTCAAAAACAAATAAACTCGTTATCAAAGCTAATAATATTGATTCCATATGATTCACAACTGAAATCACGATATTACTAACAATATGCTTACATAAAATATACAGACTACTAAAACCTTTCGCCTTCACAAACATAACATAATCTTTCTTCTGCTCCTCTTTTATAAGTAGCATTTGGAATTGAAATAAAGAAATGGTAGGTATAATAGCTAAAATTAGAATTGGTAATACAATCGATGAATTTTGCATTGTAGAGAATGGATGTAATGGTAAAACTCCGGTATACCTATATATACTTACCATTACAAGTTGAAGAAAAAAAATCAGGAAGATATCTGGAATGATTTTAAGAAAACATACAACTTCTTCTATCAACCTCTGTACACGCCTTGGTATAACCGCTGTAATCATACTACATACAAAAGACAAACAGAGCGAAACTACGAGCGCTCCAAATATAAGCACGAGCGAATATGCATATGGCTTAAAGATAAGTGGAAATAAGGGGAATTCCCTTTCTTGCATCTTAAATATTTGCACATTGTTTGAAACAGTCGCTACTTGTGTAGCCATTTTCACCTTTAACTCTTCTGGATGTATGAGTGCAGAGATAACATGTATACATTGTGAAAAAAAATGCTCTATATGTATCCCAACTTTCTTCCCATCTATAAATAACATCGGAAGACTTACAATTACTATAAATAGCAGAATCATAATAAATAATTGAAGAATGATTGAAATTATTTTTTTAAACATTCCCTTCTCCTCTCAATTTCTCTAGCATGAATGGATCATAAAAAACCTCAAATCGAACTTTCATTTTATTTTATTCTGGCTTTCCTAATATAAACCTTTAACCGATATGTCTTTCTCTTTTTTGACTTTTCCCCTTCAATCCTTTAAAGTCGAAATGTTCACAAGTTTTACAACGTAGGAGGATCTCAATGAATATTGAAATAAAAGATACTTTAATTTCTGAAGAAGCATTACAAACGAAGGTAAAAGAACTCGCACTACAAATTGAGCGTGATTTTGAAGGAGAAGAAATCGTTGTTATCGCTGTACTAAAAGGTTCTTTCGTCTTTGCCGCGGATTTAATTCGTCACATTAAAAATGAAGTAACAATCGACTTTATCTCAGCATCTAGTTACGGCAACCAAACTGAAACAACGGGGAAAGTTAAATTATTAAAAGATATCGATGTCAACATTACAGGCAAAAATGTAATTGTTGTAGAAGACATTATCGATTCTGGCTTAACACTTCACTTCTTAAAAGACCATTTCTTCATGCATAAACCAAAAGCATTAAAGTTCTGTACATTACTTGATAAACCAGAACGTCGTAAAGTCGATTTAACAGCAGAGTATGTAGGCTTCCAAATTCCAGATGAATTTATCGTTGGATACGGTATCGACTGCGCAGAAAAATATCGTAACTTACCATATATTGCTTCTGTTGTAACAGATAAATAAAAAACACATATAACTTCCATCGATTTCTGATGGAAGTTTATTTATAAAGTTCGCATTTTTATAAAATAAAGATTATAATTAAAAGTATAAAAGGTTGTTAACAAAAAACGTTAACAACCTTTTTATTTTTTTAGAAAAATTTTTCACTTTAGAGGAGTGATTATATGTATTGGAAAAGAAATAATAAGCCTGTCGAAGATCCAGAAGAAATAGCTGTATGGGAATGCCAATCAGAAAGCTGTCGTGGATGGATGCGTAAAAACTTTTCTTTAGAAGAAGAACCAAAATGTCCTTTATGTAAAGGCGATATGAAAAGCGGAACACGACTACTACAAAAGCTATAGAGATGGTACTCCATTTCCTCTATATTCCTCAATTATGGAATCAATTGAACTACCCCCACCTTCACTTCGTTTAGAGGAATGGGTCTTCTCGGTTAAAATGATAAATGATTGAAAAAAGCAACTATTCCTTAAAATAGCTGCCTTTTTCCTTACTGTCTGCGAATATTTGGAAAAGTAATCTATCCTATTACCTGATTTTTCTTCTGCATATATAAATATGAAATACTTACTATGACAACAATTGTGCCACCAAAATAGAGGCCATACTTCGTCGCGAGTTCTACAATCGTTTCGATATGTTTACCAAACATAGAACCAAGCATAAAATAAAGCAATGTCCACATAAATCCTGTCGTGTATGAATACAAAGCATATGTTTTAAATGACATACGATTCATACCAACTAAATAAGGAACGATATGTCTAACGACAGGTATAAAATAACTTGTTGCCAATGCATAATGTCCGTATTTATTAATCAGTTCTTGTGATTTTAAAAGGTACTTTACTTTCTTCTTTTTCATTAATTTATCAAGTACTTTAGAACCAAATACTTTTCCAAGTATATATCCTAATGAGAGACCTGACACAACGCCTAAATAAGTTAATAAAAAGGCAGGAACTACACTTAGTATGTCCACCGACGATACAAACCCACCACTCATTACAATCATTTCATCTGGAATTGGCATGCCTACAATCCCGAGCCATAGACAAAAGAATAAAGCCCAATAACCATACTGCTCAATATATGATAACAATTCATATAATTCCATTACATGCATGCCTTTCTACAACTAAGGACATGCGCTGGAGGAAGATTCAGCCAAACTTTTTTTAGTGAAATTTCCTGAAAAAAGCTTTGAATAAATGCTTTCTTTGCAAGGGAATATTGAAATGTAATGAATTCACCATCCTCACTTAATGACTCCATGACACTGGATAAAATGCGAGACGATACTTCCTTTGGTAAAGACGTAAAGGGCAAGCCTGATAATACGTAATCAACCTTCTCTATTTGTAACTCCTCGATATATTTCTTTATGTTTTCAGCTGATCCATGTATGACTAAAATATTAGGATCGTCCTTGAACTGCTTCTGTAACTTTTTGAAAAACACTTCATTAATTTCAATCAAGATAAATATTGTATGTTCTTTTTTTCTCTTTATAATCTCTTTCGTGAATGACCCTGTTCCAGGTCCTAATTCTAAAATGTACTTCGCTTCTTCAAAATTAATCGCGCCTACCATCTTTTTGGCTAATCTATTCGAACTAGGTGCAATTGCCCCAGTATTCTTTGGATGCTTCACAAATTCGGTTAAGAATGTAATAAGTTGCATTTCTAACCTCTCCCATTCATTCGGTATTGTTTAATATAGCTCCAAGTATAACGATCATTTTTTAAAAAATAGCATGGAAATTTCTTAAGATTTTATGAAGAAATAAAAAAACAGCTACCGCCTATAGCGATAACTGCTTCCTTTATTACTTCGCGCTCACAATCTTATAATAAGAACGAACTGTTAAGAAGTAATACCCAATATAAATGACACCGTACACTCCAATGCTGATTAATAACGGAATCAATATTTCATATGGCAATATATTTGATAAACCTTTTAATGCAAATAAGCTGTGTAGAATTCCAATTACTAATGGAATCGCAAAGATAAAGCTTACTTGTTTTGCAATTGCCTTTTTCATTTCTTGCTTTGTTACACCAACTTTACGAAGGACAACGTAACGATCACGGTCCGCACTCGCTTCTGTTAACTGTTTGAAGTAAATGATAGAACCTGTTGCAAGCAAGAACACTAAACCTAGGAATAATCCGATAAACATCATTAATCCCGTCGCTTCAAGACCTGCTTGGAAACCAGTGTAGAAGTCTCTAAATGATGCTTCAATTTCAGATTTTCCTGCTGGGATAGCTTTCGCTAATTTTTCTGTTAGTGCCTTACTATTTCTTTCATCTTTTATATCAATATTTTTTACAACACGTGTTCCAGATACTTTTTTCGCTTGTTCATATACTTGATCTGGAACAATCACAAATAATTCACTTAAATTCGTGATATTGCGATTATCTACATCTTTAATAGTAAGCTTTTGTGTTTCATTTCCAATAGGAAATACAGCCTTATTCCCTTTATATTCAGGACCGAAATCAAGCCCTTCAACATATAGACTACCATATACAAATGCTTCATTAGCAGCTAAATTCACAGCATCTGCATCCATTTTTTTCGCAATTCTATTAAATGTCGATTGAGAAATAAGCTGGTATTTTTCTGTAACAAGGTAATGTGTATTCATAACCTGATCCGCTTTTTTACCTTCAAACTTCCCTTTCACAGGAACCATCTCAATTTCAGATTGATCTGTAACTGGATGATTTTTCTTTTCTGCATCAAGAATTGCATTTACTTTATGATCTAACGCTGCATCTTGTTTCACATATGAATAGCTATATGGTGAAACATTCTTCGCTTGCTTAAATGTGTTGTAATACATCGTAACAGACGTACCAACTGCCGTTAATGTTACTGCACTTAATATCGCAATTGTCGCAAGAGACTTTGCATTTCCTTTAATACGATATAATAACTGTGACGTTGTTACCATATTCATACCGTTATAGAAGGATGACTTCTTATGTCTGGCTCTTTTTAATACAAATACTGTAAAGAACATAAATAGTAAATACGTACCAAGTACCGTTGCAAGTAAAATATAAAATGCAACCATCATAAAGTCAGCATATTTTGCAGCCTTCATAAACATCAGCGATAAGAAATATCCCGAACCGATTAAGAAGACTGACAGTAATGCCATAATCATCGATCCTTTTGGCATTGCCTCTCCTTCACGCTCTGCATGGAACAGTTCAATTAACTTAAAGCGATAGATTAGACGATACCCTTGTAGTGATGTGTAAAGGATAATGCCGAAAAAGATAATAGCTGTATCAATAATTGCTGCCACCGGTACTTCAAAATGCACATTTAGGTTTAATCCCATCATACTTACTAACAATTCAAGGAATAATTTTGAAAGTACACTACCAATCGCAATTCCAATTACTAATGACATTAATCCCATTAGCATGTTTTCATAAAATAACATTTTACCAATTTGTTTTTTTCGAATCCCTAGCAGTGAATATAATCCAACTTCTTTTTTGCGTTTTCGTGTAAAGAATCCGTTAGAGTATATAATAAATACTGCTACGAAAATAATCAGCATCACGCTGGAAACTTGGAATGCCCCGCTAATTTTCTTAGAGCCTTCCGCTGCTTTTTCCATTTGTGAACTGTACTGAAGTGCCTTAAATGTAAAATAAATGACGATACTAAAGATCATCGATGCGAAATATAAAAAGTAATCTTTAAAGTTCCGCTGTATATTGCGGAGGGCAATACTAGATAATGTCATGGGTCATGCCTCCAGAAATTGCGGACATTACGTCTACTACTTGTTGGAAGAATTGTTTACGAGTTAGTTCCCCGCGGTGCAATTCCTTATATAGCTCGCCATCTTTAATGAAGATAACTCGTTTACAGTAACTTGCCGCAAATGCATCATGTGTTACCATTAAAATGGTTGAATTATCATATTCATTTAATGACTTCATACTTTCTAATAAGTCTGTTGCTGATTTAGAATCAAGCGCCCCTGTTGGCTCGTCCCCAAAAATCATACTTGGATTTGTAACGATTGCACGTGATGCTGCGCAGCGCTGTTTCTGTCCACCAGATACTTGGTATGGGAATTGACTTAAAATATGATCAATCCCAAACTTCTTTGCAATTTCAAGAACGCGGCGATCAATTTCGCTTGCTTTCACTTTTGATAACGCAAGTGGCAGCGCAATATTCTCTTTTACCGTTAACGTATCTAATAAGTTATAATCTTGGAAGATGAAACCTAAATGATCACGGCGGAACAATGCCAATTTATCATCATTCATTTTCACAATGTCTTTTCCATCAATTAAAATTTCACCGTTCGTCGCGTTATCAATTGTAGAAAGAACATTTAAAAGAGTCGTTTTACCAGACCCAGAAGGTCCCATAATTCCAACAAACTCACCCTCTTGTACTTGTAAGTTAATGCCTTTTAACGCTTCAAATTTATTTCCACCTGTATCATATACTTTTTTAATATTTTTCGCTTCTAATACCGTTTTCATCTCTATATCCCTCTCTTCTTCTATTCTCTATTTTCACTATATCTAACTTCTACTCTTGCCACTATCGATGTTTCTTACACAAACATGACAGTTATGTAAGGCTACTTAGCAGAAGAAAACAAAATTTAACTTTATGAAATAACTACTTTGCTACTATAACATTGGGATACAGAGCCAGCCATTCATTCTCCTTACAGAAACATTACATTTCTGTAAGGTAAAAAACAGCCCTACATACTTGTGCACGAAATGTCGGATGTGGTTATTTCATTCCTGCTATTCTATTTACATAAGGAGGTCATATCATGAATTCGCTTAAAAACATGAATGCAGCAATACAGTATATTGAAGATAATCTTGCGAATAACATTGACTTTAAAGAAGTGGCAAAGCTAGCTTTCTGCTCTGAATATCATTTTAAAAGGATGTTTTCCTTCCTTGCAGGCATTTCCCTTTCAGAATATATTCGCTGTAGACGTCTTACTCTTGCGGCATTCGAACTAAAAGATAGTAATGTAAAAGTCATTGATATCGCTATGAAATATGGATACAACTCACCAGATTCTTTTTCACGAGCATTTCAAAACCTGCATGGTATAACGCCGTCAGAGGCTAGAAATAGTGGCGGTTCTCTTAAAGCCTACTCACGAATGACCTTCCAGTTATCTATTAAAGGAGGACATGAAATGAACTATCGAATTGAAGAAAAAGAGGCATTTCGCATCGTTGGTATAAAGAAACGAGTACCGATTATTTTCAGCGGGGTAAACCAAGAAATTGCTTCTATGTGGAAAAGTTTAGACAGTCAAGCAATCCACACATTAAAGACGCTTTCGAATGTTGAACCTACTGGACTCATTAGCGCTTCTACCAATTTTTCTGAAGGAAGAATGGAGGAAAAAGGAGAGTTGGATCACTATATTGGAGTCGCAACAACGAAAGATTGCCCAGACCAGTTCAGGCAACTTGAAGTCCCTGCCTCAACATGGGCTGTATTCGAAGTAATCGGACCATTTCCTGAAACATTACAAAATGTATGGGGACGTATTTATTCTGAGTGGTTTCCATCTTCGAACTATGAACAACTGGAAGGGCCCGAAATTCTTTGGAATGAAAATAAAGATGTAACTTCGCCAACTTTTAAGAGCGAAATATGGATTCCTGTTTCGAAAAAAGTAAATCATGCATAGGATTAATAAAAGAAGCTATCCCAAAAGGTCGTTTTGAACTACCTTTTGGAGACAGCTTTTTTAGACTAACATTCACATTACCCTTCTCTTAGATTCATTGCTATACAATCCTGCAGTTATAATCAAAATCATTACAACAACTACAAAAGTAAACAACCTATAGTTTGATATCACAGCAGCACCTACTAGAAAGGCGGGTATGACAGCCACAATCATGCCGCCAAACATACCAAGAAAAGCTCCCATGCTCTGTTTCACTACTTGCGTTTCTGACACCCAATCATAGTAACCAAATCGATTATTTATAAAAATTCCCCATACAGCTGAAAAGAATGAATAGGCAATTGGAGTAATTATGAGTAAAATAGCAGTCCAAATATCCGGCTTTAAACCGATTATCATAAGAATGGCGCTAATAATTGATGTAGGTATACTCAGTGAAAGGTTCATGAGAATTTTACTGTCATAAATCATTTTCGGTGTAAGAGGTAATGATTTCATAATCCATACGTTTTTTCCTTCGAGCGACAATGACACACACGTTGTACACGTCATTGCAATCATTGCTGAGAGAGCGAATGGGGCAATCTTTTGCAAAAGTATTTCGATTCCAGCATATCCAATGAATTGGCTTGGTCCTACTACAACGACTGCAAATGAGAATATGACTGCCATAACAACTCCCATACCAATATTTATCACATATACGGTAGAAGAAAAGAAACGTTTCCGTTCTTTTTTATATAACGCAATCAATACTTTTTCTTTCTTCATCCGATCAATCTTATAATCAGAGCGCATATGATACGTAGCAATTCCTGTATTGATTTGCTTATATTTAAAAGAGAGTATTTTTACGAAAAGATAATACCAAATAAATGATATGCTGACAAAAAGAATAAAAGCTATAACATTCGTATCGACAATTGCTTTTTGAAACATATGAGCTAGTGGATACACCTTCAGCAATTGTTCTGAAATAATCACTCCAATCCCTTCTATATCAGTCAAACTATATTTCGTATTTCCTTGCTTGAACATGAAGGACGCAAAGATAATCATTGCTATCAAACTTAAAATAGTAGTGACTTTATTCGCATGTTTAAATTTAGATGCGATTGCGGTAATACATGCTCCAAAAAGCGTCGCGATAGTTGTTGGAACTAATGATACTGTAAACAATGTAATGAACCACATGAAATAAAAAAATATTGATGGGTTCTCATATATACAATAAACAGCCCCCATTGGCAGCATAATGATGATTGAAAAAAACGTATTTAGCACGTACAAATATAAAAATCTACTAGTAATGACGGTACTTACGCTAATCGGCAACGACATCAAAAAATCATAATCCCGAAAAGCAAAAAGCTCTCCATTCGCCTTAAACATAGTGAAAACCAAAATGAATAAACTACTAATCACAAATGCATAAACTGGAATAACTTCTCCTATTCCAAGTTGCACGAATCCATATGCTGAAGCTCCGCTGTATAGCATCAACATAACAAAAACGAATACAATAGTTGCTGAAATAAAAATTTTATTCCTCTTCTTTTTCCTATCTTTTTCATATTTAAACGTATTGAGGCCAAGCTGCGTAATGAGACGGGTTTTTAAAAGAGCTAGCATATTACTTTTCATCGGCGAGCACCTTCATAAACAGCTCTTCTAATGAATATTCCTTTGTTAGAGACTTTACCTCTCCTGAAATTGCGAGTTTCCCTTTATGAATCATCGCTATCTTACTACATAACTTCTCTGCTACATCTAATACATGAGTTGAAAAGAAGATTGCACTTCCTGATTCACAAAGTTCCTTCATCATCCCTTTCAGTACAAGAGCTGCCTTTGGATCTAGCCCAACAAAAGGCTCGTCTAAAACCAACAATTTTGGGCGATGAACAACTGCCGATATAATCGCTACTTTTTGTTTCATACCGTGTGAGTAAGATGAAATTAAATCCCCCAAATATGGCGTAATCTCAAAAGCATCTCCATACTTTCGAGTCCGCTCTTCTCTTTCTATTGCAGGCACTCCAAAAATATCCGCAACAAAATTCAAATATTGAATCCCTGTTAATTGTTCATATAAATCCGGATTATCAGGAATATATGCCATGACTTTCTTACATGCAATCGGATCTTTTTTTACTGAATGTCCATCAACAAAAATTTCACCCTCCTCGAAATCTATCACGCCTACTAGTGACTTAATCGTCGTACTTTTTCCAGCACCGTTATGTCCGATAAACCCAAATATGTCCCCTGCCTGAACAGTTAAACTCAAATCATTTACTGCTTTTTTGCCACCTTTGTAAGTTTTGCTAAAGTTGATGATTTCTAACATGTCCTCTCCTCCAAGCACTATAAACTTTTATCTAAAAATTCAGACACAAAACCTAACATTATATGCAGTAAGACTTCTTTCCTACTGCATATAATGAATCCTAACCTTTCTACAAACGTTAGCTTCTAATCTATACGTGCATTTCTTTTTTATATAGAATATAAGAATATAAATTCGTCAACACTACAGCAATTAATATGATTACAAGCATCAAATAAGATCTCCATTCAGCTGGCAGGGCAATACTGACAATCATCACAAGTCCTAAAACTACAAACACTTTTCCGCTAAAGCGATGCGTTTTTCTCCATACTTCTTCATTACTAAGTGTCCACGGATTCCGCATACCAACGAAAAAGTTTGGCTTACATTGTGGTAAATAGTTACCGATAATTAAAAATAAAATACCTACAAGTAACTCTGGAACTCTATTAATAAATACGTTATAGCCTAATCCACTTGCAATAATATCTATGTTTCCTATAAATAAAACAACTAGCAAGCCATTATTTATGATCAACAATGCTTTAGAAAACTTTTCATAGTTTTCTTTTTTAGGATCAATCTTTTGTATAACATTTAAAAGAATATAACACCCTATCATGACTCCTACCATAGACATCATTCCAGTTAATTTTGATGAAAATCCATCTGCAGTACCGCCGCTCCAGTGCGTTGCAATTGTATCCGGTAAATGTGGCCAAGCAAATGCCCATGCTAAACACGTTATAAGAATAAGTATGATTGCAAAAAGATGTTTTTTCATTTTCTCATCCCCCTATAGTTTTTTATAAAAACTATACCCTTCTACTTTCTTCCATCTCTTTCTTATAAACAACATAAGAATATATCATTGTACTAGCAACCAGTAGGGATATAACACTTAGTACACTAATCATCTTCCATATCCCTGGAAGAAACGCCGAAAGAATCATTACAATACCACCAAGCATCATAATTTTTGATCCCAATCGATGCGTTTTTCTCCATACTTCTTCACTACTTAATGTCCACGGTGTTTTAATTCCCATAAAAAAGTTTGGTTTACATTGCTGCATATAATTACCGAGTACAACAAAAAGAATACCGAGCATTATGTTCATAACTATCCCAATTGGAACGTTATAACCTAAAGCATTTACAAGCGTCATCATGTTATTAGCAAATAAGAAAAATATAATGGCCCCGTTCATTATCACAAATGCTTTCGGAAACTTTTTGTAGTTCGCGTACTTCGGGTCTATTTTAGGTAATAACGTGAATAGAGCATATATGAATCCCATAATTGCTACGTCAAAAATCATCATTCCCATTTTCGACATATGGTCATCTACTTCACCAGAAACATTTATATGACTCGGAATTTCCTCTGGTAAATAAGGCCACGCTACACACCATGTAATAATTGTTAGAGCAATTATTACGATTGGAAACACATGCTTCCTCATTTCCCCTCTCCCCCTTTATTCGTAAACGTAAACACCCATGCTAATAAATCTTGAAAAACGGTTGTGTTCAAAGAGTACACAACGAATTGTCCTCTTTTTTCATCTTGAATGAGTTCAGCGTTTTTGAGCGCATTTAAATGATGTGAAATACTTGGCTTTGTCATATTGAAATGTTCGGCAATTTCACCAGCTGTTAAATCTCCTTCTTTTAATAAGTCTAAAATTTTTCGTCTGGTTGGATCTGCTAATGCTTTAAATGCTTGGTTCAATACTTTTCTTCCTTTCGCTAATTAGACATTTAGATATTTATCTAAATGTTAAAATAAAAACTATAAATTGTCAATTATATCCAAAGTCCTTTTTACTTTTTCCACTTTTGACCTATACTGTTTACTAGCACTCGTTTCAAGCTAATGAAAAGACACGAAACAAATGGTACACTATAGCTACAATTGTTTTTAGGAGGAATATACATATGTATAAAATTTTAATCGTTGAAGACGATCCAAATATCTCATCTTTACTGCAATCTCATATTCAAAAATACGGTTACGAAGCTGTTGTTGCGGATAACTTTGATAATATTATGGATTCTTTTAATAGAGTGAAACCACACCTAGTCCTTCTAGATGTAAACTTACCGAAGTTCGATGGCTTCTACTGGTGTCGTCAAATCCGTCATGAATCTACTTGTCCTATTATTTTCATTTCTGCTCGTGCTGGTGAAATGGAACAAATTATGGCAATTGAGAGCGGTGCAGATGATTATATTACAAAACCTTTCCACTACGATGTTGTGATGGCGAAAATTAAAGGACAATTACGCCGTATTTATGGTGACTATGCACCAAATATTTCAGAACGTATCGTTGAAGTAGAAGGTTTAAAATTATTCCCTGAACGACCAGAAATTCATTTTGGAAGTGAACAAGTTCTTCTAACAAAGAAAGAAGCAATCTTAGCTGAAATGCTTTTATCTAAATTCCCACGTACAGCAAGTCGTGAAGATTTATTAGCTGCTCTTTGGGATGATGAAAGCTTCGTTGAAGAAAATACATTAAACGTAAACATTACACGTCTTCGTAAGAAATTTAATGAACTTGGTATTGAAAATGCCATTGAAACAGTACGTGGATTAGGGTATCGTTTTAACACAACTTGGAGTGAATAAGCATGAAGTTATTTTTGCGTGATCATTTTGCATTTTTTCTATTATATGCATTAAACTTCGGTATCATTTTTATTCTCTATGATGCAGTAGACGGATTCCAAAACAACAAGTTCTACTTTATTGTATTAAGTTTATATTTATTTATTTGCTTCCTTGCTTATCGTTATGTTCGCAACCGCAGAATGTATCACAGGTTAAGTGAGCCACCAGAAAAAATGGAAGATGCTTTTATTGAAAGAGCAACCGCTCCTATGCCGCACGGCGTAAACGAGCTTGTCCGTACGCAATATCGCCTATTCCAAAAAGAGCTGCAAACATATGAAGTAAAACAACAAGAGCATCAACTGTTTATTAACCACTGGGTGCATCAAATGAAAACACCCGTTTCTGTTATGCAGCTTATGGTACTTGAAATGGAAGATGAGCATCTCATTCCTAAATTTAAAAAAGAACTAGAAAGATTAAACCAAGGGCTTGATATGGCATTATATATGGCACGGCTCAATAACTTCCATGAAGATTTCCACGTTGAAACCATTTCACTAAAAGATGCTGTAACCAAAAATATTAATGGCTTAAAAGAACTCTTTATTCGGAACGGAGTCTTCCCTGTTCTAGAAGTTCATTCTGATCTTATGGTTGCCTCTGATACCAAGTGGCTTAAATTCATTATTTATCAGTTAATGACGAATGCGGTTCGTTATTCTGGTGAGCGTGGAAAAAAGGTTTTCTTATCTGCTTACCGAAACGGAAAAGATATTATTTTAGAAATTCGTGATGAAGGTGTTGGTATCCCTCAGGAAGACATTCGAAGAGTATTTGAACCATTTTACACAGGGAAAAATGGACGTACTTTCGGAGAATCGACTGGTATGGGGCTTTATATTGTAAGCAAGATTTGTTCTTATTTAGGCCATTCCGTGAAATTAGATTCCGAGGTCGGTAAAGGAACAAGTATAAAAATTATCTTCCATAACGCTGTAAATCATCAAGCAGATGAACCTAGGAAGGTGACAGACTAATGAATATAACGCATTTCAACAAAATGTATGAGGACTCATTCTCATACATTTTTTGCAACACGACTCAAACGATACCTTCAATTTGGAGGTATACAGCATGACATTTTGGCAGTTCGCATTTAAAAACGTAACACGAAATTCTAGAGCTTATTTCGCTTACTTTGTAAGCAGTGCTTTTTCCATTGCTGTGTTCTTTTCATTTGCAGTGTATTTATTTCATCCTCGGTTACAGAATTCTAGCGTAGTTGATGGAATTTCAGGATTAATGATATTTTCAGAAGTAGTCATTGTGTTCTTCTCATTTTTCTTCTTACTTTATTCCATCGGTACCTTTTTAAAAGTTCGAAAAAAACAATTTGGCGTGTTAACCGTTTTAGGAATATCAAGAAAACAATTGAAACGCCTTGTTTTTATGGAAAATATGTTAATTGGATTATTATCCATCTTCTTTGGCATTCAATTTGGACTTGTTTTTTCACAATTTTTCTTATTGGTAACAGCGAAAATTACATATGCTCCTGGGCTCTATTTATATTGGCCAACAAAAGCAATTATTTTAACAGCGACAATCTTTCTCGGACTCTTTATCGTTGTATCAGCTTTCACTCCTACGCTTATTCGAACAAGAAAAGCAGTGCGCCTTCTAAAAGAAGGAAACTTGAGACAAAAAGAGCGAAAGCCATCCATCCTAATTTCTTTGTTTGGGGCTACCTGTTTATTATCAGGTTATGTATTAGCTGGGAACCCAAAATACTTTATATCACTCGGTTCAGACATAGGAACTCTATACATGGTTTCTAGTGTTTTCGTTATTCCATCACTCGTTGCGATGGGAACTTATCTTTTCTTTTCGCAAATTAGTTTCCTGCTCATTCGCATATTAAAAAAGCGAAGAAAATTTTATATGAAGCGAATTAACATGCTTTGGATTTCCGATTTAGCAAACCGTATTCGTACAAATATTAATATGCTGTTTATTGTAGCAATGCTATCTACCCTTGCATTTACAATGATTACATTCATATATGGGTTTGGGAAGTTTATGAAATTTGATGTTATAAACAATAGTCCATTTCCATTCTCCTACCTTTCATACGACGCTAATCCACTTGTTTCAAAGCATATGGATTGGTTAGAAAAACGGCTTAGTGAAGAACAATTTGCATTTAAGAAATACAAAACAGACTTATATGCAGTTTCATTACCAAAAGATGAAACCACGCCCTATGAACAAGAAGCATATGTGTTAAAAGAAAGTGACTATAATAAACTTGCGACTGCTTTACATCACAAGCAACTTTTTGTAAAGGAGAATGAAACATATATATTACCTGGATATGGCTATCAAAACATATTAAGTCCAATGCAAGAAGAATTTAAAAGAACAAGCATCACATTTTCTCAAAGTGCACTTACACTACATGTAAAAGGTTACGAATTTATTAACGTGATACCAACTGGATGGACATCACAAATACTGATTTTATCTGATGATACAGTACATGCTTTATCGAATAACATGAAACACATGACGCTTTATAATTTTCAAGTAAAAGACTGGGAAAAGACAAATGAGATTGCTGCAGAATATCTTGATACATTTGCAAAAGATCGAAGAAATATCCCATCTGAAGAACCATTATTTATCATGAACGAAGCGAGTAACACGCTATACGAAATTAAATTAGGTGCCGCTTCATTCTTCTTGATTGGTACGTTCCTTGGCGTTATTTTCTTCATTGGAGCTGGAAGTGTACTTTATTTCCGTATGTATACAGATTTAACAAACGAACAAGAAAAATATATTACCGTTACAAAAATTGGATTAACAGAATCTGAAATGAAACACTCTGCTACGATTCAACTGGCAATTTTATTCTTTGTTCCATATATTATGGCATCTATCCATACAATGTTTGCCACAAGAATGTTACAAGAAATCATGAATCTATCTTTATTTGCTGAAGTTACGGTTGTCCTTATGATTTTCGGAACCGTTGAAACCATCTTTTTCTTGTTAATTCGTTCCCTATATATGCAAAAATTATCGCAACATATTAAGCTTTAAGAGCTAGAAAGGTGAGTTTTATGGAAGAAGTATTACACATAAAAAATGTATCAAAAGTGTATGAGGGGAAAGTCCCTCATACCGCTTTAAAAAACATTAATTTACATGTAGATAAAGGTGAGTTTGTCGCAATTATGGGTCCTTCTGGGAGCGGTAAATCCACTTTCTTAAATGTAATTTCAACGATTGATTCCCCTACTGCTGGCGAGGTGTTTATTAACGGAAAAGAACCTCACACGTTCCGCCGTGAAAAATTAGCTGTTTTTCGTCGCCAAGAATTAGGGTTTGTCTTTCAAAATTTCAACTTATTAGATACGTTAACAATCGGTGAAAATATCGTATTACCCTTAACATTAGATAATATTCCTCTAAAAGAAATGGATGAAAAACTTGATCACATTTCCAAGAAACTTGGAATTGATCATATTTTAGATAAACGAATTTTTGAAGTTTCTGGTGGACAAGCGCAGCGCACCGCCGTAGCTCGTGCTGTCATTCATCATCCATCGCTCTTACTTGCTGATGAACCAACAGGAAACTTAGATTCAAAAGCGGCGATTGATGTAATGGAGTTATTTACAAAATTAAATAAAGAAGAACAAGCAACCATCTTAATGGTGACACACGATCCATTTGCAGCAAGCTATTGCAACCGTGTGATTTTTATTAAAGATGGTGAACTTTACAATGAATTACACCGTGGTCTATATCGTGAAAAGTTTTATCAAGAAATATTAGATGTGTTGGCGTTATTAGGAGGAAGACGCGGATGACATTTTGGCAGTTTGCTTTTAAAAATGTCTCTCGGAATTCACAGGCATATTTCGCCTATTTTATAAGCAGTGTATTTTCAATTACAGTTTTCTTTTCCTTTACTGTATATTCGTATCATCCACGCTTACAAGACATAAAAGAACAAGGGCCGCTAATGAATTTAATTGGAATGGCACAATTTGTCATCGTTATGTTCTCGTTCTTTTTTTTACTATATTCGATTGGAACATTTTTAAATGTACGTAAAAAACAATTTGGTATTTTAACCGTTCTCGGTATTTCTAAGAAACAGTTAAAACGCCTTATTTTTCTGGAAAATATGATAATTGGGATCTTAGCAATTTTTGCTGGTACTCAAGTTGGTCTTGTTTTTTCTAACTTTTTCCTACTCGTTACATCCAAATTAACAGGTGCAACAGGAATCTATTTATATTGGCCAACAAAGGCAATTACCGCCACAACATTAACTTTTATTGTTCTATTTTTTATCGTTTCTACGTTTACACCTATGTTCGTTCGTACACGTAAAACAGTTCGTCTCATTAAAGGCGATCAAAAGCAAGGAAAAGAAAAACGGCCTTCTATTCTTATTTCTTTATTTGCTTTAGCCTGTTTAGGTCTATGTTATTATATCGCTGGATATCCAAAAGGATATGTCACTGAAAAAAACGTACAGGATGGCTCTGTAATCTTTATCATTTTATCGATTTTGCCACTTGTAACCATTGGAACATATTTATTCTTTTCTCAAACGATTCTTCTCTTTATATCTATTTTAAAAAAGAGAAGAAAATTTTATATGAAACAAATAAATATGTTATGGATTTCAGATTTAGTTGCTCGCACGCGTGGTAATATTAATATGCTCTTTATTGTTACTATGTTATCTGCGCTTGCTTTTACAATTATTACACCGCTCTTTGCTATGAATAATTACACAAAAGCATCTATTTTAGAACGCTATCCTGTTCCGTTTACGTATACATCTGAAACCAGAAATTCATTTGAGCAAAAACATATTGCTACAATTGAACAAGAACTGACAACTCATGGATTTCAATATAAAAAATATAAATTGACAGTTTTAAAAGATAAGGCACAAGAAGAAAATATTGTGATTATGAAAATGAGTGATTACAATACATTAGCTAAGCTGCTAAAAAAACCAGAAATTCAGTTAAGTCCAGACGAAGCATATATAATTTCTAAATATTCACCAACGCTATTAAATTTAATTGCAAATCCATTTGCAAAACACGAAACAATTACACTAGAATCTAACAAAAAGACATTTCGTATTAAAGATTTTTTAATACATGGCGTAGAGCCACAATACATTCTTCCGGATACACTTATCATGCAGGATCATGTGGTTGATAACATACTTCCTCATATTGAAACTATGACCGTTTATAACTATCTCGTTGAAAATTGGGAAGATACTCTTATTCCTACGAAAAATATAATCAATAGTATAGATAAAGACCGAAATGCATTATTCAAAAATCATGATTCAGAAAAACATGATGTTGTCACTCCATTTAGCCTTGCTACAGCTAGTGATGCATTAGCATACAGTAAAAAAGATAATGTCTCTAGTTTCTTTATTGGAACATTTCTCGGTATTATCTTCTTTATCGGCGCAGCAAGTGTCTTATATTTCCGTATGTATAATGATTTAACGCGGGAAGAACAAAAGTATATCACTATTACTAAAATTGGATTAACAGAAGCAGAGATGTTTCGCTCTGCAACAATTCAATTAGCTATCTTATTTTTCGTACCTTATATAGTTGCAGCTATCCATACGATATTTGCAATTCAATTTTTACAAGCAGTGCTTTCTCTTTCTTTACTTAAAGAACTATTATTTGTACTTACTTTATTTGGGATTATCGAGATTATTTTCTTCTTTTTAATCCGTTCCCTTTACATGAATAAATTATCACAACGCCTTAAATTGTGAATAAAATAGCCTTGTGCACGTGCACAAGGCTATTTCAATAGTTTTTAGATGTTAGCAACAAAATCCACCGTGGCCGCCAAAACCGCCTCCATAACCACAGTAACCGCCGCCTCCACCACTGAAGCAGCTAGCACCGATGATGATCAATAGGATAAACAATACAATTAGAAGCGCGAAACCGCCGCCAAAGTTGTGACAACGGTCACGGTCACGATCGCGGTCACGATCACGGTCATGACCGTGATTTCTATGATCGAAACTTTCACTCATTACTCTATTCCTCCTTTAATATCATTCGTAACAAGATCATCTTGTTCTAAATGAGGGGATTCCATTTATATTATGTCTATATGGAAAATCGGGAGCTTGTATTGCCTAAAAATAGGCTTGTTTCATGTAATAATAAAAAAATGAATTCTTAAATCACATACAAAAAAGGATGCTCTTTAAGAGCATCCTCCTTATATTACACAAACATATTAAGCAATCATGCAAATCCAAATGCGATAAAGTGAAACTTTAATCAGTGGGGGGTTTCCTCATCCCCCACTGATTATTAATTGAACCAATCGGGCCTTTACGGGCAGTTTATCTCCCACCTAACTTCTTTGCTCCCGCCGAATTTTGAGGTGGGAGTATTACTGCCCGTTAGTGCGGGATAAATGATAATACTGTCTCTAGCACTATCCACGTCTTAAACGTCTCTTTTATGAACCAGAATCCAGCATCATTTACATGGGAAAACATGAATGATCCTGACCCTACAATGTTTTTCCAACTATTATTAGACACTTAACCATTATTTTTTCATTTAATATCCTTATATAAAAATTTTCATTATCATCATTACTAAACCCGCTATTAATGCCGATATTGGCAGTGTAATAACCCAAGTCATCACAATTCTTATAGCGACTCCCCAATTTACACCCCGAACACGTTTAGCGGAACCAACGCCTAAAATGGCAGATGAAGATACATGTGTGGTTGATACTGGTAGCCCTAACATAGTAGCACCTTGCAATACTACAAATGATGTTAAATCTGCAGCAAATCCATTGATAGGTTGAACTTTAAATATTTTTTTAGCAACCGTTTTAATAATCCGCATTCCACCCATCATTGTTCCTAGACCAATTGTTGCTGCACAAGTAACTTGTACCCAAAGTGGTACATCTAATGTGGTTTGGTAACCACCTGCTACTAAAGCAAAAACAATAATTCCCATTGTTTTTTGTCCATCATTTCCTCCATGAGAAAATGCAGCTAAACCAGAAGCTACAACTTGAAACCCTCGAAAACCACGAGTCGCCCGGCGAGGATTTACGTTTTTAAAAACAATTGCTAATATTTTCATTAGAATAAATCCTACTATAAAGGCTAAAAAAGGAGAAATGATTAGGGCTTTTATAATATCTGTGAAACCTTCCCAGTTTATAGAATGTATTCCTGATCCAAAAATAACAGCTCCAGCAACAGATCCGATTAAAGTGTGTGACGATGAAGAAGGAATCCCATAATACCATGTAAACAGATTCCAAAATATAGCTGCAATAAGAGCGGAAATGACGATTAACAAGCCGTTTTCAATCTGAAAAGGATCAGCAATTTTACCGCCAATCGATTTTGCTACGGCTTCTGATATTAAAGCACCTATAAAATTTAATACACCGGCATAAATAACCGCGAATCGTGGTGATAAAGCCTTTGTAGAAACTGACATTGCAATTGCGTTAGCCGTATCATGAAATCCATTAATGAATTCGAAAGTTAAAGCGAGAATAAGGATAATAATTATTGTTGTCATTATAGCCTCCACATATTTTTTGACTATATTAATTTTCACTCCAGAGATATATTAATGCTCCTTGAATACGGTTAAGCATTTTTCATGATAATGCTTTCTAATGTGTTGGCTACATTCTGACAGAAGTCCGCAATGTTTTCGAGCTCTTCATAGATTTCTTTATATTGAATAATACGAATAGGATCTTTTTCATTAGCAAACAGATTTTTAATGGATTCACGCAAAACCTCATCACATTTTGATTCCAATTCTTTAATTTTAATGGCATGATCCCTCATGTTTAGTAATTTCTTTGTTGCCAACATTTCAACCGCTGCCACAATTTCAGCAGTGCAATTACGGATAGCATCGACAAACTCAAGCATATAATTATCAGCATTTACTATAGAATACATTTCAAATAGAGCAGCAGTATGTTCTAATCCATCTAAAACATCATCCATGCTCAAGGTAAGAGATAAAATATCTTCTCGTTCAATGGAAGTGATGAAAGCATTGTGTAAGTCTTTGGTAACTTCATGAACTAAAGAATCCCCCTCTGATTCATATTTCTTCATTTTTTCAGAAAAAATTTTAAGGTCATTCACATTTTTCAGTTTATAATCAGCGAAATAATTAGCACTTTCATTTAAATTTAAAGAAATATTACTTAAATGATTTGTAAACTTGTCTTTTTTCCTTACAGCCATGCTATTACCTCCAATTTGTCCAATGAGTTTAAATATCAAGCGTAAATAATACAACCTTAATATTTCCCTATGGCACAATTCAATCCATAAAAATGATGAACCAAATCTTAATAATTGAAAGAATTTCAAATTCCCTTAATGCAAAAAAGCCTACGATAACCGAATTATCGTAGGCTCCTTATATACGCTGTACAAACAACTTTCCTTCTTGCAGTATACGTTTTTTCACTTGTGGATCAGAGAGCGTATTTACATGTAACACATCAAATTTCTCTCTTCCTTTTAGTCCTTCTACCAACTCAAAATATAACCATTGAAATTGCTTATATGAAGCATTCCTTGTTTCAATCGCAATAGTAGTGGTTATCCCTTCCGTTTCATGAGACCAAAAGATGTATGCAACTTTTACAAATACCACTCGTAATAAGTATGTTTGTATAACCTGCAATATCTCTTCCCTCATGCATTCACCTCTCACAGACAATCCGTTTTTTCGTAATCTCTTCTAATCTTTCCCGGTTTACATCATATCCAAACCCAGGACCAGTTGGGACAATCACTTTTCCTCCTTGCAACGTTACTTCTGGTGAAATAATATCGCGCTGCCAATGCCTACTCGAAGCTGAAATATCACCGGGAATTGTAAAGTTTTGAAGTGATGCCAGCGCGATATTTTGTGCACGTGAAATTCCCATTTCAACCATACCACCGCACCAAACTGGAATATCATGTGCTTTGCAATAATCATGAACTTGAATGGATTCAGTTAATCCCCCGACTCGGCCGGGCTTGATATTTACAATGCGACAGCTTCCCAGTGTAATGGCTACTCTTGCATCTTCTAAACTATGAATACTCTCGTCCAAACAAATAGGTGTCTCGATTTGTTTTTGCAGTTTAGCATGATCAAGAAAATCGTTATCAGCTAAAGGCTGTTCAATCATCATTAACTGAAACTCATCTAACCTCTTTAATTTCTCAGTATCTGCTAGCGTATACGCTGAATTTGCATCTACCATTAAAGGAACCTGTGGAAATGCTTTTCGTATTTCCTTCAATAGCTCATAATCAAGTTCCGGCTTGATTTTCACTTTAAATCGCTGATATCCTTCTGCTGCATACATTTCAATTCGTTTTAACATATTCGGAATTGTATCTAAACCCATCACAACGCCGACTTCAATTTCTCGCTGCGTTCCTCCAAGTAAAGTCGCTAACGATTTGTTTTGACGTTTCGCATACAAATCCCATACCGCACCTTCTATTCCCGCTTTCGCCATCCGGTTCCGCTTTATATGCTGAAAAAGATTAGGGATTTCATTTGGATGCATAACTTCAGCTTTCAGTAAATCTGGCAATAAAAAATCTTGAAGCATATGAAGTGCCGTTGTTATGGTTTCTTCTGTGTACCATGGCTCTGAGAAAGCAACAACTTCCCCAAAACCAATATATCCGTCCGTATCCTCTAGCTCAATGACAATACTTTCACGCGTCTTATACGTTCCGTAACTTGCGGCAAAAGGAGTAACAAGCGGCATTTCGGTTATATAAAGCGTCACTTTTTTAAACTTCATCTACATTTCCTCCAGCAACTGCCTTAGTTCCCGTCTTAACAATTTTTTCGAAGCATTACGTGGTAATTCTGATAAGAAATGCACTTCTTTTGGCACTTTATATTTCGCTAATTTTTCTTCACAAAAACGAATAATTTCTTCTTCTGTTACATGTCCTGCTTTGACAATAAAGGCAGCTGGCACTTGTCCCCACTTTTCATCCGCTTTCCCAACAACACCAGCCTCCCCTACCGCAGGATGCGCAAGCAATACTTCTTCAATTTGTGCTGGATAAATATTTTCTCCGCCTGAAATAATTAAATCACTGCGACGATCCAATACATATAAGAACCCTTCTTCATCTAAATAGCCAAGGTCTCCTGTGTGAAGCCAACCATTTGCTATCGTTTCACGCGTTGCGTCTTCTCGTTTAAAATAACCACGTGTCACATTCGGTCCTTTTACAACAATCTCACCTTCAACATTCGGCGGCATAACCCTACCATCCTTCTCTATTCGAAGTTGACATGGGAAAAGAGGTTTTCCTGCTGAACCGACTTTCTTTAACATGTAATCTACTGATAACGTACAAATTTGTGAAGATGTTTCCGTCATTCCATACGTTTGATATACAGGAATTCCTTTTGCTACACATGTTTCTAGTAGCGGCCTTGGTGCTGGCCCTCCGCCTAATAACATGCAGCGTAAAGAGTTTGGATATGTTTCTTCTCCAAGCCTTTCTAATAAGTCCGTCAGCATTTTAGATACAACCGATATGATTGTTACTCCCTGAGTTTTTATTGCCTCATGAATGAAATCAGGATCATATTTCGGAACGAGTAAAACGCGCATACCGTACATCACATTTTTCATTAATAAAGATAATCCGCCCACATGAAACATTGGCATACACGCTAACCAACAATCGTCATCACGAAGCCCTAAATTAAGTGACGATCCAACGGCACTCGCCCAGTGATTACCGTATGTTAAAATAACCCCTTTTGGCTTACCAGTTGTCCCTGACGTATAAATAATTGTCATCGCTTCTTCTAACGAGAACTCCTCTTGAACAACTGCCGTTTTCTTCGGTCCATGCATTACTTCTTCAAATATGTAAACAGGTACCTGCTCCGTTTCAAATTCTCGGTCCGTTATTAAGCGAACAACTTCAGCATCTTCCATTTGCCAAAGTAGCTCTTCTCTTGAAAGACGTGTATTTAGAAGTACCGCTACTGCCCCTATATAAGATAAGGCATGAACTACCGTAATCATCTCCGTACCATTTTTCATCAGAACAGCCACTTTTTGACCTTTTTCTACTTGTAAGTATGAAAGGTGTTCACAAACAGATAATACTTTTTCATGTAATTTTGCAAAGCTCATTCTCTCTTCTTTTGTCTCAATTGCAATGCGCTCTGGCGTTAAAAAAGCACGTTGCATTAACCAATTGGGCATTGTCTCCATTACACATTCTCCTTTCATGAAAGAAAGAGACTTGATATAGAATCAAGTCTCTTTTTGTTTCCGCTTTTGATCTTATCCAGCTACAGCGGCTAGAACAGTCGGTCATTTCACGCCTTCCTGCGAGGCAAACTAAGCCTCTTCGTCAGGAGTTCCAACGCCCTCTTGTTCTAAACGAGCCGCTTCCGCTTTTAATTTCATCCAGCTACGCCTCCTAGCCCCTTGCGTCTAAACAGTCGGCTTCGCTTTTGATCAAGGGAAACGAGGGAATTGTCCGAAGTCTGGACGGCGTTTTTCTTTGAACGCGTCACGGCCTTCTTTTGCTTCGTCAGTTGTGTAGTACAGTAACGTTGCGTCTCCCGCTAGTTGCTGAATACCAGCTAAACCGTCTGTATCTGCATTGAATGCAGCTTTTAAGAAACGAAGTGCCATTGGGCTGTTTGCTAAGATTTCTTCTGCCCATTGTACTGTTTCTGCTTCTAATTGATCTAATGGTACAACTGTGTTTACTAAGCCCATATCAAGTGCTTCTTGTGCACTATATTGACGGCATAAGTACCAAATTTCACGAGCTTTCTTATGACCTACCATACGAGCTAAATAGCCAGCACCGTATCCACCATCAAAGCTACCTACTTTAGGACCAGTTTGTCCGAATACAGCGTTGTCTGCTGCGATTGTTAAGTCACATACGATATGAAGTACGTGGCCACCGCCAATTGCATAACCTGCTACCATTGCGATAACTGGTTTAGGGATTGCGCGAATTAGACGTTGTAAGTCTAATACGTTTAAGCGTGGGATTTGGTCCTCACCTACATATCCACCATGACCGCGAACTTTTTGGTCGCCGCCAGAACAGAATGCACGTCCACCTTCCCCAGTTAAAATGATAACGCCAACATTTGCATCATCGCGTGCGTGTGCAAAAGCATCGATTAACTCCATTACCGTTTTCGGACGGAATGCGTTATGTACTTCAGGACGGTTAATCGAAATCTTTGCGATACCATTGTATGTGGAATAAATAATATCTTCGTAATTGCCTTCTTTTACCCATTCAATAGCCATTACTCTTACCTCCTTTTTATTATGCTAATGGTTGTCCACTAGCCCCTTTATAAGCTTCACTCTCTTCAAAAGAAAAAAGTGTCACTGTATGGTTTTTAGAAATCCCTCTACTATTGTACCAAACTTTTGCGGTTGTTCCACATGAATTGCATGGCCAGCCTCGCGAATTTTGACAAATTTCGCATGAGGGATGCATTTTTTCATGTTTGTAAGAATTTGAAAAAACTTTTGATCATACTCTCCATTCATTAAAAGAACAGGCATTTTGAGTCTTTCAAGCTGATTCCACCATGAAGGTTGCGCCCCTGTTCCCATTCCCCTAAGACTATTTGCAAGTCCTCTTGGGGTATTGGCTAGTCTCTCTTTTCGAACTGCTTCTTTCACGCCTTGTGGTAATTTTTTTTGCGTTGCAAAAAGCGGAATATTTTCCCACTTATTTACGAATGCTTCTATGCCTTCGAATTCGATTTGATCTGCGAGCTGTTCATCGCGCGCGCGGCGTTCTTGCCGATTCGATTCCACCTCAAGCCCAGCTGTACAATTTTCTAATAAAAGAGATTTCACACGGCCTGGATATAAGCATGCCATCGTAATCGCAAGCCTTCCGCCCATCGAATAACCAAGTATATGTGCTTTTTCAATATTTAAATGATCGAGTAATGTCGTCATTTGAAGTGCTACGTTTTGAATATCATAATGCGTCATTTCTTCCGGACTTTCCGTGTTCCCGTGACCAACTAGATCCAAAGTGATAACTTGAAATTGTTCGCTCCATGAAGAAATAAATGGGCGCCACGTTTCCATGCTACCCGTAAAACCATGAAGAAGTAGTAGCGGTTCTCCACTACCTACCACCTCATATTCATATGCTACACCTTCTAGCGTTACTTTCATTCCGCTTCACCTTGCAAAATTTCCGTAACAACCTTCGATGTACTTGCCCATAAATCACGGTGCAGCTGTAAGTTCTCGTCACGATTCGTACAAATCTCTACAACATGTAATCCTTTTTCAGTTGTTCCTTTTTGCACTTCGTTACGAAATGCGTCCCAGCCATTTACACGCGCAAATGAACCACCGTACATGTTTACAACATATTCATAATCCAGTCCAAGCGGCGTTCCGAATAATGTTTCAAAATGTTCTTTTGACTCGTATTGCGGTAGGAATGAGAAAATACCACCACCATCATTATTGACAACAACAATTGTTACATTTAAATCATGTAATTTTGCTGCTAGAAGTCCGTTTAGATCGTGATAAAATGATAAATCACCGATGACTAATACAAGTGGTTCACAAACCATACTAGCGCCTAGGGCTGTTGAAATAATCCCATCAATACCATTCACACCACGATTTGCCATTACATTGATTCTTTTATCTGTTGTAAAGAAGAACGTATCTGTATCACGAATTGGCATACTATTGCTGGCAAATAAAGTCGCTCCCTCTGGCAGTACATGCACGATGTCTGTAATCACTTTTCCTTCAAATGCTGTTTCATAAGTTTCGATTTCACGAAGCTGTTCCTTCGTTGCATCGTTTATATGTTTCCACATCACGTACCAATCATTCTTTTCTCGTTTTTGCATATGATCTATCATTGTTTTACAGAACGAGACATCACTTGCACATACAACTTCCGTCGCTACAAGGGCTGGATCTCTCCATTTTCCTGATTCATCTACAACAATATGAACAGCATTCTCTTGTTTCTTTATATATTGCGTTAATGCTTTTGATACAGGCATACCACCAAAACGAATGATTACTTCTGGCTTCCATGTATCCTTTAACAATTCGTTTCGTAAAAATGTATCATAACAATCCATTACCATTGATTTATCATGCTCGCCGCTTCTGAGGCCGGAAAGTGGATCTGCTAAAATCGGATATCCGGTTTGCTCAGCAAGTTCCGTGATAACTTCAACGATTTCTGGATGGCTATCGTCCCCACAAACAATAAGCCCCTTTTCCATACTTGAAAGGCGCTCTGTAAGAGAATGTACATATTCACTCGTCATCGTCATATTTCCTTGATGCACTGCCCCTGTATATTCACCACGACCTTTTTCCCATAAATTCTCTAAAGAGAAATCAGGAATGAGCGGTTCCCGAAGTGGGAAGTTAATATGAACAGGTCCCTTTGGCGCAAGCGATGCACTTGCAATAGCGCGCCCAGCTGTCATACGAGCATAATGATACATAGGATCCCTAGCTTCTGGCAGTGCCATCTCCATAAACTTTTTTACAAAAGAACCATATAAATTCAATTGATTCATTGCCTGCGGTGCACCAACATCTCTTAGTTCATGCGGTCTATCTGCTGTTAAAACAAGAAGTGGTACACGTGAATGAAAAGCTTCACAAATTGCTGGATAATAGTTCGCTGCCGCTGTTCCTGATGTACATAAAATTGCTACAGGACGATTCTTCGCTTTCGCAATACCAAGCGCGAAAAAGGCAGCTGATCGTTCATCTACATGTAAATACGTTTGTATCTGTTCATGTTGCTCCATCAATAAGGCTAGCGGTGTTGACCGTGAGCCTGGACTAATGACAACATCATATACATTTAGACGCGCTAGTTCGTCCACAAACGCGCCTAAATAATATGATAATGCTTCTATATGATTATTCATTTCATTAATTCCTCCAAAGCACCAAGCATCGGTCTAAACTTCAAACTTGTTTCTTCATATTCAAGTTGCGGAACTGAATCAATCACAATACCGCAACCGGCAAATAAGGATGCCTTATTACCATTTAATAATCCGCACCGCAAGGCGACTGCAAATTCACCGTTCCCCTTGTCATCTATCCAACCGATTGGTGCTCCGTACAGTCCACGGTCTAATAATTCTACATCACGAATTAATTTCATCGCCGCGTGGCGAGGTGTGCCACCAAGAGCTGGCGTCGGGTGGAGTTCTTCTACCATTGTCAGAAGGGATGCATCACCTTTCGCTTCCACTGGTGTATATAAATGTAGTAAATTTTTTGTTGTTAATAACCCTGGACGCTCTGGAATAGTAACAGACTCACAATGTTCATTTAATACGCCGCGAATCATATTTACTACATAGCCATGCTCTGCTAAATTCTTTTTATCATGAAGAAGCATCTCGCCATTTTGCTTACTTTCTTCTATAGAGTTACCATGACCAATCGAGCCAGCAAGACACATCGATGTAAATTTCTCGCCTTCTTTACGAATTAATCTTTCAGGCGTTGCTCCTAAGAAGCATGCCCCTTTATAATCAAAGGAAAATACGTAACAATCCGGCTGACCGATGCGGAGCGCTTCTAAAATACGAGCAGAATCAATATTTCGATCCATCACTAGTTTTAGCTCTCTTGCTAATACAACCTTCTGTACGCTTCCTTTTTTCATTTCTTCTTGCACTTTTACAATCGCATTCATCCAGCCCCTTGGATCAACTTCTACTTTAGAATTTACTGCTAATTTTGCTTCTGTAAGTGGCCCTTTACATTCGTGTAAAATTCTTTCTTCTAGAGAAACAATTTCTTCATAAACCATCTGTACAGAGTCTCCAGCTGAAATAAATGTATTTATTGTTAACCATGCTTTTTCATTTTTAACTGTTAAAAGAAAAGCCGGTAACGATAGTGTTGTATCTTTAAATTCTTTCCACAGATCCGTTTGCTCTTTTTCTGGATCAAATGAAAAGCCACCAAATAAAAGTGGACCCGTTCCAAATTCATATTCTTCCCTATGAACAATTGCTTTCTCCTGCACTTTATTCCACTCTTCACAGGCATATTGAAAGCGCTTGTCAGAAGATTTTGCTATAGTGAAAACAGAGCCAATTCCCGCAAATATTACATGCTGGGCTGGGTCTGCAAAGTAACATCTATTTTCGGATGCAATACTTCTTCCTGCTGCATAAAAAAGAAGCGGATCCATCCAATCTATTTGTTTTACAAAACTGACCAATGTTTTTTCATCAGTTGCATATTCAATCGCTGCAGTAAGTATTTCTTGTAAATCTTTTTGTTTCGTCTGAATCACAAAGTCTCCCCCCTATGGGCGAAAAATAGTCATAAATACGCTTGATTTTAAGATACACCTCAAACGAAACCCCTGTCAACGTTTAGCATTTCTGAGAAATTCACCTTCTCTTCCTAGAAAATAAACGTTGACACTAAATGATGCTTTTCCTACACTTAATTGTGTACTTTATGTGAACAAGGAGGATTCAAAATGGAAATGAAAATTGAAACAAATTCCCCTCCTATGCCGTCAAAGCCAAGTAAACAAACAGGCTGGCGCATTTGGTGGAGTTTATTACGTCCTCATACATTAACAGCTGCTTTTGTTCCTGTTTTTATCGGAACAGCGTATGCCATGCAAGTAGGGGGTATTAATCAAATACATCTCCCTCTTTTCTTTATCATGCTTCTCGCTTGTCTTCTCATTCAAGCGGCAACAAACATGTTTAACGAATACTTTGATTATAAAAGAGGATTAGATCATGAAGGTTCTGTTGGTATCGGCGGGGCAATTGTCCGCGACGGTATTCAGCCAAAAACAGTACTGAACTTAGCATTTGGATTTTTCGGTATCGCGATGCTATTAGGCGTTTATATTTGTATGAACTCTAGCTGGTGGCTTGCTGCAATCGGTCTTGTGTGTATGGCTGTTGCTTACCTTTATACAGGTGGCCCAATTCCAATTGCTTATACACCTTTTGGAGAATTAACAGCAGGATTATTTATGGGTATTATTATTATTGGTATTTCTTTCTTCATTCAGACTGGAACTGTAACATCAGAAATTATTTTAATATCCATTCCAAATTCAATTTTAATTGGTGCAATTTTACTTTCCAATAACATTCGTGATCTAGATGGAGACAAAGAAAACGGTCGTAACACATTAGCAATTATCGTTGGACGTGAAAATGCAATTGGTGTCCTTGCTTCTATGTTTATCGTTTCCTACATTTGGACGATTGCCCTAATCATTGTCGGAATCGTATCTCCATGGATGTTAATTGTATTCCTGAGTGCACCGAAAGCATTCAAAGCAACAAAAGGATTTATCGGCAAAAGCATTCCAATGGAAATGGCACCTGCAATGATTGCAACTGCAAAAACAAATACAATCTTCGGATTTTTAATGGGAATCGGCCTATTACTTGGGTATTTCCTATAGGGAAGGGAGCTGCTAGGCAGCTCTCCTTTTTCATTTTCAAAATATATCGGCGATTCGACACAGCATATCGACCACTCGACATGTAACGACACCACTACTTCCCTAAATTCCTCCTCATATTTCCCGAATTCCGGCTCATACTACATAAAGAAACCGAATTGTAGGAAGGTGGATACAATGTTAACTCCACAACAAATCAATCACTTTAAATCCATGTTAGAAAAGCAACAACAAGAACTAGAACAAACACTTCAAAATCATGAAAATGAAGATCGTGCTTCTGAACGGGAATCTGTAGGAGAATTATCTGCTTATGATAATCATCCTGGGGACATGGGTACAGAATTATATGAACGAGAAAAAGATTTCGGACTGATTGAACTTTGGCATAAGCAACTGCAAGATACAAAGCATGCCTTGCAAAAAATCGAAGCTGGCACATACGGTATTTGCGAAGTTTCTGGTGAAGAAATTCCGCTAGAACGATTAGAAGCAATGCCGACTGCTACGACCTGTATCCAACATACAACAAATAAATTAAACATGAGCGCACGCCCTATTGAAGAAGAATTAGTAGAGCCACCGTTTGGCAAATATGATATGGACAGTGCCGTAGGATATGATGCAGAGGATGCTTGGCAAGATGTCGCTTTATATGGAACTTCAGAAACGCCATCCGATTTAGAACGCCGCGACTCTAAAAACTTCGATGAAATGTATGTAGATGCTGAAGAGCCACGTGGTTATGTAGAAGACTTCGAGAACTTCATCGGAACAGATATGTATGGAAAGAATCCACAAGTGTACGCGACAGAAGAGCATGAGGAATATGAACAAATGCTGGATGATTTTGAAGAACGTACTTACAAAGGTGAATTATCTTCAGATGAGTCTGGTTCGAAGGCATAAAAAAAGCATTCCGAATTTCGGAATGCTTTTTTCTCGCTAGCTAATTAGTTTTTTGTAACGTTAGCAGCTTGTGGTCCACGGTTACCTTCAACGATTTCGAAAGAAACTTCTTGACCTTCTTCTAAAGTTTTGAAGCCGTCGCCTTGGATAGCTGAGAAATGTACGAATACATCGTCTCCACCTTCAACTTCGATGAAACCGAAACCTTTTTCGCTGTTAAACCATTTAACTTTACCTGTTTGCATGTCATGTACCTCCTAAATAAAAATGAAACTATGAATCCACATGAAAAGGTGGATATAAAGGACATGAATGTATCTCAGACCTAATGCCTTGAATTAAACACGCTTTATTTCCGTACCACATTATGTAGCTCAATAGTGATTTCACTATATCACGCTCTATCAAAAACGTCAAATGAGAACACTTTCATTTCAGCATTTTTCTTACATTTTTTAAACTCTTCACAAAATCTGGAATCTACATAAATACAAACTGATATAAAACCTTTCTTTTTAGATAGGAAAGAGCGTCCAGCCATGTATAGAAGCGGTCAGATCCTCTTTCAGCCTCATTACCAAGCGAAAGAAGAAAACAAGTGCAAATCTACTATTTCTTTTCATAACAGCAACTTATATGTCGAAAAATCAAAATGGCTTTTTGTTTGAAAATTAACAAAACGATAGTTTTCTAATCTCTTTAATTTCTGTACAATATTAGTATCCACTACATAAGAGGTGAAAAAATGAAAGCACATGAAATTGAGTATAAATTATATGGCGATGATATGCAGTTCGTTGAAATTGAATTAGATCCAGAGGAAAGTGTTATAGCAGAAGCTGGCGCAATGATGATGATGGAAGACCATATTGAAATGGAAACAGTCTTCGGCGACGGTGCCGGAAAATCTGGCGGCCTATTCGGCAAACTAATGGGTGCTGGAAAGCGTCTCGTTACAGGTGAAAGTATGTTTATGACTGTATTTACAAACACAGGTCACGGCAAACGTCACGTATCATTTGCTGCGCCTTATCCTGGAAAAATCGTTCCAGTTGATTTAAGAGAATATCAAGGCAAAGTGGTTTGTCAAAAAGATGCTTTCCTTTGCGCAGCCAAAGGGGTTTCGATTGGAATTGAATTTACGAAAAAAATCGGTAGCGGCTTTTTCGGTGGTGAAGGCTTCATTATGCAAAAACTTGAAGGTGACGGACTTGCTTTCATGCATGCAGGTGGAACAGTTTATAAACGAGAACTAAAACCTGGCGAGAGATTACGTATCGATACAGGTTGCCTCGTTGCAATGACGAAAGATGTTGACTATGATATTCAATTTGTAGGCAATGTAAAAACTGCTCTATTCGGCGGAGAAGGTTTATTCTTCGCAACGTTAGAAGGGCCTGGAACGGTTTGGCTTCAATCCTTGACATTAAGCCGTTTAGCAGCACGCCTTACAAACCCTGCAGCCCAAAGTAGCGGGGAAGGTAGCGTTTTAGGAGGACTTGGTCGCCTTCTTGATGGAAAAGAGTAAAGTTCAAATCGCTACGTCATAAGACGTAGCGATTGTTTTTTATTTATCCGTTTCTGCTTCATTTGGACTATACATACCGTTTTGAATCATATAATACTCCATCGCTCGGTTTAACCAGTCCTCTTCTTCCGCTGTATATGGAGAAGGAATCATCTGCTCATATTGTTCCTCCATATTTTCTAATTCTCCAAAAAAGTGCAGTGCTTCTTGCCCAACGTATGTAAGACTCGCCTTCATATGTTTATCAACAAGCTGTTGCACCTCTGAATCATGGACTGGCTTTCCGAATAATCTCTTTACTTCCTTCGACAACTGAATAAATTCTTTATCCAATGCTACCATCTCTTCTTCAGATTTATCGTATAATCGATCAACAACTCCCTTATCTATGTATTCCTCAAGCCATAAGCGTTGTTCATTTTCTTTTTGTATACTCCGAATTAAAGTCATCAGAATGTCACTGTCTATTTGCCCTTCGTCCTCTAATAAAGTAATCGTTCGATGAATCGCTTTTAGAGAAGTTTCGATATGTCTCTTTTTTTCTTCAAAAGCTTTTTTCTGACTTTGTAATGTTTCTTTCAAGCTTCCGTTAAAGCTTTCCCTATTTACCATTACACAGATTTCATCTAAGCTATATCCTAAAAATTTTAAACTCACAATTTTTTGCAATGTTAATATATCCGATCTTTTATATATGCGATGCCCGGAACTAGGATGTTTTTCAGGTGTAAGTAACCCAATTTCGTCGTAATAATGTAGTGTTCGTACTGATGTGCCTGTTTGTTTCGAAAACTCTCCAATTGAATAATTTTCACTGTTACTCATCTCTTATTCCCCCTACATTCTTTTTACCAATGCGGTTACCTCAATCATACTCCCTCACGTAACTGTAGGTTCAAGTTTTAATTTCCTTTCAATCTCCTCAAAGAATGATTCCACCTACCCACTCATATATTGAACTATTACTTCTTCTTAAGGAGGGCTTCCTTGATGCGTGCTCCTTTATCCTTTGATAAAGATACTGCCATATTGTTAGCTTCTTGTTGCGAGTTAACATATGATCAATATAAACAAAATGGTGTTTTTCAAATACCTGATGATTTTCAATATGTACAAGGTTTTCAAGCAAAGGTAATGCAAACAACAGAATGGTTTGGCTTCATATTAGAATCTGAAGATACCATCATTGTTGCCTTTCGGGGAACACAAACGGATCCTGAGTGGCTGATTGATTCACTTGTAAACCAAAAACCTTATCCATACGCATTAAACAGCGGGAACGTCCATAACGGCTTTCTCTCTATTTATGAATCATGCCGTGATACGATTATGGATATGCTCGTCTCTTTGCCATCACATAAAAAGCTGCTCGCCACAGGACATAGCCTAGGCGGGGCACTTGCCACACTGCACATATTAGACGCACGAGTGAATACCGCGTTTGCACAATATGGTCTCTATAACTTCGCTTCTCCAAAAGTTGGCGATATTACTTTTCGAAACTACTATAAAATGCAAGTAGCAAGTAGCTTTCGCTTTGTTAATTTATTCGATGTCGTCCCGCTTCTTCCACCGCGCAAAGTGCATTTTAATGACCATGACTGGGAGTATGCACATGTTCATCACAACATGACATTTACGAAAAACACAAAATCTATCACCAACAATCACGCTATGACAACATACAAAACATGTCTGACTTCTCATTTTTAAACCGGAAACATTTGGAAATAAAATGATGATATATTATAATAATATATGTAACTAATTTCGGATGAGGGGACCATACATGCTAAAATATTTCTTTGCAATTTTTCTTGTTCTACTATTTGCAGCTACGGGTTTCTTTACATTCTCATACTTTGCTACGGAGGAATATGGTGGAACTGGTATGCTGTATTCGGTGACGCATTATATCTCTATAGTGAAATAACCAAAAACAGCTTGGAAGTTTCCAAGCTGTTTGACTTTACCGGGAACTATCATATTCTTGTTTCAAAAGAGAATATACCTTAGAATCACAATATCTTTCATTAATTTTCACACTTTGTCTCAATGTTCCTTCATAGGTCATCTTTAACTTTTGCATCACTCGTTCAGACGCTATATTTTTCACATCACATCTTCCTTCAATACGATTCAAACTTAACTCCTGAAAACCAAACTTTATGAGCTTTTCTAAAGCTTCAACAATGAGGCCATTTCCCCAATACAACGGACTGATAACTGCTCCTAAAGAAGCACTACTGTGCGGTAATATCCAAATACCACAGGTTCCTATCGCTTTTTGATTCTCCTGAAAAATAACGGACCAAACAAAAGACTTACCTTCCTTTGTTGTTTCTATCATCTTCTCTAATAAACTTTGAGTCTCTTCTTTATTTTTATGTACATTTCGAGGTACATATGTAGTCGTTTGAGGATTCAAATAGACTTCAAATAAATCGTCTAAATGAGACATATCTAATTTTGTTAGTAGCAGACGCTTTGTTTCTAATTTCGGAAGTTCATAGCTATTTTGCATACTTCCACCTCGATTCATAATTACTTTATCCACTTTTTTCATAATAAAAAGAATCCAATACTAAAATATACCGTACTTATTTTTATATTCTCCAATCCACAAATAAAAGCCCCTCCAAATCTTCACAAGGGACTCTATATGATTTCTATACATTCATTTTGATTTTTAGACATATAAGTCGCTGCTATGGAGGAAAAAAGTGACCTTCACTCTTTTTCTCCTTTTGTCTTCACTTGGCATAGGGCTAAAAAGGGATCTGACCGCTTCTATGCATGGCTAGATCTCCGCTCCCACCTAAAAAGCAAACTCTTTAATTTATATCTTCATCTTACGAAAGCTTAACCCTATCCCCAATACCCCAAATCTCATTACTATACTGCAGGATTGTTCGATCACTCGCAAAGTACCCAGATTGTGCAATGTTAATGATTGACATTTCTAGCCACTTTCTTCTGTTTTCATATGCTCTTCCTACATCTTCTTGACGCTCTGCATATGGACTAAAATCACGAAGAACAAAGTATTCGTCGTTTTGGATGACAAGAGAATCATAAATTGCTTCAAATTCAGCTCCGGCATTTTGGAAAAAACCATTTATTAGCTGATCCACTACTTTTTTAATGTGCATATTGTGATGGTAATAATCATTTGCACGATAGCCACCATTTTGATAATAATGAAGCACTTCTTCCGCTGTTAAGCCAAAGATAAAACAGGCCTCATCTCCTACCTTTTCCCTAATTTCAATATTGGCTCCATCCAGTGTTCCGAGTGTAATTGCTCCATTCATCATAAACTTCATATTCCCTGTTCCGGATGCTTCTTTACTCGCCGTTGAGATTTGCTCACTTACATCTGCTGCTGGAAAAACATCTTCAGCTAGTGAAACACGGTAGTTTTCTAGAAAGATAACTTTCATATATTGACTTACATACGGATCTTCATTTACCTTTCTAGCAAGTTCGTTTATTAATTTAATAATTTTTTTCGCATAATAATAGCCTGGCGATGCTTTCGCTCCAAAAATAAATGTACGCGGATAAAACGAAAAGCTAGAATCTTCTTTCAAACGATTGTACAAATATAAAATATGTAACACATTTAATAATTGCCTTTTGTAAGCATGCAATCGTTTCACTTGTACATCAAAAATGGAACTTGGATCAATAATAACACCCATTGTGTTGCGGATACGCTCTGCTAAAATATGTTTACACTCTTGCTTTACATCTTGTAACTTATCTTGAAAAGCAGTGTCATACCGGTAATCTTGTAGCAATTGTAATCCCTGCGGCTGCTTCTTCCATTCCTCTCCAATCGCTTCTGAAATAAGATTGGTAAGCTGCGGATTTGCTTTCATAAGCCAGCGTCTATGCGCGATCCCATTTGTTTTATTATTAAATTTTTCTGGGTAAAATTCATAAAACAATCGCATTTCACGCTGTTTTAAAATTTCCGTATGAATTTTTGCAACACCATTTACACTATAACTTCCGACAATTGCTAAATGCGCCATTTTTACAAGACCATGTGCAATAATCGCCATGTCTTCAATCCGCTTCCAATCATACGGATATCGCTCCCATAATTCATGACAAAACCGTTCATTAATCTCTTCAATAATCATATAGATCCGTGGTAATAACGATTTAAAGATATGAATCGGCCACTTCTCAAGCGCTTCTGACAATGTCGTATGGTTCGTGTAAGAAATCGTCTGGGTCGTAATATCCCATGCTTCTTCCCAAGAGAGTTTTTCTTCATCTAGTAAAATACGCATGAGCTCTGGAATCGCAAGGACCGGGTGTGTATCATTAATATGAATTGCAATTTTCTCATGCAAATTGCGAAGCGTCCCATTTCGCTCTCTATGCATGCGAACAATGTTTTGTAAGCTTGCAGATACAAGAAAATACTGTTGTTTTAACCGTAGTATTTTCCCTTCATCATGCGTATCATCTGGGTATAAAAATTCTGATACCACTTCTGTTTCGCGTTTATATTTCAAAATATCTTTACAGTTTTGCGGGAAAGGAACTGGTTCTGCATTCCAAAGACGAAGTGTGTTCACAGTATCTGTTTCATACCCAACAACCGGAACATCATAAGGAACCGCCATAATGACTTCCGCATCAGTATGACGAAATTCTAAACGACCATTGATTTGCACAGCTTCCACTTGTCCGAAATAACTCACTTCCACAGCTTGATCATGTCTCCTGACTTCCCATACATTTTCATGCCGAAGCCACTGTTCAGGCAACTCCACCTGATATCCATCGACAATTTTCTGATCAAATAAACCATGCTTATAACGAATACCACATCCGTGTCCAGGAAGATTTAAAGATGCCAATGAATCAAGAAAACAGGCTGCAAGGCGGCCAAGTCCTCCATTACCAAGCCCTGCATCCGCTTCACTTTCTTCTAATTCTTTCAAGGAAATTCCAAGTTCTGAAAGACCTTGTTCACATACATCTCGTATTCCTAAATTTAGTAAATTACTACCAAGCAAACGGCCAAGTAAAAACTCAATAGATAAGTAATACATTTGCTTTTGATTCCCTGCCCGGTACCTTTCATTTGTTGTAATCCAGTGCTGATTCATATACTCACGTACCATATGTCCAAGTGTATTATACTGATCACGACTTGTAGAATCTTTGAAACTTTTTCCATACATCGTTTCTAGTTTTTCTAAAAAAGCTGCTTTAAAGCTTTCAACATGAGTAAACATTTTTTCACCACCTAAGAGTGTTTCAGCAAACTTTTATATAGTTCCTTGTATTCAAGAGCCGACTTTTTCCAGCTATAATCTTCTGTCATCGCCTGCTTTACAAGCTGATCCCATACCGGTTTATTATGATAATACTTCAGCGCACGACGAATCGTATGTAACATGTCATGAGCATTAAAATTTCTAAAACTGAAGCCATTTCCAGTCTCCATTTTCTCATTATAAGACTGAACTGTATCATTCAATCCTCCAGTCTCTCTGACAATTGGAATAACACCATACGCCAGTGCAATGAGCTGTCCAAGTCCACACGGTTCAAATAGTGATGGCATTAAAAACAAATCACTACCTGCATATACTTGATGTGCTAACTCTTCATTAAAACCAATATACACTTTTATTTTTTCTGGATACTCATATGCCATCCACTCGAAAAATTGCTCATACTCAGAATCTCCTGATCCTAAAATGATACATTGTACATCCTCTTCCATCATTTCATGAAAGACAGTACGCACTAAGTCGAGACCTTTTTGTTTTGTTAATCTCGTTACCATTGAAATGATTGGTGTATCTTCTTTTTCTGGCAAACCAAAGTAACGCTGCAATGCACGTTTATTTTCTTGCTTATCATATAGCGACTCAGCATCATACTGCGCAGTAATAAATGCGTCTGTTTTCGGATTATATACGCTCGTATCAATGCCATTTACAATCCCGCTCAGCTTATCATTATATTTACGCAACAAACCATCTAGTTTTTCACCAAAAAATTCGTATTGAATCTCTTCCTTATATGTCGGACTAACTGCTGTAATGCAATCTGAAGCGATAATGCCACCTTTCATAAAGTTAACGTTCCCATAGAATTCAAGCTGTTCACTATGAAAATATTCATCACCAAGCTCCAATAAATCATGCATAACTTCACGTGGAAATACACCTTGGAACTGCAAATTATGAATTGTATAAACGGTTTTAATATGTTCATATAACGGGTTGTCCCTATATTTTTCACGTAGTAAAAAATTCACCATCGCTGTATGCCAATCGTGACTATGAAGAATATCCACTTCAAAATCTAAATGCGGCATACACTCTAACACCGCTTTAGAAAAGAAAGAAAAACGTTCTCCATCATCATAATGCCCATACAGAGAATCCCTTTTAAAATAATACTCATTGTCGATTAAGTAATACGTAATCCCATCTTGCTCCCCTTTTAAAATACCGCAATATTGGTTTCGCCAGCCAAGCTGAACATGAATTACCTTATGAAGCGTACATGCTTCTCGTAAATGCTTAGGGATAAGACTGTAGTTTGGAAGTATAATCCGGACATTTACCCCTAATTTTTTCAATTCTTTTGGAAGTGCCCCCGCAACATCTGCTAAACCTCCTGATTTAATAAACGGTACGCATTCTGATACTGCAAATAAAATATTCACGTGTTGTTCCACTGCCTGAAAAGCGTGTACATCTCGGGCCGCCCTTCTTACAGCTTCCTCCCTTCAAATTTTAAATTCATATCATGATGAGCCAGTGAACCTAATTCCACTGGCTATATGGCTCTATTTCAATTTTCCTACATAGAAATTTCGGCTATGAAACCAAAAGAAGTCCTCCACTCGTTTCCTCCTTTTGGTTTTAACTCGGCATGGGGCCAAAAAAGGCCCTGACCGCTTCTATCCATCGCCGGATTCTCTCTTCCACCTAAAATGAAGGTTTTTACCAGTTTTTAATTCTCAAGAATAACTAGTAACATTTTGACTTTGGATACTCCCCTTTTCCACAACATGTGGATTATCAGGTGTTCCTGTTAAAATCACACCATCCTCAATCTTAACATCCTTATCAATAATAACACCGTCTAATATACAATTATCTCCAATTTGGCTCTTTTGCATAATGATGCTATTTCGAATAACGGAACCTTTCCCAACTTTAACAGAACGAAATACAACACTGTTCTCAACTTTCCCTGCAATAATACTTCCATTTGCAATCATTGTATTTTTCACCTTAGCATCTTTCATATAACGTGTTGGTGGTTCATCTTTTACTTTTGTAAAAATCGGTGCTTCTTTCGTAAATAACTGTTTCCAAATCGAAGGCTGCAAAATCTCTAAACTATGTTTATAATAACTTTCAATCGAATCGATCACCGCTACATATCCCATATGTTCATATGTTCCAATGTACAATGATTCCCCCCGCTTTTCTCTAACAACATCAAATAAACTATAATGCTCCATATCTTTATACGTTTCAAATAAATCTAATAATAACTGTTTCTTAAGCACATAGGTTTGCAGGGGAACTCCTTCATGACACACTTCCGTAATATCTGCTTCTGTATGTATATGTCTTTCTAACACTGCTTGAAAATTTATCGCTGTGACAAGATGACTATTTGTAATGACAACGTACTCTTGTCTACTACGTAGAAAATAATCAATATGTCTTCTAAAATGAGCGAAAGAACCAAACTCATCTTGATCACATTGGCAATTCGGAGGAAATAAAAATAAGCCGTCACGTTTTCTATCTAAATCCCATTGTTTTCCTGATCCGAGATGATCCATCAAGGAACGATTTTTATGACTTGTAAAAATCGCAACGCTATGAATATGAGAATTAACCATATTCGAAAGCATGAAATCAATGAGACGATAACGTCCTCCAAATGGTAGTACAGCTAGTGAACGGTGTTCTGTTACTTTCTTTAAAGAAGGAAAGCTCCCCGTTGCATTAATAATTCCTAACATTGATTCTCCCATGTATCTCATCCCCTTTTGTCTATTTGCCTTCTGCGATTAATACAATCTCATCTACATTTTTTTCTGATCGAATTACGGTATTATCCTCAATTACCATCCCTGAGCCAACAATCGCCTTTTCAATCACAACATTTTTTCCAATTCGAGCCCCTGGCATAACAACGGAATCAATAACTAGGCTACCTTTTCCTACCGTTACACCTTGGAATAAAACAGAATGCTTTACATCTCCCTCAATAACGCATCCTTCATTTATCAATGACTCTTCTACTTTGGCATCCTCAGCTATAAATTGTGGTGGTTCATTTGGGTTAACTGAGTAAACGCGCCAATCACGATCATTTAGTTGCAATAAAGATTCATCACGAAGCAAGTCCATATTGGCTTCCCATAAACTTTTAACCGTTCCAACATCTTTCCAATATCCTTGGAACGGATAGGCAATTAATTTCTTTCCTTCATCTAGTAAAAGAGGAAGGACATCTTTTCCGAAGTCATTCGTAGACTCTGGATTTCTTGCATCCATCTCTAAATATTCTTTTAAGATTGCCCAATTAAAAATATAAATGCCCATCGAGGCAAGATTGCTTTTTGGGAACTGGGGTTTTTCCTCAAACTCAACAATCTCCATCTCTTCATTCGTATTCATAATTCCAAATCTACTTGCTTCGTCCCAAGGTACTTCAATAACAGAAATCGAAACATCTGCTTCTTTTTCAATATGGTAATCTAACATCTTACTGTAATCCATTTTATAAATATGATCCCCTGATAAAATCAGAACATATTCAGGATCGTACTGATGCAAATAGTTTAAGTTTTGATAAATCGCGCTTGCTGTTCCTGTATACCATTTCACTCCTGAAGATTCCGAGTACGGGGGCAATACAGTCACGCCGCCATTCACACGGTCTAAATCCCAAGCATTACCGATTCCAATATAACTATGAAGCTCAAGTGGCTGATACTGTGTTAAAATTCCAACCGTTTCAATACCAGAGTTTGCACAATTACTTAAAGTGAAATCAATAATTCGATACTTGCCACCAAATGGAACAGCTGGCTTTGCTAAATTTTTTGTTAAGGCACTTAAACGGCTACCTTTTCCTCCTGCTAGTAACATTGCTACGCACGTCTGCTTTTGAACCATCTTGTTTTTTGCTCCCCTTTCTCGTTTTCACTGGTCGTAAAATAGATACACCAAATGGTGGAATTGTTATTTCTACATGAGCTTCTTGATTATGATACGGCTCTCCTATTGCCTTCAGACGTTTTTTATTCACCTGTCCTGAGCCTCCATATGTTACATCATCACTATTTAAAATCTCGTTATAATACTGGAATGCTGGTACGCCCACTTTATAGTTTTCGTACACAATGTTCGTAAAATTACATACAACGACAAGGATATCTTCATCCTTATCTCCTTTACGAATAAACGAGAAAATACTTTGTTCTCTATTATCAGCATCAATCCACTGAAATCCCTCCTGCGAATGATCCAGCTGCCAAAGTGGCTTAGAGCGCTTATACAATGCTATGAGCACTTTAAAGTAATCATGCATAGAACGATGCATTTCAAAATCATGCAAATTCCAATCTAGATCCTCAAGATCTTTCCACTCATCAAACTGACCAAATTCTCCGCCCATAAAGAGCAATTTCTTCCCCGGATGCGTAAAGAAATACCCATATAATAAACGAAGCTGTGCAAACTTTTCCCAGTAGTCTCCCGGCATTTTGTTTAACAATGATTTTTTTCCGTGAACGACTTCATCGTGAGAGAGCGGCAATATAAAGTTTTCAGAGTAAGCATATAGCAAAGAAAACGTCATTTTCTCATGAATATATTTCCGGTATTCCGGCGCACACTCCATATATTTCAGTACATCATTCATCCAGCCCATATTCCATTTATAATTAAACCCTAGTCCACCTTCATAAGTTGGAGCGGTCACAAGCGGCCAAGCTGTAGAATCTTCTGCAGTCATCAAAAATTTTTCATCCTCTGCAAATACGGCCTCATTTAACTCACGTAAAAAGGAAACCGCATATTCATTACTTTGCTGCCTGCCTTCTTTTTCCCAATACAGCATATTCGCAACCGCATCAACACGAAAGCCGTCGATATGATAATATTTCATCCAAAACAATGCATTTGAAATTAAAAAATTTCGTACTTCCTGTTTCCCTAAATCAAAATTTACTGTTCCCCAAACTTGATTCTCCTGCACATCCAAATCTTTATATTCATAGGTCGGTGCACCATCAAACAAATACAAACCATGAGCATCTTTACAAAAATGCCCTGGTACCCAATCTAAAATGACACCGATTCCATATTTATGACATTCATCGACAAAATACATGAAATCATGCGGTGTACCAAAACGACTTGTTACCGCATAATATCCAGTCCCTTGATATCCCCAAGATCGATCATACGGGTGTTCAACAAGCGGCATAATTTCAATATGAGTAAATTGATGCTCCGCTACATAGGGAATGAGCTCCTCTGCCATTTCTCGGTACAAGTACAAAGAGCCATCTTCTTTCTTTTTCCATGATCCAAAATGCAATTCATAAACTGTCATTGCTTCTTTATAAACTGATTTTCTTTTTTTCTTGCGGAACCAATTGTTATCGTTCCATTTGTATCCCCTTATATCAAAAATAACAGATGCCGTATTTGGTCTTACTTCTGCGTAATTTGCATAGGGGTCTGCTTTTAAAATTGTTTCTCCACTTTTGGTTTCAATCGCATACTTATATATTTCGTTTTCTTCCAAATGTGGTATAAACAATGACCAAATACCCTTTTCTGTCATTTGTATCATCCGATGCCCTTCAACATCCCAATCATTAAAATCTCCAACTACACTCACAACTTTTGCATGAGGAGCCCATACTGTAAATCGTACGCCTTGTATTTCATCCTCTACTGCAAGATGCGCGCCAAATATGTTATAGCTCTCATAACACTTCTTTGAATGAAATTCATACAAACTCTCTTCTATACAATTTGTTACACTCAATATGTTCACCTCACTAAGATGACAGAATTTTTATTACTTTGTAAACATTCGCCGAAAAACTGAAATATCCTTGTGTATTTTTAAATAAATATACGTTTTTTCGTGGGAATTAAAGGTAATATTTAAATTTTTGATAAAATATATCGAATTTTGACGAATATTCATTGAAAGCGTTTTATTTGAGATCATTATTTCACTTGTAATAATATAAGAAAAAAGCACTCTATTTTCGTATAGAGTGCTTTTTTCTATAAACGGCCCTTTTCCAGCAAAAGGGGTATATTTGGGGGATATACAAGGGAACTGGAAAAGGAATTTATACTGCTTTATATAAAAATTCAGAAGCCGGAAGCAGCTTCCTGCTTCTGAATCATTTATCAATTCTATTAAAGTACTGGTGCCATTGTTTCTTTTAATACTTTTACAGAGTGAGCGAATTTCGCTTTTTCTTCTTCGTTTAATTCAAGCTCAACGATTTCACGCACACCTTCGCGGTTAATAACAGCTGGAATACCTACATAAGCGTCTTTCTCACCGTATTGACCTTCTAGGTATGCAGATACAGTTAGCACACTGTTTTCGTTGTTTAAGATTGCTTTTGTTACACGAAGTAGTGACATACCGATTCCGTAGTAAGTTGCACCTTTACGCTCGATAATGTGGTAAGCTGCATCGCGTACATTTACAAAGATTTTATCTAAATCATCTTGGTTGTATTGTTCGTTGTTCGCTAAAATTGTTTCTAATTTTTGTACACCTACTGTAGTGTGGCTCCATACTGGAAGTTCAGTATCACCATGCTCACCAATAATGTATGCGTGAACGTTACGTGGATCTACATCTAAGTAGTCACCTAGCATATAGCGGAAACGAGCAGAGTCTAAAGTTGTACCAGAACCGATTACACGCTCTTTTGGTAATCCAGATTCTTTCCAAGTTACGTAAGTTAAAATATCAACTGGGTTAGTTGCGATTAAGAAAATACCATCAAATCCAGTATCCATAATACTACGAACGATTTGTTTAAAGATTTTTGTATTTTTCTCAACTAAGTCTAAGCGAGTTTCACCTGGCTTTTGTGGTAATCCAGCAGTGATAACAACTAAATCTGCATCTTTACAATCTGCATAGCTACCACTCCAAACTTTTGTTGGTGATGGAGAGAATGGTACCGCATGGCTTAAGTCCATTGCTTCTCCTTCTGCTTTTGCTTCATTTACGTCAACAAGTACAAATTCCTCAGCTACACCTTGGTTGATCATTGAGTAAGCATAACTACAACCTACAGCTCCTGTTCCTACTAATACTACGCGATTGATACCTTTTTTCATGGTAATTTCCCCTCTCTATTGTTCACATTTATTATGATTGTTTAAGTAATTAATTAAAGTACTAATTTAATGTTGTTTAACTTCCTTACACACATATTGTAGCACGAATCATTGTGAATTTATTCACAAATTATGACCTATTTGTGAACTTTTTCACATATAGGAGAAAGTTATCATAATAGGTATGGAATCAATCTCAATGTAAACCTTTTCTTTAGATTGTGAAAACTTATTTTCGTGTAATACTACATAAAAAGCTATTCTTTCGATAGCGTTTCTAGAAAGAATAGCTTTTTATTCAAGACCTTATCTTATTTCCGGCATTAAACGGGTAGAAACTCCAATTCGATTCCATGCATTAATAGTGACAATCTGCATAATGATTTCAGCAATTTGTTTTTCTTCAAAGTATTTTCTTACTTCTTCATATACTTCATCAGGAACATGGGTTTCCGCTACTAATGTAATTGCTTCCGTTAAAGCAAGCACCGCACGTTCTTCCTGCGTAAAGAATGGTGTCTCACGCCAAGCATTAAGCGCATAAATACGTTGCTCTGTTTCCCCTAGTTTTCGCGCATCTTTCGTATGGAGATCAATGCAATACGCACATCCATTAATTTGAGAAGCCCTAATTTTAATTAGCTCTTTCAATATCTCATCGATACTTGTAGTCATCAAGTATTTTTCTAATCCCGCCATTGCCTTATAACCTTCTGGATTTACCTTTCCCATTAAAAATCTCGTTTCCATTGTATATTCCCTCCATCAAATCAAATTAGTTTGTACTTTGACACCAGGATATTTAACAAGATTTTTCATGTATTATTGAAAATCAATATCTGCCGTAAAATATTTAATTCCCAACAGAAACTCTAATAAACAACATGCATAGCATCTTTTTTATATCCTGTCACTTATAAGACAAATTAGCTGTTCCATTTGTGACAAAATACAAAAAGAGATCTTAAAATAAAGACCTCTTTTTTCAATTTCATGCTATAGAACTGGAATATGCTTTAATTTATCAGGATTGACTATAATATAGATTCTTCTAATAGATTCTCCACTTTCATTCCACTCAAAACATATGGCTTTTTCTGCACGTCCCTTATTCCTTGCTAAAATACCAAATTGACCATTTATTATAGTTGGGAGAACCTCCAATTGGAAGAATCCTCGTGAAGCAATAGCCTCCAGAAACATTTGAATACGTTGTTTACCCAGAATCGGAAATATAGCTGCACGCACTTTACCACCTCCATCAGTAACGAGGGTTGCATCTGCTGTCAGTAAATTAATAAATTCCTCAAAATCCCCTGTTTCTGAGCCTCTAATAAAGGTATGTATCATTTTTTCTGTATGATCCGATTGTTGTGGATGTACTGGTATTTCAGGCCGTATCTTCTCTTTGCAACGGCTGTAAATCTTTCGACAATTCGCCTCTGATTTGTTTAAAATCTCCGCTATTTCTCGATAATCGTACCTGAGAGCTTCCCTTAAGACAAATACAGCTCTTTCAAGAGGTGTTAAATTCTCTAACAGTACAAGAAATGCATAGGATACTCTTTCATTTTGAATTATAGTTTCCATAGGATTTAGCTTCATCGTATCTATTTCCGGTTCTGGAAGCCATTCCCCTGTATATACTTCTCTCTTTTTCTGAGCTGATTGCAATATATTTAAACAATGGTTTGTCGTCATTTTAATTAAATACGCCTTCTTATTTCTAAGTGATTCTTGGTTCACATGTTGACTTTTAATAAGTATATCTTGTGCAACATCTTCCGCATCACTAACAGAGCCAAGCAAGCGATAAGCAACAGCGTAAATCAACGGCTGATAGGTTCGATACAAGGTTTCAAAATCCATACCATCACTCCATTCTATAGTGTGTTTCAATATAAAAATATATGATTTGTTATATTGAAAAGATTATCTTTCTGTTACGAAAGATTTGTGTAATTTAGGAAAGTGGAAAGAGGTGATATTATGAAGAATAACATTCGAGAAAGTAAAAAAATAGCTATCCCCATACTTTGGATAATTTCGTTACTTATCGCTACACTACTCGTTTTTATAACAACAAAATTATATCCAACTATCAATTTACAGATTAGCATGATTTTATTCTTTATAATAGATATTGGATTTATAATCGCCCTTATTTTAGGAGTTATGACAAAGAAAACTAGTATAGTGATTTTCAGTGTTATATCTAATGGCATATTTTTTATACTGCTATCTATTTTTATTTTTTTACTATTAATTGCTCATGGAATTTCAGAACCGTGAATCCCCCCTTGGCTCTTTCCTGCACGTTCTTAAGGAAGGGCATTTCTGGTTGAGTACTGGTGAACACAAAAAAGAGATAGCAGACTATGCTATCTCTTTAAGTATGACCCGTACGGGATTCGAACCCGTGTTACCGCCGTGAAAGGGCGGTGTCTTAACCACTTGACCAACGGGCCAGTTCTGGCAGAGAAGAAGGGATTCGAACCCTCGCACCGCGTTAGCGATCTACTCCCTTAGCAGGGGAGCCCCTTGAGCCACTTGGGTACTTCTCTATATAATATGGCTCCGCAGGTAGGACTCGAACCTACGACCGATCGGTTAACAGCCGATAGCTCTACCACTGAGCTACTGCGGAATAATGGTGGGCCTAAATGGACTCGAACCATCGACCTCACGCTTATCAGGCGTGCGCTCTAACCAGCTGAGCTATAGGCCCCCAATAGAAAAGCGGGTGAAGAGAATCGAACTCTCGACCAGAGCTTGGAAGGCTCTTGTTTTACCACTAAACTACACCCGCATGAAATTTAAAAATAAATGGTGAGCCATGAAGGACTCGAACCTTCGACCCTCTGATTAAAAGTCAGATGCTCTACCAACTGAGCTAATGGCTCATTTTGAAAGTGGTGCCGGCTAGAGGACTTGAACCCCCAACCTACTGATTACAAGTCAGTTGCTCTACCAATTGAGCTAAGCCGGCTTGCTATTTCAAAATGGTGGCTCGGGACGGAATCGAACCGCCGACACGAGGATTTTCAGTCCTCTGCTCTACCGACTGAGCTACCGAGCCTTTATGTAA